>DRQN01000001.1 GCA_011371455.1 Gammaproteobacteria bacterium
CACTTGCCGCCTGCTCGTCGATCAGTTGTCGCCACTCGATCTTGCTGCGTCGCTTGTTCATATCGTGCTCCTGTTGGTGAATGCAGGAGCAGGTTATGGCGGGAAGGTCACCTCGGGAAGAACGGTGTGGTTTGGCCGGTTACATTGATGAGGCAACCCAAAGACAGCTGAATTACCTGTCGGTGTTTTTTACGAATGTTTTGATTTTGGCGGGCTTATACAGGAAGGATTTTTGTATCTATCTGGTTTTAAAGGGAAATATCTAATGTGGCGTGATAATTGAGTATGGCTTGGTTCGGGAGGAGGTTTTGCAAGTCGTATCAATTTTTTAAAGTTCAAAGGAGAGAGTCATGCTGTAAGTCAGTGAAAACGTTGCTCTTGGGGACATTGGCGTTCACGGCTATGTCGGTTGCTGGTGTCGCAAGTGCTGCGACATCTGTTTCCTGGCTCAGTCCCGCCGATGGATCCACATTTGCTACGGGTACCAATGTCAGCCCGACCGTCCAGGCGCCATAGGCTTCTTCAAATCGCATTTTCCGGATCTCCTGTAGCACTTCTGTCGGTCTCATGGCTCACCTCCTGGGTGAGAATGAAACCGGACAAATCACGTGCTACAAGTCCGGACAGTTTATTTGCTCCTAACAGGGAAGGCTGAAGCTGTTTACCGTCGATTTATCGAGCTGTATCCTGACAGCTTCGTTGGTTACAACCAACTGGCCTGGTTTTATGCAAGTCGTGGCGAAAGACTGAGCGAGGCCCTGGAGTTGGCAAAGTCCGCGGATCGGCTGCTGCCGGGAAATGCTGGTATTCTGGATACGATTGGCTGGATTCATTTTCAGGAAGAACGCTACCAGGAAGCGATGGATTTTCTGCAAAAGGCAAGTCTTGCCAAGCATGATCGCGATCCTCAGATTCTGTATCACTTGGCTGCGGTTCAGCATGCTCAGGGTGATGGTCAAGCAGCGAAAGCCAGCCTTGAGCAGGCATTCAGGCTGGCAAAAGTCTTTGAGGGATCGGAAGATGCGCGCCGGCTGTTGAGTCGTCTGCGCTGAGAATCTCGACTTGGAGCAATTGGAGCAAGAAGAAGGGGAAAGGCGTCGCGAGACTGTCGTACTGGTCCACGGCCTGTGGCTGACAGGGCTGGAGATGTCCCTGCTGCGCCGGCGCCTGCGCCGCTGTGGTTTCAATCCGGTGCAGTTCACCTACCCCACCGTGCGTTGCAGCCTGGCCGACAATGCCCGGCGCCTGCGGCGTTTCGTCAGCCGGCTCGATGCCGATACCGTGCACTTCGTTGCCCATAGCCTGGGCGGTCTGCTGTTGCGGCAGTTCTTTCACGATTTCCCCGACCAGCACCCGGGGCGCGTGGTGACCTTGGGCACGCCGCATGCGGGCAGCGCGGCCGCCCTGCGCCTGGCGCAGCAGCGTATCGGCCGATTATTGCTGGGCAAGAGCCTCGACCACGGCCTGCGCGGCGATGTGCCGGCGTGGACCGGGGGGCGGGAGATCGGTGTGATCGCCGGTGATCTGGGCGTGGGCCTGGGGCGGTTGCTGGGCCTTTCGGGGCCCAATGATGGCGCGGTGCTGCTCAGCGAGACACGCCTGCCGGGGATGACGGATTACCGCGTGTTCCACACCAGCCATACCGGCCTGCTGTTTTCTTCCGAGGTGGCTCAGGCCTCATGCGCTTTCCTGCGCGAGGGTCGATTTCTGCGCCAAGGGCAGTTTCGGCAGGTGGCGCGACAGAGGGTTCGCCGATAACGGCTGGCGTTGGCAGGTTGACCCGCGGGCCGAATCGCGGGCAAAAAAACACCGCCACGAGGGCGGTGTTCGGGGGTTCCGGTCGGGACGACCGGTAGGGGGTTCTGCGGGGCGGGTGTTTTCACCTTATCCCCATGCCTTCCTAGGACGCCCCCGTCGCCAGGAAGTTCAAACGTTTCAAAATCTTTTTTTGCCGCTCAGCCGAAGGCCTGACCCGGCTTGGCGCCAATGGCCTTGAGCATGCTGGCCAGGGGGCAGAAACCGGTGAAGGACGACTGGAAGAGGTTGGCGCCAACGAAGGCCGTCAGCCACAGCCAGTTTTCCGAATGGACTTGCGACAGGCCCAGGCTGGCCAGGATGACGAAGCCGGCGAAGGCCAGAACGATGCGGTCGATGCTCATGGTGTGCTCCTCTGAAATCCGGGTTGTTGATAAGTTTGCATGAATATTAGCAAATTCTAATCTTCTTTGTCCAGCCTGTTATTAGAGCCGGCGTGATTCCTGCTTGGCCTGTTCCAGGGTCGCCCGTTGCCGCGGGTCGAGGTGCTTGCCGGTGCGGTTGATGTAAAACATGAACCCACGGATCCAGGTAAAACACCAGCATGGACATGGCGGAGCGAAAGGGTGGCGCCTTGCGCCGCGGGTCCTTCCAGGTGAACACGCCCGGCTCCAGGTCCAGGGCGTTGCTGGTCTGCGTGACCTGGGCCGACCAGTTGGTGGATTTTGGTTTGGGTGGCGCGGGCTTGCCCATTTCTGCATCATTGCCGATCGTTTGATGGTTTGAGTCGGGAGAAGAAAGCTGTGAACAAACCCAGTGTAGCCCTGTTTGGCACCGGATTGATGGGCGCGCCGCTGGCCGGGCGCCTGCTCGACGCTGGCTACCGCGTGGTGGTATGGAATCGCACCGCGGAGAAGGCCGCGCCGCTGGTGGCGAAGGGCGCCCTGCTGGCCGAGTCGCCGGCACAGGCGGCGGCCTCGGCGGAGGTCTTGATCACCTGGCTATCGGATCAGACGGCGATCCAGGAGGTGCTGTTCCCCGCCGAGCGGGCCAGCGTGCTGGAAGGCAAGACCCTGCTGCAGATGGCCACCATCGGCCCCGAGCACAGCCGCTGCCTGCAGGACGCCGCCCATGCCCACGGTGCCGATTACCTGGAGGCCCCGGTGCTGGGCAGCATCCCCGAGGCCAGGGCCGGCAGCCTGCTGCTGATGGTGGGCGCGACGGAGGAGCAGTTCGCCCGCTACCGCCCGCTGCTGGCGGTGTTCGGGCAGAACATCGTGCACGTCGGCGAGGTGGGCCAGGCGGCGGCCATGAAGCTGGCCTTCAACCAGCTCATCGCCGGGCTCACCGCCAGCTTCAGCCTCAGCCTCGGCCTGGTGCAGGAAGAGGGCGTGCGCGTGGAGCTGTTCATGGACATGCTGCGCGACTCGGCCCTGTACGCGCCCACCTTCGACAAGAAGCTGCTGCGCATGCTGCAGCGTGACTACGCCAGTCCCAACTTTCCGACGCGTCACCTGCTCAAGGACATCGATCTGTTCATCGATGCCGCCGGTGACCACGGCCTCACCACCGCGGCGCTGGAGGGCGTGCGTGACATCACCTCGCTGGCCCTGGCCAAGGGCCTGGCGGACACCGATTATTCCGCCATCAGCGAGGTGATCCACCCGCCGCGCGAGGACAAGTAGCCCCCATGAGGCTGCGCGGGTGTTAAAATCGCCCGATTCCGCGATTCCAAACGACTCAGACACACCGAGGTAGCCATGGCAGGACACAGTAAATGGGCCAACATCCGCCACCGCAAGGGCGCGCAGGACGCCAAGCGCGGCAAGCTCTTCACCAAGCTGATCCGTGAGATCACCGTCGCGGCGAAGCTGGGCGGCCCCGATCCCAGCGCCAACCCGCGCCTGCGCTCGGCCATCGATGCGGCCCTGTCCAGCAATATGCCCAAGGACACCATCGAGCGCGCCGTGAAGCGCGGCTCGGGCGCCGACAATGCCGAGAACTACGATGAGATCCGCTACGAGGGCTATGGCCCGGCGGGCGTCGCGGTGATGGTGGAATGCCTCACCGACAACCGCAACCGTACCGTCTCCGAGGTGCGCCACGCCTTCAGCAAGAGCGGCGGCAACCTGGGCACCGACGGCTCCGTGGCCTACCTGTTCACCAAGCTGGGCGTGCTCGGCTACCCCCCCGGCAGCGACGAGGACGCCATCATGGAGGCCGCCCTGGAGGCCGGCGCCGACGACGTGGTGGTCGACGACGACGGCTCCATCGAGGTGCTCACCGCCTGGGAGGAGCTGGTCAACGTCAAGGAGGCGATGATCGCCGCCGGCCTCGAGCCGGAGAACGCCGAGGTCACCATGCAGGCCTCTACTTCCGTGGAGCTGGGCGCGGAGGACGCGGAGAAGGTGATGCGCCTGGTGGACATGCTGGAAGACCTCGACGACGTGCAGAAGGTCTACAGCAACGCCGAGTTCTCCGATGAGGCGATGGAGAAATTGGCCGG
>DRQN01000002.1 GCA_011371455.1 Gammaproteobacteria bacterium
GGATGTGTGTCGGGGCGGTGCCTTTGAAGGCCTGTTTTACCTTTGATTGGGCGAAAAACGGGCTTTCGATTCTGGCCAGGTCCTGCCACTCGATATCCCAGCTCTCTTTCAGTCTCATGGGGGTGACTCCTTGTCTGATTTTCTGAATCCGTGAGTACGGGGTGGGTGGCATTTATGGTATTGGTTTCATGGGGAAATGAAAGGCCTGCCCAGGCTTTGTTACTTCATCCGGCCTGAGCCCACGGATTCAGGTTACAATTTTACCTGAATCCGTGGGTTCAGGCCGGATGAAGTATGCAACTGCTTGATTCGTATCGCGTAATGAAAAATCGAGGGAATAGCGGGGATTATTGCCGAGATTTTTCATATAGCGAGGCGGATCAATGAGTTGTGTAATTCGCCGTCATGAACCTACGGATTCAGGTGTAAGGCAGGCAACGCCCATCACAACCCAACGACCAGTAAAGTGACACACACCATGCCCAATAAACGCCCCCACCGCGACACCATCTACGTCGAAAACGCCCGTATCCTCGAACGCGCCGAGTACCCCGGCGAGCAGGTCATCCTGCGCGTGCAGGCCCCCGGGATGGCCGCCACCGCCGGGCCGGGCCAGTTCGCCCACATCCAGTGCGACCCGGACCTGCCCCTGCGCCGGCCCATCTCCATCATGCGCGTGGACAAGCGCGCCGGCTGGGTGGATTTCCTGTTCAAGGTGCTGGGCACCGGCACCCGCCGCCTCGCCGGGCGCCGTGTGGACGAGGTGTTGAGTATCCTCGGTCCCATCGGCAAGACCTTCGAATCACACATGAGTCACCGCCGCCCGCTGCTCATCGGCGGTGGCGTGGGCATGCCGCCGATGGTCTTTCTGGCTGACCGCCTGCGCGAGGTGAAGGGGGCCTATGAGCCCTTTGTCATCATGGGTTCCGAGGTGCCCTTTCCCTTCGATGCACGACCGTCGCAAATCATGGTGCCCGGTGTGCCGGAAGGGGTGATCGGTTGCATGCCGCTGCTCGACGACTGGGGCATCGCCTCGCGCCTGGCCAGCCAGCAGGGCTATGCCGGCACCTTCGAGGGCTATGTCACGGACCTGGCGCGCGCCTGGCTGGATGCCCTGAGCGACGAACAGCGCGCGGAAGTCGCCGTGTTCGCCTGCGGTCCGCACCCCATGCTGGAGGCGGTGGCGGTGCTGGCGCGTGAGTACCGGCTGCCTTGCCAGGTGTCGCTGGAGGAATTCATGGCCTGCGGCGTGGGCGGCTGCGCCGGCTGCGTGGTGGAGGTGCAGACACCCAAGGGGCCTGCCATGCAGCGTGTGTGCGTGGACGGGCCGGTATTCGACGCGAATACGGTGTTTCCGGCGACCTGACCCGGTCGCACGTTTTCTCTTTCATCACAGAGTGCACAGAGCTTTTTGTTGAGCCCCAAGGCTGGAGACCGCGGATTCAGCCCTCAGCACTCAATACGGCGTCTTCTCCACCAACGCCATCCACTTGCGGAAGGCGCTATCGTATCCCTCGCAGGCGTACTGCTCCACCGGTAGTGAGCGCTCACGGTAGGGCCGGCAGATCTCGCGCGCGATCAGCCTGTCGTCGAAGCCGGCGCGGGCGGCGTCCTCGCCGCTGGCGGCAAACACCACCCGCTCGATGCGCGCCCAGTAGATGGCGGCCATGCACATGGGGCAGGGTTCGCAACTGGCGTAGAGCACGCAGCCCTGCAGGCTGAAATCGCCGCGCCTGCGGCAGGCGTCGCGGATCGCTTGCACCTCGGCGTGGGCGGTGGGATCGAGGTCGAGGGTGACGCGATTGTGGCCGCGACCGACGACCTCATCACCGCTGACGATTACTGCGCCGAAGGGGCCGCCGCCGGTGTCCACGGAGCGGTTGGCTAGTTCGATGGCCCGATGCAGAAAGGCCTGTTCCCGTTGCGATATCGTCATTTAGTGGATGCGGGTTACGTTGTCGGGGCGGGGCCGCTCGTCGGCGACCACGTTCGCCTCGCTGCTGTTGTCGGGCACGCGGTAGGCATCCATGTCGATGCGCCCCACGCGGCCGCCGAAGACCTCGATGCTGCCGTGGTAGCGGCGTTCGCCGTCGCTGGTGAATTCAAAGCTGTAGCGGCGCTGGATCTGCACCTGCCCGCGGCTGTTGCGTTTCAGGCGCAGGCGGTTGCGCACCACCGTGTCGTCGAGGAACTGCAGCCCCTTCTGCTCGCAGGCGCGGCGGCCGGCGGCGCGGGCGGCCTCCTTGGTGCGCAGGGTGTCCCACCAGTACCAGAGGCCGCCGGCAAGGGGAAAGAACCACAGCCAGTCGTTCATGGGCGGCGCATCAGTAATGGGGCGGCGGCGTCTCTTCCGCGGCCGAGGCCATTTCGCCCGTGTTCTGCTCCTGCATCTGCTGCTTGATGCGCGTCAGTTCGGCGCGCAACTGGTCGATGCTGCGCTGTTGCAACAACAGGGTTTCATGGAGGGCCTCGATGGTCGCTTCCTGGTGGGCGTAGCGGATTTCGAGATCGGTGAGTCGGGATTCCATGCGTGGCGCGGCTTTTTGGTTAGAATGTCCGGCGATCATTGGGCAATCACCGCGGCGGGTCAAGATGCCGACGACAAACAATACGCAAAACGGCCGGCTGGCCGGCAAGTGGGACGCCCGCTACCGCGAGGCGGGTAGCGCCGTGGCGAGCGAGGTGTTGGTGGAGAACCGCCATTTGTTACCCGCCGCCGGCGAGGCGCTGGACCTGGCCTGTGGGTTGGGTGGCAATGCCCTGCTGCTGGCTCGCCACGGCCTGCGCACCACGGCCTGGGATCTGTCGCCGGTGGCCATCGAGCGACTCGCCAGCGAGGCCGAGGGCCTGCCGCTGCGTGCCGAGGTGCGTGACGTGCTGGCCATGCCGCCGGCCGCGGCTCGTTTCGACGTGATCGTCGTCAGCCGCTTTCTCGAACGGGGCCTGTGCCCGGCGTTGGTGGCGGCGCTGCGCCCCGGTGGACTGCTGTTCTACCAGACCTTTACCCGCGACAAGGCCGTCGCCGGCGGGCCGTCGAACCCGGATTTCCTGCTGGCGGAGAACGAGTTGCTGCGCCTGTTCGGCGGCCTGTGCCTGCGCGTCTACCGCGAGGAGGGGCGTCTGGGCGATGTCACGCGCGGCCTGCGCAACGAGGCCCTGCTGGTGGCGCAAAGGCCGGCGTGACGGCGTCGGCGGCGCCCGTCAGGGCAGTTCCACGGCGCGGTTCTCGCCCTTGGAGGATTCCCAGCGCAGGATGCCTTCCACGGCGTCCTCGGTGAGCTGCGGGGTGATGTAGGTGATAAAGGAGTAAACATAGCTGCGCAGGTGCCGACCGCGGTGTACGCAGATGCAGCTGGTGCTGGGTTTGAACAGGTGTCCGGCCTCCAGTACCGCCAGCTCGCCGTCCTCCGTTTTGTCCAGCGCCGTCTCGGCGATCAGGCCCACGCCCAGCCCCAGTTTGACGTATTTCTTGATGATGTCGGCGTCCAGTGCGGTGAGGGCGATGGTGGTCAGCAGGCCGGCATCGGTAAAGGCCTGGTTGATGGCCGTGCGGCCGGAGACGCTGTGGTCGTAGGTGACCAGTGGGTACTGGGCCAGGGTCTCCAGGGTCAGTTCCGGTTCGCGGGTCAGGGGGTGGCCGTGCGGCGTAATGACGGCCATGTTCCATTCGCGGAAGGGCAGCATCACCAGCTCGTTGGGCATATTCTTGGTCGCCGTGGTGATGGCCACGTCGGCGGTGCGCGACAGCAGCATTTCGTGGATTTGCGCCACGTCGCCCTGGTGGATGCGCAGGGTGATGCCCGGATATTCCTTCGAGAAGCGGGCGATCACCGGCGGCAGGGCATGGTAGGCCTGGGTGTGAGTGGTGGCGATGGAGAGGGTGCCGCGGCTGTCGTCGTTGGCCTGCTGGGCCAGCTGGCGGATGTTGTCTGCCTCGGTGAGGATGCGTTCGGCCATCTCGATGATGCCCTTGCCGGTCGGCGTGATGCCGGTGAGGCGCTTGCCGTGGCGCTCGAAGATCTGCACATCGAGTTCTTCTTCCAGCAGCCGGATCTGGGTGCTGATGCCGGACTGGGCGGTAAACAGGCGTTCTGCCGCCGTGGTCACATTCAAACCACGCCGGGCGACCTCACAGATGTAACGCAGTTGCTGAAGCTTCACGAGCAAGCATTCCTTATCTAATTCCGAGAATAAAGCTCAGTTATTAATTATTTAATCTTATATAAGAATAGTCTAGTCTTTTAGCTTTAAGGGGGCAAACAGGCTGCCGTCAGGGTGTTTTTCACCTGTTTCTATATAGCCAAACAAGAATATATTTGTGGCCGATATCTCATAAAGAGAAAACCGGCCTTCAGTGAGCGGCCACCGGGGTCGCCAAACGGGGTACAAGGCAGTAACAACGCATATACAGCGACAACCTCTACGAAGGACAGGAGATCCGACAATGAACACCAAACCTCGCTTTGCCATCCGCTTGATCTGTAGCCTGGCGTTGGGCGCCAGTGCCTTCAGCGCACAGGCCGACAATTATGAAGACGGCCTGATGGCCTTTGCCGTGGGCAATTTCCATGAGGCGGGCCGCCTGTTCATGAGTAGCGCCGATGAAGGCAATGCCGGCGCCGAGCACATGCTGATGCGCTTGTTCTCCGAAGGCAAACTGTACTCTTCACACCTCGATAATGACACGCTGAAATGGACGCGCAAGGCCGCCGAGCGCGGCATCGCCCAGGCGCAGTTTGCACTGGCCGGCTTATACCTGGAGCGCAACGATGCCCAATCTGCCGTTACCTGGTACCGCAAGGCCATCGCCCAGGGTCATCACGGTGCCTACTATAAACTGGGACAACTGCTGGAAAAAGGCGCCAAGGGCATCGGCGCGGATCGTGGCGAAAGCCGCCGCCTGTTCAGCATCGCCGCCGCCGAATTCGACGTCTTTGCGCAGAAGGGCGATGCCAGCGCACAAAACACCCTGGCGGGCATGTACGAAAAGGGTCAGGGCATGGACAAGAACCTCAAAATGGCCGCCAAATGGTATGACGCCTCGGCACGCCAGGGCTATGCCCTGGCGCAGCTGAACCTGGGCCGTCTGTATGCCCGCGGCGGCGAGGGCGTGCCCCGCAACACCTATCAGGCGGCCTACTGGCTGGACCTGGCCGCCGCCCAGGGCTTGCAAGAGGCGCGGGTGCTGCTGAGTGAAATCAACGACTCGGGTGCCGCCAACGTCGCCCTGGCTATGTAGCGGCGGCCCTGACGGTCGGCGCATCGATAAACCGAGCTCTCCCTCCCGCTCTGCGGGCAACCTTTGGCGCCATCGATGGCGCCTTTTTTATGGTGAAGAAGCAGGCTGCGGATCTCAGTCCTGCCCATCGTCCGGGCCGGGAAAATCCGGTGCAAAGCGTTGTATCCACTCTGCGGCCGCTTGTTCACTGCTGAGCTGGCGGCCTTGTTCCGCGAGCACCTGCTGCCGGTAGTGTTCGATATGGCACAGCTGTTCCACCATGCGGGCGCGGAAGGCATCGTCCTGGTCCAGAAACTCGATGCCGATCTCGAAATGGCCGTCTCTGGCATGACACCAGGTCACACGGCCCACGGCCTGAAACACGGGCTTGACCAGGGGGATCTTCACACGAATGAGGCACCCCGGTGAAAGCGGGGTTGAGGAGTAGAAGGCAAGCCCGCCCTGACTGACGTTTTTCAGGCGCTCGGAATGCGCCTCGGCCAGTTCTTCCGGCTGGAAGTCGATGGGAATGTCAGAGGGGTGTCGAATATAGTTGCGCATTATCGAGCCCCGCGGCGGGGCCGCCGACTATTCCCTGTTCCGACAGATGTCTAACGTGCCAGGAATTCATCCGTCATCTCCTATTAACCCGGCAACAATATAGACCGTGTTCAGGACTTCAAGCGTTCTCCTGCTCAAGGCGTCACTCGCCGGCAGGGGGCATTGGCAAGAGTGACAGCGCAGAGTTGGAGGATGCTCGAAGTCTCTAAACGCTTGTTTTGTACCTGAATCCGTGGCTTCATGACGGCGAATCACACAACTCATTGATTCATCTCGCCATATGAATCAAGCAGTTGCATGCTTCACCCGCCCTGAACCCACGGATTCAGGTTGTAATCAAAGCCAAAGCTTGCGGTAGATCCCACTACAGCGGCGCTTTGGTGTTTCACCTAAAGCGGGTTGCATTTGGTGCAGCGCAGTGCACACAGCGGCTGAACGGCGATCGATATCGTTGCCGGGTTAATAATTACCACTTAATGTGACTTCCATGCCTACGGTGGCATTGAATGTCTTTATTTCAACCGACAGCCTTGTGCCGTCCGGCTGGATCAAATATGTCGTAGTGAAGGTATTGTCCAGGGCTCCTGATGGGGCGGTTGTTGACGTCAAGAATATGAGTTTCGCATTACCGTTAAATCCATCTTCAAGGCTCCACTTCAATGTTGAAGTTGAGCCAGTATTGTCAGTGTATGTGCCGGCTGTACCAGAATCACCTATTCTTGCCGTTGCAGGGATTGCAGCGGTGCTTGCCGAGACCGTCACGATATCGCCATCAATGCCCAGGAAACGCCTGTCGCTGGCGTTCGTATTAAAATACTGGTTCTGCGTGATGGCGGCAAAGCCGCCATTCGAGGCATTAAAACTTATTTTTACTTCTATTGGTATGGCGCTCTCGCCCAGGAAGGTGGTTTCAGGCAAGGTTTTTTCTGCGGCGTTGCCCGTGTAGGTGTTTCCGAGGTTGTCTGAGCCGGTCAGGTTGGCAGACGCAGCATAGTCTGCAAAATAATTATCCGGAAACAGGTTGAAGTCAATGTTGGTGTCCGTGGGAGTTCCGCTGCCCCCTGGGCCCGGTGATGTGCTGTCACCACAACCGGATACGAATACGCCAAGCATTATCAGTACGCCAAGCCATTTGTTTTTGTCATAGACCATGTCTCATTTCCTTAGTTTGGTGTTTAACTTGAATCCGTGGATTCATGGCGGCGAACTAAACAACTCGTCGATCCGATCGCCGCCCCCGGACGGCAAACAGCAGCCCGGTTAGCAACACGGCAAATGACAGGCCGCCGCCACCACCTGTACTGCCTCCGTTACTACCTCCATTACTACCTCCGCTGCCACCACCGGCATCGCCCAAGACAGCAACGGTTACCGTTCCGCTGTCCGTTCTACCTAGGCTGTCAGCGATAGTGTAAGCAAAAGTATCGACGCCGAGAAAGCCTGCCGGTGGTTGATAGGTAAATGTATTGTCAGCATTTCTTGTAATAAAGCCACCTTTGCTGCTGGTGGTGTCGAAGTCAGTAACATTCAGCCCTGCCCCGATATCGTTGGCAAGAACATTGCCGGTTGTCGTTGCTTTGTCGAGAGTGGTTGCCACCCTGTCACCATGGGCGATGATTGTGGAGACAGCAGCTGCGTTGAATAGCACAACTACTTCATTATTGGTGTAATCCGTTATGGCGATATCCAGGCCGCCATCGCGGTTCACATCGCCGACCGCCACGGCTGTTTCACTGCTTCCACTGCCGGCGTTCAGCACGATGTGCCGCGCCGTGCTCAGGCCGCCGTCTGACTGACCAAACAGGATGCCAAGACCAAAAGTGGTTCCGGTAACGATCACATCGTCACGCCCGTCGCCATCAACGTCGGCAAGCGTCAATTCACCGGGGGATGACAGAGGGTATTCAACGGCCTGCTGAAAAGTGCCATCTCCCATCCCCAGAAGAACACTCACAGTATGTTCGGTGAAATTGGAGGTGACGATATCAAGCACGCCATCAGCATCGATATCACCAATGGCGATGGACCGTGGAATGCGCCCCACGGTATAGGTCACTGGCGCTGCATAGCCACCCCCTGGCTGGGCAAGCACAATACTGATGAAGTTTTCTTTGCTACCGGTTGCGATGTCCGCCCGGCCATCACCATTGAAATCGCCCAGTCTGATGGATGATGGATCTCTGCCTGCAGAATAATTTACGGTGCTTGCAAAGCCTCCTCCGCTCTTCGCATGCAACATGCTGATACTGCCGTCATCCAAGTTGGATGTAACGATATCGAGGCGGCCATCACGATCCATGTCATCGATGGCCACGCCAATGGGGCCTGCGCCCACCGCATAAGCTTCGGCCGCACCGAACCCACCTCCGGCCAGGCCCGGCAGGACACTGACACTGGCGCTGGCGCCGTTGGCTGCCACCAGGTCCGGCCGGCCGTCGCCATTCACATCACCCACGGCCAGGGCGCGTGGGCGATCACCTTTGGTGCGATAATTCGCCGCCGGTGCGAATGTCCCGCCTCCCAGCCCCTGCAAGATGCTGACACTGTCGCTTCCCCAGTTGGCCGTAGCCATATCCGTCAGGCCATCGCCATCGAAATCCGCCACCACCAGTGCTTCAGGAAAGGCAGCCACGGCATGGCGACCCGGCGCCGCCAGCGCGCCGTCCGCCTGACCAAACAGTACGGCGATGCCGCTATAGGCGCTGCTGGACTGATGATTGTGCGCCACAACGACATCGGGTACGCCGTCACCGTTCAGGTCGCCTGTGGCTACAGCAGAGAGCGCATACGAGTACCCTGCATCATGGTTAACCGCTGGAGAAAAGCCGCCGCCCGCCCGGGCCAGCAGCAAACTCACATTACCGCTGCCACGATTGGCCACAACAATGTCCGGTCGGCCATCGCCATTCATATCGTTCAGCGTCACATCCTTTGGGGACCCCCCCACGGCATGCATGACCGCCGTAGCAAAGCCGCCCCCCAGCAATCCAGAGAGAATACTTATACTGCCGTCGGCGTTGGCCGTAACGATGTCACGCAATCCGTCGCCATCCAGGTCGCCTATGGCCAGGCCCAAGGGTTTTTCCCCCACGGAATAATTCACCGCAGGAGCAAAATTACCTGCCGCCAGGCCCAGCAAAACACTGACATCATCTCCATATGAATTGCTGGTTATGATATCCAAACGACCATCGCCATCGACATCTTCGATTGCTACATCCATGGGCCTGGAACTTACCGGATGGCTCCCGACCACATGGCTCCCGGCACTGATAAATCCGCCTCCGTTTTGGCCCAGAAGAACCGCGACGCTGCCGGAGATGCTGGTCACAGCAAGATCCACCAGGCCATCACCGTTGACATCGCCAGATGCCACGGCTGTCGCTGATGTCCCATAGTGCTGAGCAGGAGCAAATCCACTATCGGTCTGCCCCAGCAAGACACTTACGCCACCGCTATAGTTGGCAGTTACGATATCTGTCAAGCCATCGTTATTTACATCCTCCGCCAACACGGACCAAGGTTGTTGACCAACGCCGTAATTGACGACTGTGGCAAACCCGCCATCCGCCTGGCCGAATAGTATCCCCACATTTCCGGCACCGGCATTGTTTCCATCATTTGCCGTGACGATATCCAGCAGACCGTCTTTGTTGATATCAATTACCACCACGCTATTGGGGTTGTCGCCGGAATAGAACATTTCCCCCGAATAAAGCCAGCCCGCCTCGGCAGGCATGATGAAGGCCAGGCAAAGGATGGCCATGCCGTATCCTTTCAGACTCATGGAGTTTCCCGCCTGCCCGTTTTTTAGCCCCCGGCTCAACGTGTCGCACGTGCCAGATGAACCGTTCATTTCCATTACACTACCCTCTGCAGTTGATGAAGCATGGGGTCAAGGTGATCGCGGCCATTGACCGTAACTGCGGATTGATAAATTGCCCGGCAGCATCGCCCCATTTTATTATTAACAAATAATTCATATCTTACATTATAAGATACAGGCCGATACCATAAACATCAAGCTGCTGAGTATCTGTTCCCTGAGTCCTGAATTTAGGGTGGATGAGGTATGCAACTGCTTGATTCGTATCGCGTAATGAAAAAACGGGGGAATAGCGGGGATTATTGCCGAGATTTTACATATGGCGAGACGGATCAGTGAGTTGTGTCATTCGCCTTTATAAACTCGCGGATTCAGGTGTCTATTGATTTCGCTATTGATCCGCCACAAAGCGAGGAAGACCGGCCTCATGCCTCAACCCAAAAAACTCAGCTTGACCGAAGTAGTCATCGCCCATTTGCTCCGGGAAAATGAGATGCCGCCGTTCGGCCTTGAACGCGCGCGTCGTTCATCAGGTGGCGGAACAAAGCTGAAAAAAGCACCGTCCACGCCACCCTGGAAATTTCGCCGCCACCGCGGTTCAAAGAAGGGAGCTTTTTCGTTCCCCGCCGTATGTACACCCTGATCGCTGGCCCACTACGCCGCAAGCGCCGCGTGGACAGTGGCGCGCGCAGGCTTCGTTGGCAACGTTCAGGCGTCATCGCCGGTGCAGTCTGTGGCGCATGGTTGGGGCCATCACCATGTCGGTGACCTTCGGCTTCATGATCATTCGTGCCACCGTCGGCACAACGGGAAGCCAAGTAAATCTGAGACGAAAGCGGGTCTTTGCTAAAATTGCCGTCCCGAATCTTGCCAGGTAATACCGTGACCACCACCCTCACCCTGACCGACTTTCTCGACCGGATCGGCACCCAGCCACGCTTTTTCAGCCTCGGCCGCCGTATCAGCGAGATCCCCCGCGAGCGCTTCATGGCCTTCGAGAACGCCGCCGAGCCTTGGGCGCAGCCCTTTCAGCAGGCCGCCTGGCTGGGTATTCTGTTCGACGATACCCGGAGCGGCGAGCCGCACCTGTGGTTTCTGCGCTTCCCCCTCGACGAGCAGGGCCTGCTGGTGCAGGCGGCGCGCGACGAATTCCTGCGCCGCATCATCGACAGCGCCGAACAGCCCGAAGTCGCCAGTGAAAACCTCGGCGACAACCCCTTCGGCTTCAAGCCCAACGAGGCGCAACTGGCCAACCTGCATGCGCGCATCGCCCATGGCCAGCGGCAACCGCCTTCATCGCACTACGCCCATGCGCGGGAATACTTCAGCGGCCAGCAGGGCTTCGAGCAGTGGCAGTTCGTCGGCCTGCAGGGCATCGCCGATCTGGCCGTGCGCCACGACCAGCACGCCGAACTGCTCGCCAACGCCATTCCGCAGCTGCCCGCCGAGCCCTTCAACGTGCTGTGCGGCTGTCTGGAAAACGAGACCCTGGGCAATGAGCTGGTCGACAGCATCGCCCGGCGCCTGCGAACGGAACTGACCTCGGATACGCCCGACCCGGTGCTGATCGCCGCTGCCCTGCGCGGCCTGTCCAACGGCGACCGGCGCGAAAAGGTCGTCATCACCGCCCAGGCCGCGCTGGACAGCGAACAGGGCAGCCACCCGGAGGTCCTCGCCGCCATCGCCGGGCGTGCCTGGGAGACCTTGTATGACGATGCCCTGCGCGCGCGCTTCCTGCAGCGCCTGGCGGAAAGCGGTCAGCGCGCCTTCGACAGCATTCTCGCCGACCTGCTGTTCCTGCCGGTGCTGCGCAACCTGCTGCTGGCCGATATCCGCGGCAGCCAGCAGCCGCAGGTGGTACAGCAGGCGGTCGCCGCCTTCATCCAGCGCTTCACGCAAAACGCTACCAAAGGGAACTCGCCATGAGCATCGGCACACCGCTGTTCGGCTCTGCAAGCAATGGATAGTCCGCATGTCTAACGACAAAAAGCTTCCTGGAAAGCCTGCCGTTGCCGCCTTTCTGCAAAAGGCCGCCAACACCCCCGTGGCGCGCGGTGGCAAGCGCGGCCGCCTGATCTTCGCCCTCGACGCCACCGCCAGCCGCGAAGCCAGCTGGGATCGGGCCAGCCATTTGCAGGCAGAGATGTTCCAGTCCACCACCGCTCTGGGCAGTCTCGATATCCAGTTATGCTATTACCGCGGCTTCGGCGAATTTCATGCCACGCCCTGGCTCCGCGACAGCCGCCAGCTACTGCGCGAGATGACCGCCGTGCGCTGCCTCGCCGGGCACACGCAGATCGGTAAGCTGTTGCAGCATGCCCTGCGCGAGACCCGCCAGCAGAAAGTCAATGCCGTGGTCTTCATCGGCGACTGCGTGGAAGAGGACATCGATGGCCTTGGCCAACTGGCCGGCCAGCTTGGCCTGCTGGGGGTACCGCTGTTCCTGTTTCAGGAGGGGCACGACGCCAACGCCGCGCGTACCTTCCGCCACCTGGCCGGACTCAGCGGCGGCGCCCATTGCCCCTTCGACGCCAACAGCGCGCAGCAGCTGCGTGATCTGCTCGCCGCGGTGGCGGTGTTCGCCGTCGGCGGCCACGACGCGCTGGCGGACTTTCATCGCCGCCACGGCAGCACCGTACTGAAGCTCACGCGGCGCTGACATGTCCCGCCTGCTGCTGCTTCTGATCCTGCTTTTCGGTGTCTGGCTGGCGATCCGCTGGTTCGTACGCACCCCGCCGCACGACGTCATCCGCGTGCTCAAGCGGGTAGGGCTTGGTCTGCTGGTGCTGGGTGTCGCCTTTCTCGCCGCCACCGGCCGTCTCAACTGGATCGCCGCTGCGGTCTTCGCCCTGTTGCCCCTGTTGCGGCGCGGCTGGGTGTTGCTGCGTTACCTGCCCTTTCTGCGCGGCCTGTACGCCCGCCATCAGGCCGGGCAGGGCGCACCGTCCGGTGGCCAGCAGTCCACGGTGGAGACGCGCTTTCTGCGCATGAGTCTGGATCACGACAGTGGCGACATGGACGGTGAGGTGCTGGAAGGTCCCTATGAAGGGCGCTTTCTCAGTCAGATGACGCGCGAGACGCTGCTGGACTTGCTGGCCCAGTGTCAGCGGGCCGACGACGATTCCACCGCCCTGCTGGAGGCCTATCTCGACCGTCACCACGGCGACTGGCGCGAACCGCCAGGGGCACGGCAGGCGCACGCGGGTACCGCCGGCGGTCCCATGAGCGAGGAAGAGGCGCGCGCCATCCTCGGCGTGGCGCCTGATGCAGCGGAAGAGGAGGTCATCCAGGCCCACCGCCGCCTGATGCACAAGCTGCACCCGGATCGTGGCGGCTCTGACTATCTGGCGGCGAAAATCAACCAGGCGCGGGACCGCCTGCTGGAGAAATAGTGGCGGACCCTTTCGCTTCAGAGGTCGCCGTTGACCCCGGCATCCATGATCTCGTTGAGTACATCGCGCACCTTCTCCGCCTCTTTCTTCAGTGATGCGTCCAGGGTAGCGCCTCGAATCAGCATATCGAGGTTCATCATCACCAGCCAGTACTTGCCCGCGGCGTCTTCCACCAGGGCGATGCGGCAGGGCAGGTAAGCGGCGAAGTCAATGTTGTATTCCACCATCTTTTTCGCCGTTAGCGGATCGCAGAATTGATAGATCTCCATGCGCCGCGATGCCTGGCCCATGGCCTCGATCTGTTTCGACAGCGGCAATTCCGCCACCAGTTTGATGTTGAGCATGTTGGCGCGCAGCTTCATGGACTCCACGGCGTCGTCTGCGTCCACGCCCTCGGCCAGCTGGCGCTTCACCACCGTCTGTGCAATATCTATCTGCAAGGGCGCGGCCAGCGCCGGGCCGGTGCCGAGCAGCAGCACAGCCGCCAGTATGAGCAGAAATTGCTTGGTCATGGGTACACTCCCTTTTCGTTGGTTGGCTCCTGGCTCCCCTGACATCGGCAGGACGCCTCAGGTCTTTAGTTGACAAGTTTGCTTGGTCTTTGCCTTGGCGCATGCTATATTAGAGAAATACGATATATCGATCACCATTTCGTGAAGGACAGGAGCAGACAAATGCAAATCGAAGCAAACGGCAAGACCATCGAGCTAAGCGAGGCCGGCTGGCTGGAGAATCTCGACGAGTGGACCCCGGAAGTGGCTGTAGAGATCGCCAGGAACGAGAAGGTCGAATTGACCGATGAGCACTGGGACATCATCAATCTGGCCCGTGAGCTGTTCGAGGAGCACGGCAAGGTTTGCGAGCCACGCGCCTTTTCCAAGCACATGAAAAAGCGTTACGGCACGGACCGCAGTGACAGCAGGTACATCTACGCCCTGTTTCCCTATGGTCTGATCAAGTCGGCCAACAAGATCGCCGGCCTGCCCCGCCCCAAGGGCTGCAGCTGATCGCGGATTGATCCGGCCCCGCTTTTCAGCGCAAAGGCTTGTTGAGTCGCTGCTTCGCGGCGAAGAACGAGGAAAAAAGGGCGCTTCGACCAAATCGAAGCGCCCTTTTTTCCCTCAGCCCTCAGCCCTCAGCCCTCAGTCCTCAGCCCTCAGCCCTCAGCCCTCAGTCCTCAGTCCTCAGTCCTCAGTCCTCAGTCCTCAGTCCTCAGTCCTCAGCACTCCCCACCCTCCCGCGCATAAAAATCCGGCTCGCCCTCGGGCCGTCCCTTGAAGCGCTTGTAGCCCCACTGATACTGTGCCGGCAGCTGGCGCACGCAGGCCTCTACGCCCTGGTTGAGGCTTGTCGCGGCAATGCCAAGATCGGCATCGTCGATGCCGGCCGGCGCCGGGCGGATGTGCAGGCGGAAGCCGCGCCCGCGCGGCAGGCGCTCGGCGAAGGCGAATAGCACGGTGGCGCCGGATTTGCGCGCCAGCTTGGGCAGCAGCACCATGGTGTTGGCCGGGTGGCCGAAGAAGGGGGCGAAGACGCCGGAATCGCGGCCCGGATCCTGGTCCGGCAGGATGCCGATCATGCCGCCCTGGCGCAGGGTGCGCAGCAGGGCGCGCACGCCGCTGGCGTCAGTGGGCACCAATTGTGCACCGCTGCGCTCACGGCCACGTAGCATGAGTTCATCCATCGCCACCAGCTTGGGTGGACGGTACATGCTGGTAATGCCCCATCGGGCCGCCAGGTACAGGCCGGTCATTTCCCAGCTGCCCAGGTGCGGCGAGAGCATGATCACGCCACGTCCCCGCGCCATGCCTTCGGCCAGCAATT
This sequence comes from Gammaproteobacteria bacterium, assembly GCA_011371455.1. Classification (GTDB taxonomy): domain Bacteria; phylum Pseudomonadota; class Gammaproteobacteria; order SZUA-152; family SZUA-152; genus DRQN01. The sequence continues at coordinate 14,822 of DRQN01000002.1, forward strand.
CCTCTCCCTTCACCTCGCGCAGCAACGGCAGCACCTGCGGCAGCGGCCACAACCAGAGGCTGGCCGTCTCGGCGGCGGTGCGGCCGGTCTGCATCAGGCTTTCGCGCAGCAGGCGGCGGCGCCGGGCTGGACTCCAGTCGGGGAAACAGCGGCAGATATTGCGCCGCGCCACGCGCCGCGTTTCGTTGGGAAACAGCACCAACAGCCCACCCAGTGTCGCGCCCAGGCCCTGCGCCAGGGGTAACGGCAGCCGGGCGATGGCCAGGAACAGGAGGCGCACGATCCGGCCGCGAATCATGCCTTGCCGTCCTCCCTCAGACGCGTGTAGAAGTCGCTGCGCAACATGGGCCGCAGGGTGCTCAGCAGGCTCTTGAACAGCCCCGGGTTCTGTGTCTCCTCGGTGGCCAGCAGCATTTTCATATGCTGGCGCTGGGTGGGCATGTCAAAACAGGCGGGACAACTATCGGGAACCACTGGCAGGCCGGATTGCTCGGCAAAGGCAGCGGTCTGCCGTTCGCGGGCATAGGCCAGGGGGCGGATGATGCGCACGTCGCCGGCATCGTTGTCGTAGCAGGCCTTCATGGTGCGCAGTTGGCCGCCGTGGAAGGCGGACATGAGAAAGCTCTCGGCCAGGTCGTCCAGGTGCTGGGCCAGGGCCAGCACGTTGTAGCCCTCGCGGCGCAGGGTGGTGTACATGATGCCGCGCTTCATGCGCGAGCAGTAGGCGCAGAAGGAATCACCGCTCATATGTGTCTTGGCCTGCGCCATGATGGGCTGGGATTCGAAGAAATAGTCCACACCGAGGGCGGCCATGTAGGGCTTGAGGGTCTCGGGTTCGAAGCCCTCCACCTGCGGGTCCACGGTGAGCGCCGCCAGCTCGAAGCGGATCGGCGCGCGGCGCTGCAGGTGGTGCAGGATGTGCAGCAGGGAGAGGGAGTCCTTGCCGCCGGAAACGGCGACCATGACCCGGTCACCGTCGCGGATCATGTCGAAGTCGGCGATGGCGCGGCCCACCGGGCGCAGCAGGGCTTTGGGGGGTGTTGCAAAGGTTTCCATGGGTGCATAGTGTAACCCGATGCGCGATTGCGGTAGCGTCACAAGATACACTTACGTGCGTATAATGCCTCCCGCATGCAGCGCCCGACGGCAACCAACACAGGCTCTCGAGATGGAAATCTTCTACATTCTCAACCACTGGCACTGGTGGGCCCTGGCCACCCTGCTGCTGATCGCCGAGCTGTTGTCGCCCAGCGCCTGGTTCCTGGCCCTGTCGCTTTCCGCGCTGGCCACTGGGCTGGTGGTGTGGGGGATGCCGGCACTGGCCGGGCTGGTGCAGCTGGGCATCTTTGCCGGCTTGGCCGCCGTCAGTGTGCCCGGTGCACTGATGTACCTGCGCCGCCGCGCCGCCACCCGAGCGGGCACTGATTAATCATCACGAAGGACACCGCCATGAGCAAGAACGAAGTCAAGTCGCTGACCCCCAAAGAGGCCTACGAACTGCTGGAAAAAAATCCCAGCGCGGTGATGATCGACGTGCGCTCATCGATGGAATTCCTCTTCGTCGGCCACCCCAAGGGCGCCATTCACGTGGCCTGGATCGACGAGCCGGACTGGAAGGTCGACCCGGAGTTTCCCGCTCACGTGCGCCAGGTGATGCTCGGCGGCCTCAGCTGTCACGACGAGGGCTGCGCCCCGGTGGTGCTCATCTGCCGCAGCGGCAAGCGCTCCCTGGAGGCCGGCGAGGCCCTGATCAAGGACGGTTTTCCCGAGGTCTACAACGTACTGGAGGGCTTCGAGGGCGAGCTGGACGACGAGCACCACCGCTCATCGCTGGGCGGCTGGCGTTTTCATGGGCTGCCCTGGGAGCAGTGCTGAGGACTGAGGACTGAGGACTGAGGACTGAGGACTGAGGACTGAGGACTGAGGACTCCCTTGTCATGCTAAAATAGCCGGCTATTTTTCCAGACCAGCCGGTACTTCTGCATGAGCAAGACCCTCGAACAGCTTCTCGCCGAGCGCATCGTCATCCTCGACGGTGCCATGGGCACCATGATCCAGCAGCACAAGCTGGACGAGGCCGGCTATCGCGGCGAGCGCTTTGCCGACTGGCCCAGCGACCTCAAGGGCAATAATGACCTGCTGACGCTGACCCAGCCGCAGATCATCCGCGGCATCCACAGCGAATACCTGGCCGCCGGCGCGGACATCGTCGAAACCAACACCTTCAACGCCAACTCCATCTCCATGGCCGATTACGCCATGGAATCACTGGTCTACGAGATCAACGTGGAATCAGCGCGCCTGGCCCGCGAGGCCTGCGACGCCGTGGCCACGCCGGACAGCCCGCGCTTCGTCGCCGGCGTGCTCGGCCCCACCAACCGCACCGCCTCGCTGTCGCCGGACGTCAACCGCCCGGGCTTCCGCAACATCGACTTCGACACCCTGTGCGAGTCCTACCTGGAGGCCATCAAGGGCCTGGTGGACGGCGGCTCGGACATCATCCTGGTGGAGACCATCTTCGACACGCTGAACGCCAAGGCGGCGCTGTTCGCCATCGAGGACTACTTCGAGACCTCGGGCAAGAAACTTCCCGTGATGATCTCCGGCACCATCACCGACGCCTCCGGCCGCACCCTGTCGGGGCAGACCGCCGAGGCCTTCTGGAACTCCCTGCGCCACATCGAGCCCATCAGCTTCGGCTTCAACTGCGCCCTGGGCGCCGACGAGCTGCGCCAGTACGTCGAGGAAGTGGCCGGCATCGCCAACTGCCACATCAACAGCCACCCCAACGCCGGCCTGCCCAACGCCTTCGGCGAGTACGACGAGACCCCGGAGCAGATGGCCGCCGAGATCGAGGGCTGGGCCAGGAGCGGCTTCATCAACATCATCGGCGGCTGCTGCGGCACCACGCCCGCGCACATCGAGGCCATCGCCGAGGCGGTGGGCAAGTACGGCCCGCGCAAGGTGCCGGAGAACGACCACCTCACCCGCCTGTCCGGCCTGGAGCCCTTCAACATCGGGCCCGACTCGCTGTTCGTCAACGTCGGCGAGCGCAACAACGTCACCGGTTCGGCAAAGTTCAAGCGCCTGATCCTCGAAGAGCGCTTCGACGAGGCCCTGGAGGTCTCCCGCGAGCAGGTGGAGAACGGCGCCCACATCATCGACGTCAACATGGACGAGGCCATGCTCGACGGCAAGCAGGCGATGATCGACTTCCTCAACCTCATCGCCTCCGAGCCGGACATCGCCCGCGTGCCGGTGATGGTGGACTCCTCCAAGTGGGAGATCA
>DRQN01000003.1 GCA_011371455.1 Gammaproteobacteria bacterium
AGGTGCGCAGCTACGGCCTGGAATTCGCCGCCCAGTACGACGCCGGCATCGCCAACGGCTGGGCGCTGCGCAACCCCTGGTTCCTCACCGCCACCTATACCGACGCCACCCAGCGCAACGCCGCCACCTCCACCGACGCGGAGTCCATCTTCAGTTATGGCAAGGCGGGCAACAAGGTGCCGTACATCCCTGAACTGGTGCTCAGCCTCGGCAGCGGCATCGAGTCGGCGCACTGGGGCGGCAACATCAGCGGCAGCTACGTCAGCAAGACCTACACCAGCGCCAGTAACGTCGAGAACCAGGTCAACGGCGACGGCAATCCCGACGCCCGCTTCGGTACCACCGATGCCTATTTCGTTGTCGACATCTCCGCCTTCTACCGTCTCAAAGAGGGTGTGAAGCTGTTTGCCGGCGTGCAGAACGTGGGCGACACGACCTATCTGGTATCGCGCCAGCCGGAAGGCCCGCGCCCCGGCATGCCGCTGTTTGCCTATACCGGCGTGGAAATGCAACTCTGATCCGCGCTTGATGTGAAACCGGGCGGCATGCCGGCAGGCATGTCGCCCCTTGACATAACGGGAAAAGACGACGATGTACGAACTCTTTCAACAGGGTGGGGCGGTGATGTATGTGCTGCTGCTCATGTCCGTGCTCGCCACCGCCATCATCCTGCTCAAGCTGTACCAGTTCTCGCGCAGCGGCCTGCGCCGCGTGGCCTTCGTCGACGAGGTGGTGGCGGCCCTGCAGCGAGGTCAGCACGAGAAGGCCCTGCAGAGCCTGCGCCGGCAAAACAGCCCGGTGGCGCGGGTGCTGGAGAGCGCCGTGGCTTGTGGCGCCGATCCCGCCTTGTCCGCCGGTGATGTGGAGGCCGAGGTTAGCCGCGTCGGCAGCGCGCAGATCCGCGCCCTGGAGTCCTGGCTGCGTGGCCTGTCCTCCATCGCCCACCTCAGCCCGCTGCTGGGCCTGCTGGGCACGGTGACCGGCATGATCGCCGCCTTCATGAATCTCGAAGCGGCCGGCAGCCGGGTCGACCCGTCGATTCTCTCCGGCGGCATCTGGGAGGCCCTGCTCACCACCGCCTTCGGCCTCACCGTGGCGATTCCCGCCATGGCGGCCTTCTATTACCTGGAAGGGGAGGTGGACCACACGCGTGCCGCCATGAAGGACGCCAGCATCCGCGTGCTGCGTCTGTTCGGCAAGAGCCCACACGTCGACTCGCGCGACGACGAGCGCATCGAGGATGAGACCCATGGACTTTGAGGGCCGCGCGCGCATCCGTTCCCACCTCGACATCGCGCCACTGATCGACATCGTCTTTTTGTTGCTGGTGTTCTTCATGCTCACCAGCACCTTCATGGTGCCGGAGGCCATCGAGTTGGAGCTGCCGGCGTCCAGCAGCGCCACCGTCACCGACAGCACACCTCTTACCGTGTCGCTGGATCAGGCCGGACAGCTGGCCCTCAACGGGGAGCGCATCGAACTGACGCAACTGCGCGAGGCCATCGCGACCCTGCTCGATGCCGATGCCGATGCTGCCATCACCCTGAGGAGCGATGCCCGCACCGAGGTGCAACGACTGCTCGCCGTGATGGACGAGATTCGCGCCGCCGGTGGCAGCGACGTGGCCCTGGCGACGCTGCAGAAATAGGCAGGCCATGACCATCACCCGTCTGCAAATGAGCGTGACGCTGGTGCTTGCCCTGGCCCTGCACGGGGCCCTGGCCCTGTGGCTCACGCCGCCGCAAGCAAAACCGCCGGCGCTGCCGCCCGAGGTGCCGCTGCGTATCAGCCTGCTGGCGATAGCGGCGGAGGAGACGGTCCAGGCGGAGCCGCCACCTCCCTCCAAGCCGGAGCCCAAGCCGGAGCCCAAGCCGGAGCCCAAGCCGGAGCCCAAACCGGAACCCAAGCCGGAACCCAAGCCGGAACCCAAGCCGGAACCCAAGCCGGAGCCCAAGCCGGAGCCCAAGCCGGAGCCCAAGCCGGAGCCCAAGCCGGAACCCAAGCCGGAACCCAAACCGGAACCCAAACCGGAACCCAAACCGGAACCCAAACCGGAACCCAAACCGGAACCCAAACCTGAGCCGGTGCGGGAAACACCGCCACCCCCTCCCGCGCCGATGCCAGTCGCCGAGGCTGCGCCGCCCAGCAAGCCGCCGGATGCCATCGCCACCGCCCGCTACGAGCAGCTGCTGGTGGCCTGGCTGGAGAAGCACAAGCAATATCCGCGCCGCGCCAAGCGGCTACGCATCGAGGGGGAGGGGATGTTGCGGATTCGTATCGACCGCGCGGGCCGGGTGTTGCAGGTCGAGCTGGAGAAACGCACCGGAAACCGCTTCCTCGACAAGGGCGCCCTGGCGATGGCGCAGCGGGCCGATCCGTTCCCGCCCATGCCGGACGGTGATCCACGTGCGGAGCTGGAATTCCGCGTGCCGGTGGCGTTCCGGCTGAATTGATGTTTGGGGCGGGCACGTCCCTGTCCGCCTTGAACCCATGGATTCAGGTTTGATGCAGGGAACAGCCGGTGAAAGTCACCCACGTGATCTGGGCTAGACCTGTAAGCTCTTCTTGAAGCGCATAAAGTGGCAGTATAGTATCACTTTATGAGAATCGAACTTGTTACCACGCTTAAGCGGCAAGCAACCAAAATATTGGCTGATTTGCGCAAATCTAAAGAACCCATCTTAATCACTGAGCATGGTCAGCCTTCGGCCTATCTTGTTGATGTTGAGGACTTTGAGCTTATGCAGGCTAGAATGCGCCTTTTAGAGGGCCTGTCCCGAGGAGAACGCGCTATTCAAGAAGGGCGAACATTAAGTCAAAAAGAAGCTAAAAAGGCGATGGCTAAGTGGCTCAAGTAATATGGACCGAGCCAGCTTTATCAGATTTGAACGAAGTTGCTGAGTACATAGCCCTGGATAATTTTGGCGCAGCTGCTTGCTTGGTCCAGGAAGTTTTTTCCGCAGTAGAGCGGTTGGAAGCGCACCCAAAGTCAGGCCGTCGCCCCCCGGAGTTGGAAAGAAAAACACGGTACAGGGAAGTTGTAATTGGACCTTGTAGGGTTTTCTATCGTGTTGAAGATGATGAGGTCTATATATTGTATGTCATGCGAGGGGAGCGTGAACTTCGAGTATTTCTTCTCCAAGATCGGGCAAAAGAATACAGCTAATAACTCCGAAACTTGGGATGACAAGTACCAAATAATCATTAAAACTGCGCGTAACGATAGGTGCTATTTTTGGCCATATGCACCGGGTCAAAGTTTGCGCACCGCTGAAGATATGCAAGCCAAACAAGGCTTGGAAGGGTGTCGTAGAGCAAGCTACCGAGTGGTTGTTTTAAGCGTCATAGTGGCGCTTCTCGGTGTGCTTCCCGCTTAAGCCCTGCACAAGGCAAATTCACTCGGACGGCAAAAAGCACTTAACTGGCTCTTCTCCGTGCTCTCCATGTCTCTGCGGTGAAAGCTTGAAGTGGATTTGCGTTCATTGGCGGTCTCCTCCCCGCCCCCTGCGCAGGCTGGTTCCGCAAACCTGACGGTCTCCTAGCTCTTTTCTTCCATCAACTCGCGCAGATAACGAAACAGCAGGCGCGCCGAGCGTGGCGGCTTGTTGGCCTGCTTTTCCTTGCCGGCGTTGCGCACCAGCTGGCGCAGGTATTGGCGGTCGACGTCCGGGTGTGCCGCCAGCAGTTCCTCCAGTACGTGATCGCCTTGTTCCAGCAGCCGGTCGCGCCAGCGCTCGATGCGGTGCAGCCGGGCCGCGGCCTGGCGGGACTGGCCGCGCAGGGCGTCCAGCTGCTCGCGGATGGGCGCCGGGTCGACGTCGCGCATCACCCGGCCGACGTATTGCAGTTGGCGCTTGAGGGCGCCGCGGCTGTTGATGCGCCGCGCTTCCTCCACCGCGTCGCGCAGGGCCTCGGGCAGCTCGAACTTTTTGAATTGCTCCGGACTCAGCCTGGCCAGCTCCTCGCCCAGGGCCTGCAGGGCGTGCATCTCGCGCTTGAGCTGCGATTTGCTCTTTGGGCGTTCCCCGCCGAGCTTCTCGTCGTGCTCGAAGTCGTCGAAGTCGCTGCTCATGGCTCTGCCCCGTTCACAACAGCACCTGCTCGATGCCGCCCTGTTTGATGCGTGTGACGAACTGCTGCTGCCAGTCGTCGCCGAGCAGGCCGCGGGCCAGTTCCACCACGATGTAGTCCGTCTCCAGGCCGGTGTCGTCGGCGTAGCGCGACAGACCCTGCACGCAGGCCGGGCAGGAGGTGAGCATCTTGACGTTGCCGTCCTTCACCTTCGGCGCGCCGGTGAGTTGCTCGATGCCCTGCTGCAGTTCCTCCTGCTTGCGGTAACGCAGCTGGGTGGCGATGTCGGGGCGCGACACGGCGAAGGTGCCGGCCTCGCCGCAGCAGCGGTCGGAGAGCTGCACCGCCTTGCCCAGCAGGCTGGCGGCCACGCCGGTGGCGGCGTGGGTCTTCATGGGCTCGTGGCAGGGGGCGTGGTAGAGGTACTGGCGGCCCTCGATGCCCGCCATCTTCACGCCCTTCTCCATCAGGTACTCGTGGATGTCCAGCAGCCGGCAGCCGGGGAAGATCTGCTGGAAGCGGTACTTCTGCAGCTGGTCCATGCAGGTGCCGCAGGAGACGATGACGGTCTTGATGTCGAGGTAGTTGAGGGTGTTGGCGACGCGGTGGAACAGCACCTGGTTGTTGACCGACAGCTCCTGGCCCTTCTTCTCGTCGCCGGTGGCGGTCTGCGGGTAGCCGCAGCACAGGTAGCCGGGTGGCAGCACGGTCTGCGCCCCGGTTTCAAACAGCATGGCCAGGGTGGCCAGGCCCACCTGGCTGAACAGACGCTCGGAGCCGCAGCCGGGGAAGTAGAACACCGCATCCATGTTGTCGTTGGCCTTTGCCGGGTCACGCAGGATGGGCACGTTCTTGTCGTCCTCCAGGCCCAGGGTCTGGCGCATGGTCTGCGCCGGCAGCTGCGCGGGCAGGGGCTTGCGCACGAAGTTGACCACGTGCTCCTGCAGCTTCGGCTTGCCGGTGGTGGCCTTGGGGCGGCGGCCGTTGGCGAGCAGCTTGAAGCGTTTCGCCAGCTGGTGGCCCAGGCGCTGGCCCTTGAAGCCCCACTGCAGCAGGGCCTTGTACATGAGCTGGATGGTGCGCGGGTCGCGGGCGTTGAGGTAGG
>DRQN01000004.1 GCA_011371455.1 Gammaproteobacteria bacterium
CGACCTCAACGTGCTGGCGCGCGGCGAGCTGGCCGCCAGCGCCCTCGGCGTGGCGGTGCCGCGCCTGCGCCTGCTGCTGTACTTCATCGCCTCCCTGCTCACCGCGGCCGCGGTGACCATCGCCGGCAGCATCGGCTTCGTCGGCCTGGTGATCCCGCACCTGCTGCGCCTGCTCGGCCTGCGCGACCACCGCCACCTGTTGCCCGGCTGCGTACTCGCCGGCGGCAGCCTGCTGATCCTCGCCGACACCCTGGCGCGCAGCGTGGCCGCCCCGCAACAACTGCCGGTGGGCGTGATCACCGCCCTGCTCGGCGTGCCGCTGTTCCTCTACCTGCTCAACCGGCGCGGGGGTGGGTTGTGATGGGTCTTGCGAAAGGGTTTATTCACCACAGAGGCACAGAGTACACGGAGAAAATCTTTGTTGTTCTCGCCAAACCACCAAGGCGCAAAGAAAAGCCAAATCAGATTTTTTCCCTTGGCGGCTTGGCGGTTTGGCGAGAATTTTTTCTTTCTCTGCGTACTCTGTGCCTCTGTGGTGAATATATCTGTGGTGAATACAAAGGAAGCCCCGCATGAGCACGCCATTGCTCGAGGCCCGTGGCCTGACGGTGGAAATCGGCGGCAAACAGGTCTGCACCAACCTCCACCTCGAAATCCACGCGGGCCAGCGCTGGGCCCTGCTCGGCATCAACGGCGTCGGCAAGACCACCCTGCTGCACACCCTCGCCGGGCTGCGCGCACCGGCGGCGGGCCAGATCCTGTTGAACGGCCAGGCCATCGACAAACTGCCGCGCCGGCAGGTCGCCCGGCAACTGGGCCTGCTATTGCAGGAAGAGGGCGACGCCTTCCCCGGCACGGTGCTGGAAACGGCGCTGAGCGGCCGTCACCCGCACCTGGGACGCTGGCAGTGGGAATCGGCCAAAGACACCGCCCTGGCGGAACGGGCACTGGCGCAAGTGGGACTGGCCGGATCGGCGTCACGCCAGCTCGGCACCCTGTCCGGCGGCGAGCGGCGGCGCCTGTCACTGGCCACCCTGCTATGTCAGCAGCCGCAGCTGTTCCTGCTCGACGAACCCACCAACCACCTCGACCCCCACCAGCAGATCACCCTGCTGGAACTGTTTGCCGCACAGACGCGCGAGGAAACGCGGGGCCTGTTGATGATCCTGCACGACATCAACCTGGCCATGCGCTTCTGCGACCGCGCCCTGCTGCTATTCGGCGACGGCGAGACCCTGCGCGGCCCGGCGGGCGAGGTATTGACCGCGCGCAACATCGAGCGCCTCTACGGCCACCCCGTGCTCGAACTCGACGGCCCGCGGGGGCCGGTCTATCTGCCGGCCTGAAGCGCGACAACGGCAACGCCTGATCAGGAGGATAAGGAGCATGTCCGACAGCGAACACAGGAATCACTCACCATTGGCACCCAAAGGGTTCAGGGTCCTCCGATGGCGACTCCTTGGCCTCCTTCTCTCTGCCCTGACGGTCCTGCTCACTGGGCTCCATACCATCATCGCCTGGCTGCTTGCCCCGCTTGCCCTGGTATTCGACTTCGTGGTCCTCATGCCGCTGGGAAGGTTCCGGCTCAAGTTCCCCGCCAAGGCGAAGTGTCAAACCGTGGAGCGGGACGACCTGCCCGATGCCGTCTGGCGATATTTTCTCGAGGCCAGTGAACAACTGGCCGAGTTCGGGTTCAGGGAAGGGAAGTGCCTCCACATTTCCGGTTTTCCCGAGCTGGACAACTTCGTGCTGACCATGACCCATCCGGCGCAGGGAATGGGCGTGGGCATCATGTACTCAAAAGTCCCCGGGGCCCGTGACGAGTCCGCGGACCAGACCGCCTGCGAATTCACCTGCGCTCTGGATGGGCAACTCGTCGACCTGACCAACAGCCCCGAGACCGAACCCTTTCACCCCCTCCCCATCCGCAAGCGGCTGTTTCTCGATGGCTACGAGGACAGGGAGCTGTTCCTGATCTTCAAGGCCTTTTCCGACCGCTCCGGGTGCAGTCTCCCGCCGGAAACGCTGGAACAGCTGGAAAACCATCCCCAACGGCTGCTTGCCGACGAATTCGACGCCCTGATGGAAAGCCATGTCCGGCGAGGGCTCATGAAAAAGAGCAAGCACGGTGAGATGCTGACTTTGACCTGGAAGGGGGCCTTCGTGGCGACCACGCAGATACCGTGGCCGATGTCCACCGCGTACCGCCGGAAGCTGCGGCGGCACGCCCGGGAATTTCTCGCGGAATACGGCGTCGACCCGGACGAGGTGACACTGGCGAACGATGACGGGAAAGAAACGCTGGCCCGGCTCGGACAGCGGGTTGACGACATCCAGCACGCCATTGATCTTTCCAGACCGATTGCCACCGAACGCCGAGTGGCGGAACCACCCGTTTGGGTCGGTATCATGCTGGGTCGAAAGGATGGACGAGCGGTGGTTGAATCGATCGATGTCGCCTATCAGCACAGGCAGGATTTTCCACAACGCGGCCTGTGTCTCTTCCGTTCATTCCTCGTCTCGCTGGACAATCTGCAGGACGAGATCTGCTTTCGTAACGGCTTTACCGGCGTCGTTCCCATCAGCGACGTCGAGGACTACGGATACGAGAACCAGCCCGCCCTGCCGGTGCCGCTCAAGGGCCTGCTCGACCTGCCCACCATCCTTGACCGTATCGAGGAAGCATCGGCTCTGCCTCAGGACTCGTCAACGTCATGGTACCTGCTCCTGCAGATGGACGAGGACGGCCCCGTGTGGGAGGTTTACGGCCATCAGTCGGTAGAAGACGACGATTTGCGCCTGGATGCCCGAACAGGAGAACGACGACTGACGGGGGCTTCCCGACCTGCCTGACCATCGGCCATAACCAGGCAAGGCGTGGGCAAGACCGCCGCTCATCCGCCGGTAGCGATGCCGTGGATGATCACGTGCACGGGGCCACGCTTGAGACGGCGGCTCCGGGTACGGACCCCGCCCGTCCCTCCCACCCCGCCACAACCTGCTCCAATGAATCACTCAGTTGATCGATACCTTTGTGGAAACCGAGCCGTTAAAGCAAGAGATCAATGCCAGCTGATTTCGAGAGAGAACCTATGGAATAGATTGCCAATTTACATATCGAGAAGTTGCCGGAAGGCGTCTATCTGGCGACCAGTGACGATATTCCGGGCCTGGTAGCCCAGGGGCGCACCATCACCGAGACAGTAGAAATTGCCCGCGATGTCGCCAGGAAGCTGATGGAAGTACAGGCCGAACACCATCACCAGATAAAGCTGGCAGAAGTGAAAGATGATCAAGGTTCGCAGCCAGGGCTTCCGTAACAAACCAGTGGTTTGCCAATGCTATTTATTTCTGCCTTGGCAGGTTGGATCTCTACCCTGAAGGGATAACCCGACAAAGACCCGATCGGGAAAAGAGCCGCATTAACGTAAGCGGCCATTCCACACCGCCATTGCCCCATACCTGATTATCTGAGCCGCTTTTTCTTCTTGCCGGCAGGTGATTTCGGCTCGGTGGCTGTGGGCTGACGGTACCGGCATCCTTCACTGGTGACAGCAGGTGCGGTGAGATGTTCCAGCGTTGGCCGGCGTCGGTGACCACGGTGACGGTCTTGCGGTTGTACTTGACGAGTGTGCCCAGCAGGC
>DRQN01000005.1 GCA_011371455.1 Gammaproteobacteria bacterium
CCGGCAAGGCACAGATCTATCTGCAAGTAGGCGCCTTCAGCGACCTTCTCAACGCCAAGCAGATGCTCTCGCGCCTGGTCGGCCTGACCGCAAACAACGTGCTCATCAACAACCAGCAGCAGATCTACCGCGTGCGCATCGGCCCCCTCGAATCCGAGCAGGCCGCCCGGCAGCTCGCCACGCAGCTTTCACCGCACGGCATCGACAGCGCACACGTGGTCAGGGAATAGGCGGCGGAATAGGCGCCGACGGTAGTCATGGCACGCGAAAGCGGCTATTCTGGCGCCCATTTTTCCACCCTTGGTATCATCGAGCCACCGTGAAGAACATCACTGCCATGCACCGTCTGATCTCCATTTTTCTCTGCCTGTACCTCATCTCCCTCACCGGCGCCGCCAGTAGCGCCACGCTGATCCCCGCGGTCCCCAAGATCAAGGCCGAGGGTTACCTGCTGATCGACTATGACAGCGGTCAAGTGCTGGCGGAGAAGAACGCCGACAAGCGCCTGGAACCGGCCAGCCTGACCAAGATGCTCAGCGCCTACGTCGTCGACTACGAGCTGGCGCAGGGCAACATCCACCTCGATGACGAAGTAGTCATCAGCAAGAAGGCCTGGAAGATGCCCGGCTCGCGCATGTTCGTGGAGGTGGGCAAGAAGGTCAGCGTCGAAGACCTGTTCAAGGGCGTGATCATCCAGTCCGGCAACGACGCCACCGTGGCCCTGGCCGAGCACGTGGCCGGCAGCGAGGAAGCCTTCACCTCGCTGATGAACCAGCACGCCGCCAAGCTGGGCATGGAGAACAGCCATTTCGTCAACGCCACCGGCCTGCCGCACAAGGAGCACTACACCACCGCGCGCGACCTGGCCAGGCTGGCGCAGGCGCTGATCCGCGACTACCCCGAAAACTACGCCCTGTACGCGCAGAAGGAATTCACCTTCAACGGCATCAAGCAATACAACCGCAACAAGCTGTTGTGGCGCAACAAGTACGTCGACGGCATCAAGACCGGTCACACCGAGGCCGCCGGCTACTGCCTGGTGGCCACCATGAAGCGCGACGGCATGCGCCTGATCTCGGTGATCCTCGGCGCCCGCAGCGAGGAAACGCGTACCGCCGAGACCCAGAAGCTGCTCACCTACGGCTTCCGCTTCTTCGAGACCCACAAGCTGTACGCCGCCGACGAACCGCTGACCACCGCACGCATCTGGAAGGGCGAAACGGACGAACTGCCGCTGGGCCTGGCCGAAGACCTCTACGTCACCATCCCCCGCGGCCAATACAAGAAACTCAAGGCCAACATGCATATCGACAGCCGCATCGTCGCCCCGGCGCGCAAGGGCCAGGCCTTCGGCATCGTCGACGTCAGCCTCGACGGCACCCAATACGCGCAGCGCGACCTGGTGTCCCTGAGCGACGTCGCCGAAGGCGGCCTGTTTGGCAATCTGGTGGACGAAGTCCGGCTGCTGTTCGAATAGCGGCCACCGCACATGCCCATCGTCCACCTCAACGGCCGCAACCTGCCCGCGGAAGAAGCCTGCGTACCGGTGCTGGATCGCGGCTTCATCTTCGGCGACGGTGTCTACGAGGTGATCCCGGTGTTCGGCGGCCACCCCTTCCGTCTCGACGAACACCTGCAGCGGCTCGAAAACAGCCTCAGCGAAGTGCGCATCCCCAGCCCGCACACGCGCGGGGAATGGACGACCCTGATCCGGAATCTCATCGACGCCAACGGCGGCGGCGACCAGTCCCTGTACCTGCAAGTCACGCGCGGCCCGGCGGCGCGCGATCACGCCCTGCCGGAGAATCCCGCGCCCACCGTGTTCGCCATGAGCAACCCGCTGCGCCCGCCGGCGCCGGAGGTCCTCGAACAGGGCATCGAGGCCATCACCCTCGACGACATCCGCTGGTCGCGCTGCCACATCAAGGCCATCAGCCTGCTGCCCAACATCCTGCTGCGCCAGACCGCGCTCGACGCCGGCGCCACCGAGGCGATCCTGATCCGCGACGGCCAGGCCACCGAGGGCGCCGCCAGCAATCTGTTTGCCGTCCTCGACGGCGAACTGCGCACACCGCCCAAGGGGCCGCGCCTGCTGCCCGGCATCACCCGCGACGTAATCCTCGAACTGGCCGCGGCCAACGGCATCCCCCACCGCGAGGCCGACATCCGCGCCGAAGACCTGGCCCACGCCAGCGAGGTCTGGGTCACCAGCTCCACCAGGGAAATCCTGCCGGTCACCACCCTCGACGGCAAGGCCGTGGGCAACGGCAGACCCGGCCCCGTATTCCGGCGCATGTACGACCTTTACCAGGCCAACAAGGCCAAACTACGCGGGAACAGATAGCCCGGGATACAAACGCAAAGATCGCAAAGGCGCAAAGGTCGCAAAGATTTCTTATTGGTTTTCCCTTGCGTTCTCCGCGCCTTTGCGGCCTCGGCGTCATCATCACCCAAGCCGGCAACACCCCAGGATTCAGTCCGCCAATGAACGCCAATCAACGCAAATGAGATGATGCTTTTTGCTTGTGTGGAAGAACTCACCATGACACGCGCACAAGCCGCCGGCGCCGGTTCGGGGCGAATCATGCTTATGACTCACAGACCACGCCACGGCATATGAAACGCGGAGGCCACAGAGTCACAGAGAAATTCGTTGAAAACGCCGTGCCTCCGCGGCTCCGTGACCTCCGTGTTTCCATCCCGGCCCGTCATCATTCACCACGGGCATGGCTCGCCCAGGGGTGGAGAAGTCAGTATTGCAGGGCATGAGATACGCTTTTGCCCCTATCATCTTCCATGATCAGGGGTGTGGCCAGCGGACTCATGGCGGTTAATTGGCGTTCATCGACGGACAATCGCTTGAAAAGACCACCTCTTGCCCAATATACAGCCCCATGAACGAATCAAAGACACCCCAGGACAGCGCCATCGAATTCCCCTGCGACTTTCCCGTCAAGGCCATGGGCCTGGCCAGTGAAAACCTGCACCTCGCGGTGATGGAAATCGTGCGCAGGCACGCCCCGGAGACCGACGACGCGGCGCTCAAGACCCGCTCCAGCAGCAACGGCAAATACCTCTCCGTGACCGTCACCGTACATGCCACCAGCCAGCAACAACTGGATGCCATCTACACCGACCTCACCGCCCATGAACAGGTACTGATGGCCCTGTAGCCGGCCGATGAACCCGCCCACCCTCCGCCACCTCGGCCTGCGCGACTACGAAACCACGTGGCGCGAGATGCAGGACTTCACCGCCACGCGCACGCCCGGCACGCCCGACGAAATCTGGCTGCTGGAACACCCGCCGGTGTTCACCCTCGGCCTCAACGGCAAGCGCGAACACCTGCTCACCCCCGGCGACATCCCCATCGTCGACTGCGACCGTGGCGGCCAGGTGACCTATCACGGCCCCGGCCAGCTCATCGCCTACTTACTGTTGGACCTGAAACGCCGCGGGCTGGGTGTGAAGGAAATGGTGCGCCGCATGGAGCAGGTGGTCATCGACCTGCTCAGCGGCTATGGCATCGATGCCGAGCGCCGCGCCGGCGCGCCCGGCATCTACGTGCACGGAAAAAAGATCGCCGCCCTCGGCCTGCGCGTGCGCCGTGGTTGCAGCTACCACGGCCTCAGCCTCAACGTGGACATGGACCTGGCGCCCTTTTCGCACATCAATCCCTGCGGTTACGAGGGGCTGGAGACCACCCAACTGCGCGACCTGCGACCCGGCATCGAGCCGGCGCAGGTCGCCGATGAACTGCTGCAGCAGCTGTTGAAGCAGTTTCCATGACTTGAACCTGCATCCGTGGATTCAGGTCAGGTTCAAGAGGTGAGATAAAAAAACCTGCATGACCTCATGGATGACGATATCCCGTTATTCCGTATTGATGCCGACACTCAGCCAGAAGGTGCGCAGTTCGCGGCGCCGGATCTCGTCCAGGGTGATGCCCACCTCGATGCCGTGGCGGTGCAGCTCGAACCCCAGTGCCGACAGACCGGGCCACGCCACTACGCCGGCCCAGCCCTCCCGCCACGGCGTCCTTGCCCCCAGGCCGAACAGGCCCTGGCCGAACTGGTGGCGATACTGCAAGCTGGTCGTGAGTCTTTCACTGAGGCCGGACTCGAAGGCCAGATGCAGGCGCGGTTCGAGCCGCTGCAGATAGCGCGCATGATAACCCTCGATGCCGCTGATGGCCGGCTTGACGATGATGTAGCCCGAGTCGTCGAAGCCCTGCCGGTCGGAGACCGCCGCCGCCCGCGTGTACGGCGCGTCCCGCCAGCGGATGGCGCCCAGCAGGTCGATGACCGTGGCGCGCAGGGTGATGCGCGCCGAAGGCGCGTAGACCGCGCGCAGGTCGAGGCTGAGGCCCTGGCCATCGGGCGCCTCGGCCTGACGCTCGAATAGCCGGTCTTTGTCATAGGCATAGTCGACGGATACGTCATAGGCGTAATCGTTGTCGGCCAGGGCCGTGGCCTGGGCATCCAACTCGGCGCCCACCGCATCGAGAACGAGGCCCAGGGTATCGAGCAAGGTCATGCTATTGGCATCCAGCACGGCACCCGCGGCGTCCATGTTGGCGCCAAAGGCATCCAGCGGCGTCTCCAGGCCATCGAGGGTGGTCCCCCAGGCGCGTGTCTGGGCGACCACGGAGCGGGCCTTTCCAACGGCCGTCTGGGTGGCGCTGTTCGCGGGCTCGGGGTTGTAACGGCAACTGGTGGCGCAGTCACCGCTGATGCCGGCATGGTTCCGGCACGTGCCGGTGCTGGACAACACCGCCAGCTACTTTCTGCACGGCCGCTTCGACCCCCTCGACCTGCTCTCCATCGTGCTGGGCGCCGTGGCGGCCTTCGTGCTGCTCCTCGCCACCCGCCGCTTCGACCCATCGAGTGGCGGTGCAGCGAACGGTGTATAATTCCCGGCCCGCAACCTCCCGGCCCAGGCCATGAGCAAGAAACCCGAATCCATCCAGCGCGGCGTACCCCTGCGCGGTGCAGAAAAGGTCGCCCGCATCCCCATCAAGGTTGAGCCCAGTAGCGCCATCCAGCGCAAGCCGAAATGGATTCGCGCCAAGGCCCCTACCAGCAGCGAGGCCCAACGGGTCAAGAGACTACTGCGCGAGCACAGGCTGGTCACCGTGTGCGAGGAGGCCGCCTGCCCCAACCTGGGCGAATGTTTCAGCCACGGCACCGCCACCTTCATGATCATGGGCGAGATCTGCACCCGACGCTGCCCCTTCTGTGACGTCGCCCACGGCCGGCCGGAGCCGCTGGACAGCGATGAGCCGGCCAACCTCGCCCGCACCATCGCCCTGCTGGATCTGAAATACGTGGTGATTACTTCCGTGGACCGCGACGACCTGCGCGACGGCGGCGCCGGCCATTTCGTAGCCTGCATCGAGGCGGTACGCAACCAATCGCCGAATACCAGGATCGAGATACTGGTGCCCGATTTCCGCGGGCGCATGGACATGGCGCTGGAGATTATGGAGCAGGCGCCGCCAGACGTATTCAATCACAACCTGGAAACAGTACCGCGCCTCTACAGGCAAGCCCGCCCGGGGGCGGACTACGGCTGGTCGCTGAAACTGCTGCAACGCTTCAAGGAAATGTACCCGAAGGCGCCCACCAAGTCCGGGCTGATGCTCGGCCTCGGCGAAAGCAACGACGAGATCATCGAAGTGCTGCGCGACCTGCGCAAACATAACTGCGAAATGCTGACCCTCGGCCAATACCTGCAACCCAGCCTGCACCATCTGCCGGTGGATCGCTTCGTCACGCCCGAGGAGTTCGACCAACTCGCCGACATCGCCCGCGAACTCGGCTTCAGCAATGTCGCCAGCGGCCCCATGGTGCGCTCGTCCTATCACGCCGACCTGCAGGTGAGCGGGATAATGAAGGACTGAGGACTGAGGACTAAGCCCTCATCCAATAAGGGGATTTTATACCCTAGAAAAGGAAACCTGTTTTTCAATCTGCAAAAAAGAGATTAGTGTAGCTTCCAGTCGGGTTCCGCGCGGCGACCGAAAGGCACCATTCAAATCCCGGAAGGGGTAGAATCGGACGTTCCGCACATTACCAAAGAGAAGGAACGCTATGTCTAATTTAGTGAACCCCCACGGGGGGGGCGACCTCAAGCCACTGCTGCTCGAAGGCGCCGCCCTCGATGCCGAGAAGGCCCGTGCCTCGGGCCTGCCCCGGGTCAACATTTCCTCCCGAGAGGCCGGCGACCTGATCATGATGGGCATCGGTGGTTTCACGCCACTGAAAGGCTTCATGACCCACGCGGACTGGCAGGGCGTCTGCGACGGCATGAAGATGGCCTCCGGCCTGTTCTGGCCCATCCCCATCACCCTCTCCACCGATACCGCCACCGCCGCCAGTCTTTCCGAGGGCAATGACATCGCCCTCTTCGACCCCGAACGCAACGAGATTCTCGCCACCATGACGGTGACCGAGAAATACACCATCGACAAGGCCCACGAGTGCATGCAGGTCTACAAGACCACCGACGAGGAGCATCCGGGGGTGAAGATGGTCATGGCCCAGGGCAACGTTAACCTGGCCGGGCCGGTGAAAGTGCTTTCCCTCGGCGGCTTTCCCGAGGAATACGGCGCGCAGTTCATGACCCCGGCCGAGACCCGCGCCGAATTCAACAAGCGCGGCTGGAAGACCATCGCCGCCTTCCAGACCCGCAATCCCATGCATCGCTCGCACGAGTATCTGGCCAAGATCGCCATCGAGCTGCTCGACGGCGTGCTGGTGCACAGCCTGCTGGGCAAACTCAAGCCCGGCGACATTCCGGCCAATGTGCGCTCCGAGGCCATCGGCACCCTGATCGACAAGTACTTCGTCGACAATTCCGTGATCCAGGCCGGCTACCCGCTGGACATGCGTTACGCCGGCCCGCGCGAGGCGCTGCTGCATGCCCTGTTCCGGCAGAATTACGGCTGCTCGCACCTGATCGTTGGCCGCGACCACGCCGGCGTCGGCGATTATTACGGCCCCTTCGACGCCCATCATATTTTCGACGAAATCCCAGCCGATGCGCTGGAGACCCAGCCGATGAAGATCGACTGGACCTTCTGGTGCGACAAGTGCGACGGCATGGCGTCCATGAAGACCTGCCCGCACGATGCCGCCGACCGCATGCTGCTGTCCGGCACCAAGCTGCGCAAGGCCCTGTCCGAGGGCGAAGAGGTATCGACGAAGTTTTCCCGTCCCGAGGTGCTGGCGATACTGCGCAAGTACTACGCCAGCCTGAAAGACGATGAAAAGGTAGAGGTAAAGCTGTCCGGCCATTCGGCCAAGTAACACGAAAAACAGCCCGGGCTGGGCCTGCGAAACCCGGGGGGGTTCATTGCGTCACTCCCCCCGGGTTTCGCTACGCCCGACCCAGGCTGCTCATTTGAAGAACGATGGAAAGATGGAGGTAAAGCCGCCCGGCCACTCGGCCAAGAAACACAACAACAAGTAGCCCGCCGACACCATCCCGCCGGCGGGCACAGCACTGCAAACCGAAGGAGAAGAAGATGCCAACATTTGTGCGTACCGACAAGTGCGATGGCTGCAAGGGCCAAGACAAGACCGCTTGCATGTACATCTGTCCCCACGACCTGATGAAACTGGACAAAGACGGCAGCGAAACCGGCCATGCCATGAAGGCCTTCAATCAGGAACCCGAGCAGTGCTGGGAATGCTACTCCTGCGTAAAGATCTGCCCGCAGCAGGCCATCGAGGCCCGCCACTACGCCGACATCGTACCCCTGGGCGGCTCCGTGCAACCGCTGCGCGGCTCCGACGCCATCATGTGGACCATCAAGTTCCGCAACGGCAACATGAAACGCTTCAAGTTCCCCATCCGCACCACCCCGGAAGGCTCCATCGATCCCTACGGCGGCAAGCCCGAGGCCGACCTGTCGAAGATCGACGAACCCGGCTTCTTCGTCCAGTGCAATGGCTATCGCGCGGGTGATCCCAGCGAGCTGATCGCCAAGTAGTTGCGACTAACAGCTATTAGTTACAACCCGAACCCGTGGGTTCAGGTTACAAATTATAGAGGACAGAAAAATGGCAGGAGAATTTGGCAATCCGGAAGTCGTCGAAGAAGAGGTCGATATTCTTCTCATCGGCGGGGGCATGGCCTGCTGCGGCGCAGGCTACGAAATCATGCGCTGGATCGATGCCGCCAGGGACGCCGGCACCGACATCAGCGTGAAACTGGTCGACAAGGCCGCCATGGACCGCTCCGGCGCCGTGGCCCAGGGCCTGTCCGCCATCAATACCTACATCGGTACCGAGCAGGATCCGGCCGATTACGCGCGCATGGTCTCCAACGACCTGATGGGCATCACCCGCGACGACCTGACCTATGACCTGGGACGCCACGTGGACGAGTCCGTGCACCTGTTCGAGGAATGGGGCCTGCCGATCTGGAAGACCGACGAAAACGGCGAGCGTCACGACGGCTCCAAGGGCCTGCCACCGCTGGCCGAAGGCGGCAAGCCGGTGCGCTCCGGCAAGTGGCAGATCATGATCAACGGCGAGTCCTACAAGTGGATCGTCGCCGAGGCCGCGAAGAAGGCGCTGGGCGTGGAAAACATCCAGGAGCGCATCTTCATCGTCAAACTGATCAACGACAAGAACGACCCCAACCGGATCGCCGGTGCCGTCGGCTTCTCGACCCGCGACCACAAGGTCGTGGTCTACAAATTCAAGGCCTGCCTGCTGGCCGCCGGTGGCTGCGTCAACCTGTTCCGCCCCCGCTCCGTGGGTGAGGGCCAGGGCCGCGCCTGGTACCCGGTGTGGAACGCCGGTTCCACTTACGCCATGGCCGCCGAGGCCGGCGCCGAGCTGACCCTGATGGAGAACCGCTTCGTACCGACCCGCTTCAAGGACGGTTACGGCCCGGTGGGCGCCTGGTTCCTGCTGTTCAAGGCCAAGGCCACCAATGCCTATGGCGAGAACTACATGGAACGCAATGCGGAGATGCTCAATGACTATCCCCCCTATGGCCAGGCGGCGGTGCCGGCATCCTGTCTGCGCAACCACCTGATGCTGAAGGAGATGAAGGAAGGCCGCGGCCCCATCTACATGGACACCGTGACCGCCCTGGCCAACCTGCGCGAGACCCTCAGCCCGCGCGAGGTGAAGCATCTGGAGGCCGAGGCCTGGGAAGACTTCCTCGACATGTGCGTCGGCCAGTGCGGCATCTGGGTGGGTGAAAACATCGAGCCGGAGAAGAAAAATTCCGAACTGATGCCCACCGAGCCCTACCTGCTGGGTTCGCACTCCGGCTGCTGCGGCATCTGGGTGTCCGGCCCCACTGACGTGGGCGCGCCTACCGACGAGGCCGAGGACGGCGTACCCGAGCACCTGCCCAAGGGCTGGAACTGGGGCTATCGCTCCATGACCACCGTCAGCGGCCTGTTCACTGCCGGTGACGGCGTCGGCGCCTCGGGTCACAAGTTCTCATCCGGCTCCCATGCCGAAGGTCGCCTGGCGGCCAAGGCCATGGTCAAGTACGTGATGGACAACCAGGACTACCAGCCGGAGTTCGCCGAGTCCGTCGACGAACTGGTGGCGCAAGTCTACCAGCCGGTAAAGACCTTCCTCGAGCACAAGGACTACACCACCGCCATCGACATCAACCCCAACTACATCACCCCGCGCATGCTGCAGTTCCGCCTGCAGAAGATCATGGACGAATATGTCGCCGGCGTGGCCACCTACTACAACACCAATGGCCACATGCTCAAGGTGGCGGAAGAGAAACTGGAGATGCTGAAGGAGGACGCCCGGAAGATGCGCGCCAAGGATCTGCACGAGCTGCTGCGGGCCTGGGAGAACTACCACCGCATCCTCACCGCCGAGGCGCACATGAAGCACATCCAGTTCCGCGAGGAATCCCGTTACCCGGGCTTTTATTACCGCACCGACTACAACCTGATCGACGAGGAGAACTGGCACTGCTTCGTCAACTCCGTGTATGACAAGGAAACCAGACAGTGGACCTGCTTCAAGCGCGCCCACGTCGACCTGGTGGACAAGTCGAAGCTGTTCAAGTAACCCCCATACTTGCAACAGCACCGTCGCGTCCGGGCAGATTCACTGCCCGGACTTTTTTCGGCTGCTACGCTTGCTACCCCAGGCCACTCTCGGAGCATCCATGAGCCAGGACAACGCACAACCTCCCGCCCAGAGTCCCGTCGTCCCCAATCTGCTGGGACCCGACGACGTCATCCAGTTCGACTGTCACAAGGGCATCAGCTGCTTCAATGCCTGCTGCAAACAGGCCGACATTACCCTGACGCCCTACGACATCCTCCGCCTCAAGCACCGCCTGGGCATGACCTCCAGCGAATTTCTCAAGCAATACACCGTGCCCTTCGAAATGGACGCCAGCGGCATGCCCGGCGTCAAACTGCGCACCACCGACGAAGAGCCCGTGTGCCTGCTGATGACCGACGCCGGCTGCTCGGTCTACGAAGACCGCCCCAGCGCTTGCCGCTACTACCCGGTGGGCCTGATGACCATGCGCCCCAGCGGCGCCCCCCAGGAAGAACATCACTACTGCCTGGTGGAAGAACCCCACTGCAAGGGCCATCAAGAGACACGCAAGCTCAGCGTGGCCCAATACCGCCAGGAGCAGGGCGTTGAAATCCATGACGACATGAACCGCGAGTGGTACCGGATCATCCTTAAAAAGCGCTCCGCCGGCCCGGCGGTCGGCACACCCTCGCCCACCAGCTTCCAGTTTTTCTTCCTGTGCAGCTACGACATGGACCGCTTCCGCGAATTCACCCACACCGAGAGCTTCCGCAACACCTACGCCCTGAGCAACGATGAACTCGCCGGCCTCGACGACGACGTCACACTGCTGAAATTCGGCTACCGCTTGATGATGCAGGTGCTGTTCGGCGAAGTATCCATTCCCCTGCACGAGGGCGCCCTGGAAGAGCGCATCGAAAAGCGCCGTGAAATCTACCAGGCCAGGCGCGAGCTGGAAATGGAGCTGCACCGGCAAAGACAAGACCCCTATCAAGCCCCCTGCAAGGACTGATTCCCGCCAACAGCGGGCAGGACCACGCCATCTAAACCACTAACCCACTGACGAATAAATTCCCCAGCGCCGTTGGACGAACTGCTCCAGCCAGACACCGTGGCGGAAGGTGAGCAGGGCGTGCACCATGCGGGCCCGTTCTTCGCTGAGCGCCGTGTTGCCTGTGTCGGTGCCCGGCGCGTCGGCATGGCCGGTGAGGCGGATCTTGCGCCCGTGTTTGGC
>DRQN01000006.1 GCA_011371455.1 Gammaproteobacteria bacterium
GCGGCATAGTCCCCTCGCACGACGATGCCGTCGGGGTCTGGCCCCCTGACATTGTCGACGAAGTCGTCTTCCCAACTGCTCTCGTCCGCCCACAGCCCGTGCATCAGCACCACCGGCGGCCGCACCAGGGTCAGGGTATCGCGGAAGCGCGTGGTGTTGGCGCGCTTGCCGGCGACGATGGGGGTGTAGGCGAATTCCACGTCGACCGTGCGCGTGCGGGCGGTGTCGACGAATTCGTCAGGGGGGTAGTAGAACGAAAATGCCTGTTCGAGGCTGCCCACGGTTTGCGTGTTGGTCACCCCCGCCGTTATCGTCCCCTGTGCTGGCGGGGCGTTCGATGTGATCTCGAAGCAACCCTGCCCCTGCCAGGCCGGCCTTGAGCCGCATCAAAATGGGCGTTACGCCGTCGGTGGCGACGGCGGCGATGTCGCTGTCGCCGCAGCTTGCCAGCTTGTTTCCGTCGCTGCTCAGGGCCGGGTCGTCATCGCTCACCCGGCAGTGGTTACCGGGGGCGTTGGCGTCGACGAAGCGCCGCCGGGTGTCGCCGACATCCCAGCCGGCCACCGGCACGGTATAGCTGAGCGGGGTGCCGGTGTCGGGGTGGACGCTCGGGTTGGCGATGATATTCAGCTGCGTCCTGCCAACGGCGTTGCCGATCTGCCGGAAAGATGCCGTTGTGATCCACTGGCCTTCCGGGACGAAGAGCGTTGGCGTGCCGCCCGATGAGGGGTCGATCGCCGCGATGATGCCCGGGTCGTCGGAGGTGACGGTGACGATGACGCCCCCTTCCGGCGCCGGCGCGGGAATAATGACGTAAAAATCCGTCTCGCCGCCAACATTGACGGCGCCGACCTGGAAGGAGCCGCCCGTTTCATTCAGACAGCTGTCGGCCGACAATGGCGAAACGCTGTTTGCCGCAAATGTTTGCGGTGGTATGTACAGGCCTGGCTGGATGGCCTGGGCGGACACGCTGGCGGCCGCCAGCATCCATGGCATCGTGAAGGCCATCCAGCGGGCAACCCGGCGCAGTGTTTTGTTTGCTGTGTTCATCTTTCCTGAATCCTCCCTGTGTTTTCCGCATGTTCACGTCTCGCCCGAATCCGTGGCTTCAGGCGTGTTTTCCACTCGCTTTTGCTCTTCCCAGCATGCCAATGCCGCCGGCCGTCAATAACAACAGGGTGGATGGGGCGGGGACAGGTATGACGCCCCGGCTTGTGGTGGCCGTGGCGCTCGCCGATGCAAAGACCTGCGCCTCGGGGTCCGTATTGCCGATGTCCAGAACCAATAGCGCGTCGGTTCCCAGCGGGTCGTCTGTTGCGTATGGCAACAGACTGCTGTCAAGAAGGAATAACGAGAACGAGTCCGGCGGTGAAAAAGGGCCGTTTGCCGTGCTTTCCAGCCGGAAACTGAAGGAGGCGCCAAATGTCAGGTTCTGCAACCATTCATTGAAGAAGTCCCCATCGCCCAGCACGAGCGAGCCTGACAGGTCACCCGTTACATCACCGGATGATGCAGCCGTTGACAGGACGGCGTCCGAAACGAAACTGCTTATGGTGATGGTATTGTTCGCCAGGCCGTCTCACCATCGAGAAAATCGAATGCCAACGCGCCCGTTGTGCCCTGAATGGGGGTCGTATCCACGAAGACATCGATGATTCCGGCGCGGGACACGCCGGCTGACAGAATAAACACTGTAAAACAGCAAGATAGTAACCAGGACAACTGCCGAAAACGTTTCATAATGCTCTCTCCCTGACCATGTCGATAACACGGGCTGAACGGAGGAAGTCCGTTTAGCCACAGCAGATTCCGTGTTTCCGGAAAGCCGGAACACATCTGAAAAAATAGTCCATCAAAACGCCGGCGCAACCTGATAAAACTGACATGTCGTGGTTTGTATAAACCTGAATCCGTGGGTTGAGGACGGTTGAGAGATGCAACTGCTCGATTCGTATCGCGTAATGAAAAATCGAGCCAAGCAGGGTGAGCACGTCTTTTGTGCCCACCCTGACTGTGTCTCTGTGGTGAACAAAAGCCCTTACAGACGCAGCTCCACATAGGCCTCGTCACGCAGGCGCCGCAGCCAGGCCTGCATGGCGGGCTCCAGCTTGCTGGCGTGGATGGCCTCGCGGGCCTTGCTGCGCTGCATGTCTTCGGTGCGGTCCTGCTCGCGGCGGCCCAGCACCTCGATGAGATGCCAGCCGAAGCGGCTCTGCACCGGTTCGCTGAGCTGTCCCACCGCCAGGGCATTCATGGCCTCTTCGAAGGGCTTGACCATGGTGCCGGGGTTGACCCAGCCGAGGTCGCCGCCCTGCGCGCCGGAACCCGGGTCGTCGGAATTGGCGCGCGCCAGGTCGGCGAAGTCCTCGCCGGACTCGATGCGCAGCTTCAGGTCTTCGATGCGCTGGCGGGCGCGGGCGCTGCGGGTCGGATCGTCGACGCGCACCAGGATATGGCGCACATGGGTCTGGGTTACCAGCAGCTGCGGCTGATTGCTGCGCCGGCCCAGTAGCTTGATGATGTGAAAGCCGCTGGGGCTGCGGATGACATCGCTGATGGCGCCCACTTCGCGGCCCTTGACCCAGTCGGCGAACAGGGTGGGCAGGGTGGAGGCCTCGCGCCAGCCCAGGCTGCCGCCTTCCAGGGCCTGGCGGCCGTCGGAAACGGCCACCGCCGTTTCGGCGAAGTCGGCCCCGGCGCGCAGATCGTCGACCACCTCGCTGGCCTTTGCCCGCGCCTTGGCAATGGCCTCGGCGCTGGCGGCCTCGGGCACGCTGATGAGGATGTGGCCGAGTTCGTATTCGTATTGGGTGCCGGTCTGCAGGGCGCGGTTGGCGAGAAAGGCGTCGACCTCTTGCGGGGTGATGTTGATGCGGTCGTTGACCTGGCGCTTCTGCAGACGGTTGATGGTGATCTCGTCGCGCATGTTTTCTCGGAAACGCTGGTAAGGCATGCCCTCCCTTTCGAGCACGTCGCGGAACGCCAGCAGGCTCAGGTTGTTCTGCCGGGCGATGCTTTCCAGGGTGCGGTTGAGGGTTTCGTCGTCGACGCTGATGTGGGCCCTTTTCGCCAGTTGCAGCTGGATGCGGCGCAACACCATGCGGTCGAGGATTTGCCGCTGCAGGATGTCATCCGCGGGGATGCGCGTTCTCTGTGCGCGCAGCTGGGCCTTGATCAGCGCCACCTCGTTGTTCAATTCGAGTTCGGTGATGACATCGTCGTTGACGATGGCTACCACCCGGTCGAGCAATTCACCGTTGGCCTGGCCGTCTTGCGCCGCCAGGGCGGGGGGCAGGGCCAACAGCAGGGCGAACCCGGCCAGGAAAGGGAAGACGACTTTTTTGAGCACTATGGATTCCAGAATTTTTTACCGTTTCGTATTGCATTCGCCACACAGATGGAGAGGACACGGAGGGCGGCTGATACCGGCTTGATGTCAGCCTGACCGGCTAGCGGTTCGCGCCAACTCTGACAAGCCGTTTTTTGATGTGCCATGTGCCCCATGTCTCTGTAGTGAAATGGTGGCCATGACTCCCTTTATCAATCGAGCGGCAAACGCCATCACCCGGGTGACATCAGCGCGCTAGGATATCACGCGCCAGCAGGCTCTCGACATCCCGGCCCACGCTGGACAGGCCCTTCAGCTCCAACTGCAGCCAAAGGGTCTCGGTCAGGGTCTCGTCTTTGACGTTGACCCGGTAACGGCGCTTCACGGCGCGCACGGTCCAGCAACAGCTTTCGTATTCGAAACCGGCCACGCTCTCCAGCAGCAGGTCGTCCTGGATCGAATAACGCCGCCGCCCGAGCACGCTGAGGCCTTTCCAGACGGGCCACATGAAGGAGAAATCGGTCTGCTCGAGGCGGTCTCTTTCGAAGCGATAGCCCAGGTTGAGGGCGCTGCGCGGGGTGGGGTGAAAGCGCATGCCGGCATTGCCACGCGCCACCTGGCGTTGCTCCGCATCCCATTCCAGGTTCAGACGGCTGCTGAGCGAGGCTGTCCAGTGAGTGTTCACTTCACCCAGCCAGTTGGAGGCCGCGCGGGTATCTTCGCTTCTGCCGGGCAGGGTGACCTTGCGGTCGCTGAAGTAGAAGATACGACCCAGCGAGGCGCTGGCAAGTTCCCGCCCGCTGGCGTCGAGGAGGCGGCTGGTCAGCACCGTGCTCAACTGGTTGGCGTCGCCCACGCGGTCGGCGCCGTTGAAGCGATTGTCGCGGAACATCTGGCCAATGCTGAGCAGCGGCTGGCTGCTGTCGAATACCCGTGAGACGCCGTTTTCATCGACGATCAGCTCGGACTGGTCCCGATAGGGCACGTAGAGATAGAACAGTCGTGGCTCCAGGGTCTGCAGGGCGGCGCGGCCGGCGCTGAGATTGCGCTCGAAGAACAGCCCGGAGTCGAGGCTGAACAGGGGCAGGTTGCGCACCGGGCTTGCGTCGCTGTCCGGCGCGGTACGCTGCAGGGCGTAGCGGGTGTGGCGAAAGCTCAGCCGCGGCGTCAGAAAGGCCGCATCGGATGCCATGGGCAGGGCGATGGACGGCTGCACGTCGATGCGATTGCCGATTACCCCTGCCTCGCGTTCGAAACGCACCAGCTCGGCGCGCGCGTCCAGGCTCAGGCCGCCGGCAAGGGACAGGGGCGACAGGTCCAGCTTGAGCTGCGGCAGGCGGGCATAGGGGCGCGAGGTGAGCGGCTGCGATTCGTCCAGGGTCTGGTATTTCTGCGCCATCAGGGAGGCGCTCCACTGCGTGGCGGCATAGCTCACGTCGGCGCGGCTCTCCAGGTGGGTCTTGCTGGTGACGTTGAGCTGGGTGCCGAAGTCGTTGAGGTATTCGCCGTCCGAGACCTCCTGGTAGCGCAGGCTGGTGCGCCAGCCGGGGGCGGGATCGCCGAGATGGTTGAGATCGATGGCGCGGCGGTCCCCGCCGTAGACCTTGTCACCGGGCAGATAGGCGAGGGTGATGTCGCCGCGGCTGCGCGCATTGAGATAACGGAATTCGCCTTCCCACAGCACGCCGCGCTTGCTCATGTACCTGGGCGTCAGGGTGGCGTCCTTGTCCGGGGCGATATTGAAATACCAGGGCAGGCTGAATTCGCTGCCCGAGCGCGTCGAATCACCGATGGTGGGAAGCAGAAAGCCGGTCTTGCGGCCCGCCAGCGGAAAGCTCAGATAGGGTGAATAGAACACCGGCACGCCCAGCAGCTCCAGCCGTGCATGGTAGGCGATGCCCTCGTTTTCGGCCTGGTCCAGCTCCAGGCGGGCGGCCTTCAGGCGCCAGAATTCATGGTCTTCGTCGCAGGTGGTGAACAGGGTGCTCTGCAGGCGCAGGCGCTCGGGGCCTTCGATGAACAGCGTTTCGGCGCGGCCGCGCAGGTGCTTGTCCAGCAGCCAGAAACTGGCGCCACCGATCTCGCCCGTCTCGTTGTCCAGGGCCATGTCGGCCTGGCTGCCGAACAGCAGGCGCTCACCACTGCGGTAGCGGACCGCGCCCCGGGCCTGGGCCGTCTCATGGGCGGCATCGTAGGTGATCTGGTCGGCGAACAGGCTCTGTGCACCGCGCTGCCCCAGCACCTCACCCCACAGGCGATAGCGGCCGGCCTCGGCCTCGGCGAAATCGGCGCTGAAATGCAGCTTGTCATCCGCGGGGGCTGGCGGCTCGGCAAAGCGGGGCGCCGGCAGGCAGTAACGCCACTTTCCCGCCTCGCTGGCCGCGAGGGCGGGGGAGAAGACCGGCAACAGGGTCAAAGCCGCCAGCAGGATGACAGCAAGGGGCCCGTGGGCCGTTCGATGACGGGGAATCACGCGCGGGACAACCCGCAAGGCAGACAGGATTCGGCACAGAAAATCATGCCGCGTATGTTAACCCGGATGGGAGGGGATGAGGACTGAGTGCTGAGTGCGCCAGAGTTTACTCAGTACCGGGCACTTGGCACTCGGTCCTGCTTACTTGAATACCCGCACGATGGATTGCCCGACATCCTTCACCGTCACGGTGGTCTGCAGTTGGCCAAACTCTGGATCGGAAAAGCACAGCGATCCATCCTTCCAGGCCTGTGGCGACAGGTAGATGCCCATTTCCTTTTTCGGGCTGAAGCCGAACTTGTAGTCTTCAGGCATCAACAGTGTCTGGCCCGTGTCGCAGTCGCCGCGATGAATCGCCAGGCGCTTCATTATGTCGCTGTGCAGGGGGTGGCCTTCGTTGTCCTGAAAGCGCACGTGCACCAGTTGGTTGTGCAGCATCTTCTGTGCCGACATCACCATGATCAGCCGCTCACTGCCGGCCTGTGCGGACAAGGGCAGCGCCAGGGCGACAAACATCAGGGTGAGAGCGGACACGCTGTGGATGGTTTTCATGATTCACCTCCCTGCCAATGGGTTGTATCGGTTACGAAAAGAGTCTATGCCATTTTTTGAGCATTGGCCAAGGGTTGGCCTGTCACCATGACCTGGATCAATTTTCACCTGAATCCGTGGATTTCAGTCTATTTTCCGATACAAAAGCTGGAAAAGATCTCGCCCAGCAGGTCGTCGGCAGCGAATTCGCCGGTGATCTCGCCCAGGGCCTGTTGCGCCTGGCGCAGCTCTTCGGCCAACAGTTCGCCCGCCGCCGCCCGGTGCAGCTGGTGGCTGCCGCGCGACAGGTGCTCGCTGGCGCGCGCCAGGGCGTCGAGATGACGACGGCGGGCCATGAACTGGCCTTCGCCACCGGGCTGGAAGCCGGCACAGGCCTTGAGGTGCCGACGCAGATCATCCAGCCCGGCGCCCGTGCGTGCCGACAACCACAGTTCGACACCCTGTGGCGTTTCACGCCGGCGGGGCGGGTCGGCGCTGAGATCGATCTTGGTCCACACCCGGGTCAGTGGTGGGCCGGCGGCGGCCAGCCGACCATGCAGTTCACTGTCGTCATCATCACTGTCGGCAGCGTGCAACAACAGGATGTGGTCGGCACCCTCGATCTCTGCCCAGGCGCGACGCACGCCTTCCTGTTCCACCGCATCGGCGGATTCACGCAGGCCGGCGGTGTCGATGATGTGCAGGGGCAGGCCGTCGATACTGATTTGTTCGCGCAGCACGTCGCGGGTGGTGCCGGGGATGTCGGTGACAATGGCGCTGTCGCGCCCGGCGAGGGCATTGAGCAGGGTGGACTTGCCGGCATTGGGACGCCCGGCGATGACCACGCGGATGCCCTCGCGTAGCAGGTTGCCCTGGCGGGCCTGGGCCCGGGTATCGGCCAGGCGCCGCTGTACCGCAGCCAGGCGTTCGGCCACTGCGCCATCGCCGAGAAAGTCGATCTCTTCCTCGGGAAAGTCGATGGCGGATTCCACGTATACGCGCAGCTCGGTCAGCGCCTCGACCAGTCCGTGTACCCGGCGCGAGAATTCGCCCTGCAGGGAGCGCATCGCCAGGCGCGCGGCCTGCACCGAGGCGCTGTCGATGAGGTCCGCCACCGCCTCGGCCTGGGCCAGATCCAGCTTGTCGTTGAGGTAGGCGCGCTCGGAGAATTCGCCCGGCCGGGCGGCGCGCGCGCCCAGCGCCAGGCAGCGCTCGAGCAGCAGATCCATCACCACCGGGCCGCCGTGGCCGTGCAGCTCCAGCACGTCTTCGCCGGTGAAGGAGTGGGGATTGGGAAAATACAGGGCGAGTCCGGTGTCCAGCGCCGCGCCTTGCTCATCGAGAAAGGGCAGATACTCGGCCATGCGCGGCCGCGGCAGATGCCCCAGCAGGGCCTCGGCGATCCCCGCCACCGCCGGCCCGGAGACCCGCACGATGCCCACGCCCCCCCGCCCGGGGGGGGTGGCCAATGCGGCGATGGTGTCGGCCGCGGTGTGTGACCTGCTCACGGCCGTCCTGCGGTCAGCCCTTGCCGGCCGCCTGGGCCTCGATCTTGCGGGTGATGTACCACTGCTGGGCGATGGACAGCAGGTTGTTGACCACCCAGTACAGCACCAGGCCGGACGGGAAGAAGGCGAAAAAGGCGGTGAAGATCAGCGGCAGGAAGGCCATGATCTTCTGTTGGATGGGATCCATGGGCGGCGGATTCAGCTTCTGCTGCACAAACATGCTCAGGCCCATGATCACCGGCAGGACGTAGTAGGGGTCCTTGGCCGACAGGTCCTGAATCCACAGCATGAACGGCGCCTGGCGCAGTTCGACGCTCTCCAGCAGCACCCAGTAGAGGGCGATGAAGACCGGGATCTGCACCAGCATGGGCAGGCAGCCACCAAGGGGATTGATCTTCTCCTTCTTGTAGATCTCCATCATCGCCTGGCTGAGCTTCTGGCGGTCATCGCCATAGCGCTCCTTCAATGCCTGCATCTTGGGCGCGAACTGGCGCATCTTCGCCATGCTGCGATAGCTGGCCTCGGACAGTTTGTAGAACAGCAACTTGATGATCAGGGTGACGAAGATGATCGCCAGACCCCAGTTGCCGACCATCGAGTGAATCTCGTCCAAAAGCCAGAAGATGGGCTTGGCGAGAATGTCCAACACGCCATAGTCGACGGTCAGGCGCAGGTTGGGATCGATCTTCTCCAGCCGCGACTGCTCCTTGGGTCCGACGAACAGGCGGCTGTGGAAATGCGCGGTCTCACCGGCGTTGACGGTCTGTTCGACACCGGACAAGCCGATCAAATAACGCCCGTCGGCCAATGCCTTGGTATAAAAGTGGCTGGACGCAGCGGGATCGGGAATCCAGGCGCTGAAGAAATAGTGTTGCAACATGGCGACCCAGCCGCCCTTGCTGTAGCTCTGCTCGGGCTTCCAGGTGGCCATGTCGTCGAACGAGATCTTTTCGTAGGGATCCCATTCGCTGGACACCACGCCGCCCATGAAGGTGTAGATGAGCTTGGACTGGCCGCGCTCGGCCACCTTGGTACGCTGCAGCTGTTCATAGGCACGGCCCTTCCAGGGCTTGTTGGCGCTGGTCACCGCAAAATCCACGTCGATGACGTAGCTGTCGCGGTGGAAGGTGAAGGTCTTGACCACGCTGACGCCGTCTTCGCCCTGCCAGGTCATGCGCACCTCGAGGCTGTCCTCGCCCTCATGAAGACGGTATTCCGTCTGCTCTGCCTGGTACACGGCATGGTGATCCGGAGCGGGAACGCCGCTGCCGACCAGGCCGGACTGGGCAATGAACAAATAGGGCAGGCGGTCGTCCAGCAGCTGTACGGGCTCGGAATCATCCAGCGACCAGGGATAGGCCAGTAGCGCGGCGCGGCTCACTTCGCCACCAGCGGTATTGATCTCCACCCTCAGCAGATCGGTCTCCACCTGGATGTACCTGCCAGCGGTAGCCACCGGCGGTGTCGAGGCCTCGGCCACCGCGGGGCTTTCGGCCGGCAGGGCGGCCGGCCCGTCTGCCGGCAAGGCAGGCGCCGCTGGTGGAGCGGTCGGATCCGCGGGGTTCTGCGCCGATGCCTGCTGCGCGGGCGGCGGGGCATTGTGCGACTGCCAGGCACTGAACAGCAACATCAACACGAGCGACAGGGCAACGAAAAGCAATAAACGCTGGTTATCCATGATTGAGATTAGTCTTTTTTTCCGGGACAGGGTCAAAGCCGCCTTCGTGCCAGGGGTGGCAACGGCACAGCCTCTTCACCGCCAGCGAACCACCGCGCAGGACGCCGTGACGTTCCAGTGCCGTCACGGCATAGGAAGAGCAACTGGGGTAGTAGCGACAATGAGGACCCAACAATGGGCTGAGCAGGTAGCGGTAAGCCTGGATCAGGAGGATGAGGAGTTTGCGCATCGTTTTACCAATCGGCGCCAGTGGCGATTCAGGGAATGCAGCAGGCCGGGGTTGCTTGAGTCATGGGTGGCATGGCGGCTGAGCACCACGATGTCCAGGCCGGCCAGCTGTTGCCGATGACGGCGAAAACTTTCGCGCACCAACCGCTTGACACGATTTCTTCCAACGGCGGTCTTGACGTTGCGCTTGCTGATGGCCAACCCGAGGCGTGGATAGTCACGGCCATTGGGTGTTGCCAGCACGAGCAGGTTTTCATCCACGGATTTGCACCGGGTGTCATCGAAAACACGCTGGAAGTCCTCCCGGCTCAGCAGTCTCAGCCGGCGGGGAAACCCCTGGGGCCTGGCAGACGCCGTGATCGGTTCAGAGCACTGATCCGCGTCCGCCGGCCACGTTTTTCCCTGGCTCAGGCACTCAGCCTCTTACGGCCCTTGGCGCGACGCGCATTGATGATCTTGCGGCCGGCCTTGGTGCTCATGCGGGCACGAAAACCGTGGGTGCGCTTGCGACGAATATTGCTGGGTTGAAAGGTACGTTTCATGGCCTTTTCCGTGTGTTGGTTGCGGACGGATGCTCCGCCGGCGAATTCATTAAAAAGCGGCGCAGAATACTGTGCCGGGCCCCGATTTGTCAAGAAATATCCCTGTTTGGGACGCTTATCCAAGGGTGTGGATAACTTGATTCCAGCGGTATAAACTTGCGTCTCTACGCGCGCGCCATCCGGCGCCCTTTGTTTGGGGAATTTCCGTGAGTCTCAGGCCATGAGCACCTGGCAGCAATGCCTCGACTATCTCGAGGGAGAACTATCCCCGCAGCAGTTCAATACCTGGATTCGCCCCCTGCAAGTGGTGGAGGATGAACAGACCCTGCGCCTGCTGGCACCCAACCGGTTCGTCGCCGACTGGGTCTCCGAGCGTTTTCTCGACCAGATTCAGGGCTTCGTCTGCCAAAAGAAGGAAGACGCCGGCTTCGAAGTGATCCTCGAGATCGGCGCTTCCACGCCGCCGGCAAGCCGCACTACCACTCCCAAGGCCGACCCGGCGGCGGGCAGCGCAGGCAGAAAACGCGAACACAATACCTCGGTGGTGCACAGCAGTGGCCTCAATCCCGATGCCACCTTTGAAAACTTCGTCGAGGGCAAGTCCAACCAGCTGGCGCGCGCCGCCTCGTTCCAGATCGGCGAAAATCCCGGCGGCGCCTACAACCCGCTGTTCATCTATGGCGGTGTCGGTCTCGGCAAGACCCACCTGATGCATGCCGTGGGCAATCTTATCGTAAAGCAGAATCCCGGCGCCAAGGTGGTCTACCTGCATTCGGAGCGCTTCGTGCAGGATATGGTCAAGGCCTTGCAGCACAACGCCATCGATGAATTCAAGCGCTTTTACCGCTCGGTCAATGCGCTACTCATCGACGACATCCAGTTCTTCGCCGGCAAGGAGCGTTCCCAGGAAGAGTTCTTCCACACCTTCAATGCCCTGCTGGAGGGACAGCAACAGATCATCCTCACCTGCGACCGCTATCCGAAGGAGGTCTCAGGCCTGGAGGAACGCCTCAAGTCCCGCTTCGGCTGGGGGCTGACCGTAGCCATCGAGCCGCCGGAGCTGGAGACCCGTGTCGCCATCCTCATGAGCAAGGCCGTGCAGCTGAAGATCGACCTGCCCCAGGACGTGGCCTTTTTCATTGCCAAGCGCATCCGCTCGAATATCCGCGAGCTGGAGGGCGCGCTGCGACGCGTGTCCGCCAACGCACGCTTTACCGGCCAGCCCATCACCGTCGACTTCACCAAGGATGCGCTGAAAGATCTGATTGCCCTGCAGGAAAAACTGGTTACCATCGAGAATATTCAGAAGACAGTGGCGGAATATTATAAGATCCGGGTATCCGAGCTGCTGTCGAAGCGGCGCAACCGCTCCATTGCGCGCCCGCGACAGATCGCCATGGCCCTGTCCAAGGAGCTGACCAACCACAGTCTGCCGGAAATCGGTGATGCCTTCGGCGGCCGCGATCACACCACGGTGCTGCATGCCTGCCGCAAGATCGAGGAACTCAAGATCAGCGAGGTCAGGATCATGGAGGATTATTCAAACCTGGTCAGAACCCTGTCGAGTTGATGGGGATGAGCTGTGGATAAGTTGGTTGAAACTGAAAACAGACAAAGCATTCACATTTTGTCCACAGCTTGTACCGCGTATTCAAGCGGGCTTATCCGGTACTTATCGTGAGTTACAACCAATTGAAATATATAGATAAATACAGGTTATCCACAGGACACTGGATGACTAATAACAGTAATAACAAGTTTTTCTTAATAATATAAATATTAAGTAACAGGACGATTGATATGAAATTTTCGATCCAACGAGAATCCATCCTGAAACCCCTGCAGATCATTACCGGGGTGGTGGAGCGTCGTCAGACCTTGCCGGTACTGTCCAACCTGCTGCTCAGCGTCAGCAGTGACAGGGTGTCCATGACGACGACGGATCTGGAAGTGGAAATGATAGCCAGCGTTCCCCTCAATGGTGCCGAAGCCGGTGACGGTGACATCACGCTGCCTGCACGTAAGTTGGTGGACATCTGCAAAGCCTTGCCCGAGGGTGCGCAAATCGACATCGTTTACGATGAGGAAAAGGAACGGGCAATCATCAAGTCCGGACGCAGCCGCTTCAATCTGGCTACCCTGCCGGTCAGCGAGTTTCCCAATATCGAGGAGGTCAAGGGCGTATTCGAGTTCCAGGTACCACAAAAGGTACTCAAGCAACTGATCGAGAAGACCGCCTTTGCCATGGCGCAACAAGACGTGCGCTATTATCTGAACGGCCTTCTTCTCGAGGTCGACAGCGGCATGGTTCGTACCGTGGCCACCGATGGTCACCGCCTGGCCATCTGCGAGCACGAGGCCGACGTCAGTCCAGGGGAGAAAATCCAGGTCATCCTGCCCCGAAAGGGCGTCATGGAGCTGGCCCGGCTGCTGTCTGACAGCGATGAACCCGTCAAGGTCATGGTCGGCAACAATCACCTGAGCATGGTACTTGAGGACTATGCTTTTACCTCCAAACTCATCGATGGCAAGTTTCCTGATTATCAGCGCGTGATTCCGCGTGATTCCGACAAGGACGTGACCGCCGATCATGAACTGTTAAAGCAGGCGCTGGTGCGTACCTCCATTCTTTCCAACGAGAAATACCGCGGCATCCGGCTGCGTCTGCAGGATGGCCTGATCCAGGCGCAGGCAAACAATCCGGAGATGGAAGAGGCCGAAGAAGAGATCGAGGTGCAGTACACGGGCCCCAAGCTGGAGATCGGCTTCAACGTGAGTTACCTGCTGGACGCGCTCAATGTCATCGATACGCCCAATGTGACCCTGGCCCTGGGTGACGCCAATAGCAGCTGCGTGATGCGACCAGAGGGTCAGACGGCCTGCACCTACGTCATCATGCCGATGCGCCTATAGTCTTTTTTCGCCAGCGATGGGGCTGATTCAGCTCAATGTTTCCAACCTCCGGAACATCACCCAGGCCACGCTGAGTCCGCACCCGGCCTTCAATCTGATCACTGGCGCCAACGGCAGTGGCAAGACCAGCCTGCTGGAGGCCATTTATTTTCTGGGTCGGGGCCGTTCCTTCAAGACCTCGAACAGCGAAAAACTGATCCAGAAAGGCAAACACGAACTCACCATCAGCGGGCGAATTCGCCTGAAGGAACGCGAATTCCAGCTGGGTATCCAACGTGCCGGCAAGCGAACTCGCATTCGCCTTGCGGGTCAAACCATCACCAGGGCCAGCCAGCTCACCGAAGCCTTACCCATCCAGATTATCGAGCCCGGCCTGCACGCCTTTTTCGAGCAGGGTCCGGAAATCCGGCGGCGTTTCCTCGAATGGGGTGTGTTCCACGTGGAACCACGCTATGAACAGGTCTGGCGCAATTACCGCCGGGCCTTGCAGCAGCGCAATGCGGCGCTGAAGGCCGGCTGGCGCCAATCCGCCATCGGGCAGTGGGACGCGCTGCTGGTGGAATCGGCCCGGCTCGTCGACACCTATCGCCAGGTCTATGTGGAGAGGATCGAGGCCTTTCTGAAAGAATTTCCTGAGCGGGAGCGGATCGGCTTCATGAAAGGCATGGCGATGGATTACTACCCTGGCTGGAAGCAAGGCGCGGACCTTGGTGAAGTGTTAGCGGCATCGTTGGATTCGGATCGTGTGCGTGGATTCACCCAATCGGGGCCGCATCGTGCGGATATACGTTTCAAGATGTCGGGAGAGCGGGGCAGGGACGTGCTCTCCCGGGGCCAGCAAAAGCTGTTTATCAGCCTGCTCTTCTTGGCCCAGTCGATCCTGCTACGGGAGCTGACAGGCAAGGATTCATTGATCCTCATCGATGACCTTGCGGCAGAACTGGATGAAAGCTCGCGGGCTACGCTGGTGAGCGTGCTGCTGTCCACGGGCAGTCAGGTTTTTATCACTGCGACCACCCTCGATATGTTGGCTGGCTTGCAGGATGACTTACCCCACGCCCTGTTCCACGTGGAACACGGCAATGTTGAACAGGTGGTATAATGCGCCATTTCAGTGATCGATAACGGGCGCAATGTGCGCGGAGTGTGTGATGCCAGACGACAGCAATTATGATTCCTCGAAAATCAAGGTTCTCAAGGGGCTGGATGCGGTGCGCAAGCGCCCCGGTATGTACATCGGTGATACCGATGACGGTACGGGACTGCACCACATGGTCTTCGAGGCGGTGGACAATGCCATCGATGAAGCCCTGGCGGGCCATTGCACGGAAACCAGTGTCACTATCCATAACGACGGTTCCATCAGCGTTGCCGATAATGGGCGCGGTATTCCGGTCGATATCCACGAGGAGGAGGGCCGATCCGCTGCCGAGGTCATCATGACCGTGCTGCATGCCGGCGGTAAGTTTGACGACAATTCCTATAAAATCTCCGGCGGCCTGCATGGCGTAGGTGTCTCCGTGGTCAATGCCCTGTCGGAATGGTTGAAGCTGACCATCTGGCGCGAGGGCAGTATCCATTACATGGAGTTCCGCAATGGTGATCCCGTTGAGCCGCTGAAGGCCGTTGGTGAAACTGAGCGAACCGGCACCGAGATCCGTTTTCTCCCCAGTAAGGAGATCTTTACCAATACGGAGTTTCATTACGATATCCTCGCCAAGCGGCTGCGTGAATTGTCATTCCTCAATTCAGGCGTGCGCATCGTCCTTACCGATGAGCGCAGCGACAAGCAGGATATCTTCGAGTATGAAGGGGGCATCGCCGCCTTTGTCGAGCACCTCAACCGCAACAAGACGCCGCTGCATGCCGAGGTCTTTTCCTTCGTCACCAGGAAAGATGATGTGACGGTGGAAGTCGCCATGCAGTGGAACGACTCGTACCAGGAAAACATCTTCTGTTTTACCAACAACATTCCCCAGCGCGATGGTGGCACCCATTTGGCGGGCTTCCGCAGCGCGCTGACGCGTACCCTGAATCAATACATCGAGGCCGAGGGCGTAGCAAAAAAGGCCAAGGTCCAGCCTTCGGGCGACGATGCCCGCGAGGGCCTGACCGCCGTGCTGTCGGTGAAGGTACCGGACCCCAAGTTTTCCTCACAGACCAAGGACAAGCTGGTGTCCTCGGAGGTGAAGGGTATCGTCGAGTCGGCGATGGCGGAAAAGTGCAATGAATTCCTTCTGGAGCATCCGGCCGAGGCCAAAGCCATCGTGTCCAAGATCGTTGATGCGGCGCGCGCCCGTGAAGCGGCGCGCAAGGCACGCGAAATGACCCGCCGAAAGGGCGCGCTGGATATAGCCGGTCTGCCCGGCAAGCTGGCCGATTGCCAGGAAAAAGACCCCGCCAAGTCCGAACTGTTTCTCGTCGAGGGTGATTCCGCCGGCGGTTCAGCCAAGCAGGGCAGGGATCGCAAGAGTCAGGCTATTCTGCCGTTGAAGGGCAAGATTCTGAACGTGGAAAAGGCACGTTTCGACAAGATGCTGTCGTCGGCGGAGGTGGGCACCCTGATCACTGCCCTCGGCTGTGGTATCGGCCGGGACGAGTTCAATCCGGACAAGCTGCGCTATCACCGTATCATCATCATGACCGATGCCGACGTGGACGGCTCGCACATCCGCACTCTGCTGCTGACCTTCTTCTATCGGCAGATGCCGGAGCTGATCGAGCGTGGGCATATCTACATTGCCCAGCCGCCACTGTATAAAGTGAAAAAGGGCAAGCAAGAGCGCTATGTCAAAGACGATGCCGAGCTGAACGACTACCTGCTGCAGACGGCGCTCGAAAATGCCGGCTTGTACGTTACCGAAGGCGCCCCGCCGATCACCGGCGTGACACTGGAAACCCTTTCAAAACAATATCTTACGGTTATGTCGACGGTGGAAAGGCTGTCCCGGCGCTACCACCCTGCGTTGCTGGAGCAGCTCATCTACCTGCCCGCCCTGGATGAAGAGGCCTTGCAGGACAGGGCAAAGGCCGAGGCCTGGTTCAAGACGCTGGAAGAGCGCCTCAATGCCAATGATCTCAGCGAGATCCGCTATGACATCACGCTGGAAGACGATGCCGAGCACGGCACCGCCTGGTTGGCGCGGGTGAACGCCATCAGCCACAACGTAGGTAACGAGCGTGTTATCACCAGTGAGTTTTTCACCTCCGCCGAATATGCCAGCATGGTGGCGCTCGGCGAGCAGCTGCGTGATCTGCTGGGTGAGGGCGCCTATGTGCAGCGAGGCGAGCGCAGGGCCCCGGTGAAGAGCTTCAAGGAGACCCTGGACTGGCTGATGGCCGAGGCGCGTCGCGGACAGCACATTCAGCGTTACAAGGGTCTGGGCGAGATGAATCCCGAGCAGCTTTGGGAGACCACGCTGGATCCCGAGGTGCGTCGCCTGTTGCAGGTGCGCATCGAAGACGCGGTGGCGGCCGACGAGGTGTTCACCACCCTGATGGGAGACCAGGTGGAACCGCGGCGTGAGTTCATCGAAAGCAACGCCCTGCAGGTGGCCAATCTGGACGTGTAGCCACAATGTGAGCGCTCACTCTTTCCGTGGCGCAAAAGAAAAGGCGGTCACCGCAAGGTGATCGCCTTTTCTCATTCAGCGCCTATGTCAGGCTTTGCAGCACTCAGCACTCAGCACTCAGCACTATCTTTTACCCTTCCTTGTGATACTCGATCACGCGCTCGACCTCGTTCTTCGAGCCGAGGATCACCGGCACGCGCTGATGCAGGCCCTCGGGCTGGATTTCCATGATGCGCTCACGGCCCGTGGAGCACAGCCCGCCGGCCTGCTCGACAACGAAGCCCATGGGATTGGCCTCGTACATCAGGCGCAGCTTGCCGGGCTTGCTGGGATCCCGGGTGTCCTTGGGATACATGAAGATGCCGCCGCGGGTGAGGATGCGGTACACCTCGGCGACCATGGAGGCTACCCAGCGCATGTTGAAATCCTTGCCGCGCGGACCCGTGGTGCCGGCCAGGCACTCGTCGATGTAGCGCTGCATGGGGGCTTCCCAGTGACGCTGGTTGGACATGTTGATGGCGAACTCGGCGGTATCCTCGGGGATGGTCATGTTGGGGTGAGTAAGAATGAACTCGCCGACGTTGTGGTCCAGGGTGAAGCCGTTGACGCCGTTGCCGGTGGTCAGCACCAGCATGGTGGACGGGCCATAGAGGGTAAAACCGCCGCAGACCTGCTCGGTGCCGGGCTGCAGGAAGTCTTCCGCAGTGGGATTTTCGACGCCCTCGGGGCAGCGCAGGATGGAGAAGATGCTGCCCACGGACAGGTTGACGTCGATGTTGCTGGAGCCGTCCAGCGGGTCGAAGGTCAGCAGGTACTTGCCCTTGGGGTATTCCGGCGGGATCGGGTAGATGTCGTCCATCTCTTCGGAGGCCATGGCCGCCAGGTGGCCGCCCCACTGATTGGCCTTGAGGAAGATGTCGTTGGAGAGGATATCGAGCTTCTTCTGGGTCTCGCCCTGGATGTTCTCGCTTCCGGCTGAACCCAGCACACCGACCAACGCGCCCTGGTTCACACAGCTGGAAATCGCCTTGCAGGCGGTGACAACGTCGTTCAGCAAGGCCGTAAAATCGCCAGACGCATTCTTCGTGCCGCGCTGTTCTTCGATGATGAATTGGGTAAAGGTTTCACCAGTGTGCATAATAGTTTCCTAGTTTCAGGGAGCCGCAAAACCGCGCATCATAGCAGATTTCTCTCTATTTCTAAATGGATAGTCAGGCTTGCGGAGAGCATCCGGTTGCCAGCATCCTATATAGTCCTTAGCATGGTGGCCATTTTTACCAGCGCGGCCTTGGCTGCGCTGTCCTTTAAGGATTGGATTCAGAGTTGAAAAAATGACCGAAATCGTTCGTATCGCCACCCGCAAGAGTCCCCTGGCCCTATGGCAGGCCGAATTCGTCCGCGACCGCCTGTTGGCCAAATATCCGGATTTACAGGTAGAACTGGTGAAGATGGTCACCCAGGGCGACAAGATTCTCGATACCCCCCTGGCCAAGGTGGGCGGCAAGGGGCTGTTCGTCAAGGAGCTGGAGCAGGGCATGCTGCGCGGCGACGCCGACATCGCCGTGCATTCCATGAAGGACGTGCCGGTGGAATTCCCCGAGGGTCTGCACCTGGCGGTGATCTGCGAGCGTGAGGATCCGCGCGACGCCTTCGTTTCCAATAGCTACGCCAGCATCGACGAGCTGCCGCAGGGCGCCCGGGTCGGCACCTCCAGCCTGCGCCGCCAGTGCCAGCTGCGCGCCGCACGCCCCGATCTCGACATCCTCGACCTGCGCGGTAACGTCAATACCCGCCTGCGCAAGCTCGACGAAGGTGACTATGACGCCATCATCCTCGCCAGCGCCGGGCTCAAGCGCCTCGGTTTCGAAGACCGCATCCGCAGCTGCCTGAGCACCGAGCAGAGCCTGCCGGCCATTGGCCAGGGCGCCGTGGGTATCGAGACGCGCAGCGACGACGATCGCATCCACGAACTCATTGCCCACCTCAACCACGGCCACACCCAGACCTGCGTGCTGGCCGAGCGCGCCATGAACCACCGTCTCGAAGGTGGCTGCCAGGTGCCCATCGCCGGCTTCGCTGAACTGGATGGCGAGCGTCTGCGTATGCGCGGACTGGTGGGGCGTCCCGATGGCCGGGAAGTCATTCGTGGTGAAATCGAAGGCCCGGCGGCGGAGGCCGAAAAACTTGGTACGGCCTTGGCCGACGACCTGCTGGCGCGTGGCGCCGGGGTGATACTCAAAGCGGTCTATGCCGATGCATGATAGCCGTGTCACAAATACAGTAAGTCGGCTTACGGCGAAGTGAGTATTCACTAATGATATTGGCGGGCACTCCCCACGGCGTACTCGATGGTTTCACCATTGCCGTGACCCGTCCGCTCCACCAGGCAGAAAATTTATGTCGGGCGATCGAAGCGGAGGGCGGCCGCGCTTTCCGCTTCCCCGTCATCGACATCCTCCCGCCGGCGGACAGGACGCCGCTGCAGTCCCGCCTGCAGGATCTCTCCGCTTACCGGCTCGGCATCTTCATCAGCGCCAATGCCGTGCACCACACCTACCAGCTTCGTGACGAAAGGCCACTACCGGAAGGCCTGCTGCGCGCCGCCGTCGGCCAGGCCACGGCGCGGGCCCTGGCGGTGCACGGTCAGCCGGCCCAGGTTCTGCCGCCGGCGCCCTATAACTCCGAGGCCCTCTTGGCCCTGCCCGAGCTGCGGTTGCTTCAGGGAAAGCGGGTCATCATCTTCCGAGGCAACCAGGGCCGCACCCTGCTGGCCGACACGCTCCGCGAGCGCGGCGCGCAGGTGGAGCAGGCCGAGGTATACCGCCGTGTGCCCAGTGACAGTGACCCTGAACCGCTGTACCGGCTCTGGGACGAGGGCAGGCTCGACATGATCATCGTCACCAGCAATGAAGGCCTGCGGAACCTCTTCGACAGAGTGGATACCGGCTATCGGGAAAAATTGCTGGAGACCCTACTGGTAGTCATCAGTGAACGCAGCGCCACGTTGGCACGGAAACTGGGCTTTGTGCGCCCGGCGGTCGTTGCCAGTGCGGCCAGTGACGCTGCACTGCTTGAGGCCGCAAAGTGCTATGCGCAGGAATCGAGATGAAAAATCAAAGCGATCAAAATAATCAGAGCAAGCAAAAGAACGTGCCCGCAAAGCCTGCAAGGGGAAAGGCCGCGAAGGATCCGTCAGTCACCGACGAGCCCGGACAACCGGAGGCTGCCAGTACGGCAGACAAAGACGCGCCGAAACCCGGCGGCAAGCCGGCGCAGAAGAAGCCCGCGGATGCGCAGGGAAAGAAGTCGCCCGGTGGCAGCGAAAAACCGCCCAGCGAGCCGGAAAAAGCGACCGGAAGCAGCAAGGCTGCAAAGAAGCCGGCCAGCGGTGATGAAAAACCGCCCAGCAGTCCCACGGCAAAACCGGCCGCTGTCGGCGGGGCGGCAGAGAAGAAGGCCTCCGCAGCCGGCCTGTGGATTGGCAGCGCGGCCCTGTTGTTGGCGATCCTGGCGGGACTTGGCGCCTACTACCTTTATCTGCAGGGGCAGCAGCAGAGCGCGGCGCTGGAGGAACGCCTGGGTGAGCTGCAGGCGAGCATCGACGGCAACCAATCGAAGATCGCCGCCCACCAGCAGCAACTGGCACAGTTGGAGGCGTTGAAGCAGCAGATCGATGCGATCCGTGGCGAGGTGGACAGTGCCGCCAGCGTGCGTCAGCGCATCGAGGCCGAACAACAGGCGATCAATACCCGAATGACGGAGATGGTCGCAACCCTGGGCCGCACCACCCTGGCCTGGCGCCTGGCGGAGGTGGAGTATCTGCTCATCGTCGCCAACAGTCGCCTGACCCTGGCACGGGACCTGCGCACCGCATTGGTGGCCCTGCAGACCGCCGACCAGAAACTGCGTGCCATCGGTGATCCCGCCTTCGTGCCGGTGCGCAAGGCGATTGCCGATGAGATTACCGCCCTGAAGGCGGTGGCCGAACCCGACATCACCGGCATGGCCCTGACC
This sequence comes from Gammaproteobacteria bacterium, assembly GCA_011371455.1. GTDB lineage: Bacteria > Pseudomonadota > Gammaproteobacteria > SZUA-152 > SZUA-152 > DRQN01. The sequence continues at coordinate 20,788 of DRQN01000006.1, forward strand.
CTGGCCAGCCTCGCCGGGACGGTGGACAGCCTGCCGTTGCCGAACACCCAGCCCGCGCACAGCTCCACGCCGGCGGTTTCCAACGGCAAGGAAGATTACCAATCCCTGGACTGGTCCGATATCCCCGGCGCGGTGTGGCGGGATCTGCGCAACCTGGTGGTGGTGCGCCGGGTCGACAAGCCCATCGAGCCCCTGCTGCCGCCCAGCGAAGCGTGGTATCTGCGGCAGAATCTCGAGCTCAAGCTGGAACAGGCGCGACTCAGCCTGCTGCGCCACGAAACGGCCCTGTATCGTCAGCTATTGAACGAGGCCGATGATTGGCTCAAGGCGTACTTCAATACCGAGTCCCGTGCGGTGAAGGGCATGCGGGAATCGCTGCAACAACTGAAACAGGCGGAGTTGCAACCCAACCTGCCGGATATCAGTGAATCCCTGCGCATCCTGCGCCAACACATCGAAAGCCTCGGCGCGGCAGTCGAGCCCGCGCAGCGCGAAGGCGGTGAACCATGATCAAGCTGCTGCTGATATCCCTGCTTGCGTTCATCGGCGCCGTGGCGCTGGCTCTGCTGATCAAGGACAACCCCGGCTATGTGCTGATCGCCGTGGGTCCCTGGAGCATCGAGACCACCCTGGCGCTGCTGGTGTTTTTCCTGCTGGCGGTGTTTTCGGTCTTCTATTTCGCCATCCGCTTCTTCGTGCGCCTGTGGTCCATGCCGCGCAGCGTGACCAGGTGGCGCAAGCATCGCAAGGAAGAAAAGGCACAGAAGGCGCTGACCTACGGGCTGATCGAGCTGGCCGAAGGCCAGTGGCGCCAGGCCGAACGGCAGGTGCTGAAATACGCCAAACAGAGCGAGGCACCGATCCTCAACTACTTGATCGCCGCGCGCGCCGCGCAGGAGCAGGGCGCCGAAGACCGTCGTGACCGCTATCTGCAACTGGCGCACCAGAGCCCGGCACAAGCCGACATTGCCGTGGGTCTGACCCAAGTGGATCTGCTCCTGAGTGAAAACAAAAAAGAGCAGGCACTGGCCACCCTGCATCGCCTCTATCAGCTGGAACCGGGCAACCCGCAGGTGCTCAAGCCACTGGGCAAGTTGTACCGGGAGCTGGGCGAATGGAACAACTTCATCGAGCTGCTGCCCAAATTGCGCAAGCGCAAGGTATTCGACAAGCAGACCCTCGACGCCATGGCGCTGGAGGCCTATACCGCCCTGCTCAGGGACAGCCCGGATGCGGATACGTTGGTCCTCAACTGGTCCCGGGTGCCGAAGGCGCTGCATGATCATGAAACCCTGCTGCTGACCTACCTGCAGAAATTGAGGGAGTTTGGCCGCGATGGCGAAGGCGAGCTCCTGCTGCGTGGCGCCCTCAAACGCCACCGCAGCGATGCCTTGTTGAGGATGTACGGTCTCATCGAGGGGCCGGATCTGACTCGCCAACTGATTCAGGCCGAGTCTTTCCTGGTGGGTCATCAATCGGATGCGACGGCCCTGTTGACGGCGGGGCGGCTGTGCCTGCGCAACGGTCTGTGGGGCAAGGCGCGCAGCTACCTCGAAGCCAGCATCAACGCGCGGCCCAACGCCGAGGCCTTCCTGGAGCTGGGTACGCTGCTGGACAAGATGGGTGATCGGGAAACCGCCCTGGCCTGCTACCGGGAGGCACTGCGCCTGGCGCCCTGCTGTGAGCCGCCGGTGGCCGCTGAGGCCGATGTGGTGGAACATGTGACGCCGGCCATCGAGGCGCCGGAAATCGTCAAGCCGCTGAGCGTTGATAAACCGCTGGATGCAGCCAAGGCGTAGTCGCCTGCTGGTTCGAGACAGCGATACCGGGAAATATCGGCACATCTAAAGGATGAATCAGCCGTCGGCCTTCGGCGCCTGAAATTCAAAGGCATCGGAATAGAAGTGGGCCTCCTCGAGACCCCGCTCGCGGAAGGCCGCGAAGGCGGCCCTGACCATGGCCGGCGGGCCGCATACGTAGACATCGAAGGCCGAGAGTTCCTCGCCCCTGGCCGCCAGATCCGCGATTACCGCCTCGTGCACATAGCCCCGCGCGCCCCGCCACCGACGCGATGGTTCGGAAAGCACGGGCACATAGCGGAAGTCGGCGTGTTCCTGCGCCCACTGTTGTGGCAGGCTGTCCAGATACAGATCCGCTTCACCACGCACCCCCCAGTATAACCGCATGGACTGTGACATCTCTTCGACGAAGGCATGCTCGAGAATGGATTTCACCGGGGCAAAACCGGTGCCGCCGGCGACCAGCAGGAGCGGGCGGGTGGAATTCTCGCGCAGGAAGAAATTGCCATGTGGCCCCTCGATGCGCAGCACGTCCTTTTCCCGCAGCTGGTCGAAGATGTAACCGGTGAAATCCCCGCCTTCCACATGGCGGATGTGCAATTCCAGCAAGTGGTCGATACGCGGCATATTGGCGATGGAAAAGCTGCGCCGGCGGCCGTCCTTCATCAGAATATCGATATACTGCCCGGCGAGGAAACGCAGGTGCTCATCCTTCGGCAGCTTGAGGTAGAGGCGCATCACGTCATCGGCCAGTTGTTCCTTGGTCTGCACCAATACCGGCAGGGTCTTTACCGTCAGATTCTTTACCGCGCCGATCTCCTTGACCTCGATGATCAAATCCGAGGCGGCGCGCGCCTGACAGAAGAAGGTGGTACCGCGTGGCATGTTGCGGGCCGTCGGGGGTAGCGGGCGATTTGTGTCATAATTCAGCTCACCTTCAAGCAACTGCCCCAGACAGGCGCCGCAACCGCCGCTTCGGCAGCCATAGGGAAAGGCATGGCCGTGGCGCAGGGCGGCATCGAGGATCGTCTCGTCGGGCTCGATGTCAAAGTAATGGCCGCTCGGTTCGAGATAAACGGTAAAAGCCATTTTGATGGGCAACCAAGAAGGAAACAGAGGGGTAATTATGCGCGAAGCCATCAATGAGAACCACCAGTGAATCCGGTTCTGATCGCCGGCTGCGGTGATATCGGCCAGCGCGTGGCGCGCCCGTACCGGGCCCAGGGTATCGCCGTGCAGGGTTTGGCGCGCAGTGAAGCCCGCGCGGCGCGTTTGCGTGCCGAGGGCATCGAACCCGTGCTTGCAGACTTGGCAGACCGCGGAATGCTGAAGGATCTGCCAACGGCGGGGGCCATGGTCTTCTACTTTGCGCCACCGCCCACGCAGGGAGAGCGCGATCCCCTGATACAGAATTTTCTCACCGCCATCGACCCCGCGCGCCGGCCGGCGAAGCTGGTGTTGATCAGCACCAGCGCCGTATACGGCGACTGCCAGGGTGCCTGGATCACCGAGGCCCAGGCGGCAGAGCCGCAGACCGCCCGTGGCCGACGGCGACTGGATGCCGAAAACACCCTGCGCCGCTGGGGCAGAGAAACGGGTGTGCCCTGCGTCATCCTGCGCGTCGGCGGCATCTACGGCCCAGGTCGTCTGCCGGTGGCACGGCTGCAAAAGGGTTTGCCCATTTTGGAGCCGGCCGATTCGCCCTACACCAACCGCATCCATCAGGACGACCTCGCCCGGGTGTGTGTCGCCGCGGCGCAAAGGGGCCTGGCGGGTGAAATCTATAATGTCGCCGACGGCCATCCCGGCACCATGTCGCAATACTTCATCGATGTCGCCAAGGCCCTGGGTCTGCCACCGCCGCCCATCGTCTCGCGTGCCGAGGCGGAAAAGGTCATGAGCGCCGGCATGCTGTCCTATCTGCGGGAATCACGTCGCCTGGACAACCGGAAGATGCGCGAGGAACTGGCCGTTGAATTGCAGTATCCCGACCTGGCCGCCGGCCTGGCTGCCCTGAAAAACACCCCGCAACAATAATGATCCCAGGCCTCCGATAGCGAGGACAAAAATGAAACCTGAACCCACGGATTCAGGTGAAACCCGCCCGAGACATGATCCCGGCACTGATAATCATTTCGGGCTATCGACGTGTTCCCGCCGGTGTAACCGCGGTGCAGCCAGCGGCCTGCATCGACCCATCATCCTGTATCTTCAAGGTGACGAATGTCTTGTCGGGTCTCCGGGTGACGGTGATTTCCCGGCAACCGGGGTTGTAACGGTAGTCGAGATAGCAGTGATCACGGGGGTTGGAGAGGATCTTCGGGGTGAAGATGACGCCGATGTCGCCCTTGCAGTGGGCGGAGCGGGTGATCAGTCCGGGATGGCCTTCGCGGTGCAGGCGTTGGCCGATCTGTTGGCTGAGCTGGTATTCGCCGGGGGTGGCTAACTGGGGATAGTCGGCCAGCTTGGGGCGGAAGTCGAACAGCAGGCCGTCGCATTGAACCTGGAACACGCGCCGTTCGCCGATGATGGTTTTTGGCCGTTGCGGGAAATCGGCATCGTGGAGAAATTGCAGCCAATGGTGGGTGGTTTCGAAGATGCTGGTTTCGAGGCTGTCGGCGCCGTACCAGACACCGAAGCGGCCATCGGAATAGCGGCTGCGGCTCCAGTTTTCGAACGGGTAGCGGATGGCGGCGCAATAGCGGGCCTGCTCGAAGGGGCGGTTGATAATGGGGGTGTCGCCGAAGTCGGCGGGCTTGGCGGCGAGTTCGGCGGCGATGGCGGTGTGCCAGTCGTCGGCCTGGTCGCTGAGGTCGTCAAAGAGGTTTTGCGATTCGCGCAGGCTGACGATGTTGCGCAGCCAATCGCCGTGGTAGTCGATGCTGCAGAGTTCGTTGAGCAGGCGGTCGATCACTGGCCGCGAACCTGGTCGAGGTAGCTGCGCAGCATGAGCAGGCCGGCGAAGCCGTGCTGGCGAACCACCTGCACGGGGGCGAGGTTGTCGAAGGCCCGATTGGGGGCACGCATCCAGGCATAGGCCAGTTCGCGGTTGTGGGGAAACAGCAGGCGCAGGGATTTGTGGATGCTGAGCAGGTGGCCGACGCGGTCCAGCAGGTCGCGGTTGCTGCCCAGGGGCTGGCCCTTGCGATAGCGGGCGAGGGTGGTGCGGCTGCCGGCGTCGAGGCCGAGCAGGTCCAGCTGTTCCTCGTTGCTGAGCTGCCAGTGCTGGAACAGCTGCATGACCATGCGGGCAAGGCCTTGTCGGCTCTCTTTGCTGTGGATATCTGGCCTGGGGGCATGGGTATCTTGGGGTGTGAGCAAGGCCATTTCGGGCTCCAATAGTAACATCTGTTACATTATATAGCCCATATGTTGCGTGATGGCAATATTGTGCTCCGTGGCCTCCGTATTTCCATCCCGGCCCGTCGCATCACAGCCTGGTCTGCCTTTGTCAGAACAGATCGACATTCTCCGGTGGTTTGTTTTCCGTGTCGTCGTTGGCGGCGGCCTTGCCGCTGAAGCCGGCGACCAGTGATTCCAGCTGTACGGAAAACTGCGACAGGTCGCCGTTGTCGGAGATGTTCTTGCGCGCCAGTTCGGACAGCTCGCGCACGCTTTGGTCGATCTTGCGGATATTGTCACGCACGGTGGCGGCCAGTTGGGACTGTTGTTCGGCCTGGGCGGCCACCTGTACGTTGCTGTCGCTGATGCCCTCGACGGCGCTGGCGATGAGGGCGAAGGTCTCACCGGCGGCCTGGGTGCGTTCCAGGTTGAGGACGGAGATCTTGGCGCTGCGTCCCATGAGGTCGACCGCTTCCTGGTTACCGGCGCGAATGGTGTCCATGAGCTTGCGTACTTCGTCGGTGGCGTCGGTGGTGCGTTTCGAGAGGGCGCGCACCTCGTCGGCGACCACGGCGAAGCCGCGGCCCTGCTCGCCGGCCCGCGCGGCCTCGATGGCGGCATTGAGGGCCAGCAGGTTGGTCTGCTCGGCGATGGTGACGATCATGTCCAGCACCTGGCCGACATCTTCGTGGTGCCGGGTGAGAGCGTCGATGCTTTGCTCCAGCTGCTCGATCTCGTGTTGCATTTCCTGCATGCCGTCCACCGCGCTGCTGACCACGGCGCGGCCCTTGACGGCCTCTTGGCGGACGTCCTGCGCGGTCTCGCTGGCAAGGCTGACGGCCTCATTCACCTGCTGGCTGCTGTCGGCCATCTGTCCGATGGTATCGCCGAGCTGGGTGATGGCTTCGACCTGTTCTTCGATGGAGCTGCTGGTGGCCTGGGTGATTTCCTGGGCGCGCAGGCTGCTTTGGGAAAGATTGGTGGCCACCATGAGAACCTGTTGCACGGTCTGGTCCAGCTTGCCGGTGAAACGGTTGAAGGCGCGACCGATCTGTGCCGTTTCGTTGCGCCCTTCCTCGGGCAGGCTTACACCCAGCGCGGAATGGCCGTCGGCGATGTGCGCCATGGCGGAGGTGATACGCGACAGGCTGCGGCTGATGCTGCGCGCGATCAGCAGGCTCAGACCGACCAGGCCGATGATGAGAATCAGGGTGCCGATGAAGACGAGGCTTCGCTGGCTGCGCTGTGACTTCTTGATGGCGGCACGGGCCTTTTGGGTGAGGGCGTCGAGTTCGGCCAATGCCTGCTGGGTGTTGGTGGCCAGTCTGGCGTGTGGGCCCTGATGGCGTTCCCGCTTGCTGTCCACCAGTTGGTGGAAATACTGCGCATACTCGTTGAGATCCTGCTGGATATCGCCTTGGGTCGATGCGTCGAGTTCCGTCCGGGCCACGGCCGTCAGCAGGTCGGCATGGGCGCGGTCGAAGCGGCCGACATACTTTTCGTCCTCGCGCAGCAGGAAGTCCTTTTCATGGCGCCGCAGCATCAGCAGACCGACCAGCAGGGCATCGTTGCCGGTGGCGCGAAAGGTATCCTCGACCCGATGGGCCGCCTGGCGCAGGGCGCCGCGCAGGCCGCTTGCCTCGTCGAGGCCGATGCGCTGCGTCAGAGCCACCAGCTGACTGAAGTCCGTGGCCATGTCATTGAGATGCCGATAAAAGGTGTCGAGGCCGCTGGTATCCAGGCCCAGCTTGTCCATGGTTTGGTCGATTTCTTGCAACTCCGCTAGCAGGGCCTGCTGTTCATGGAAGAAGTCATCGCGGGCCTGCGGATTTTTGCTGAGCAGAAATTCACGCTCAGCAGCTTGCATGGCCTGCATATCGGCCTCGGCATCGAGCAGTTGCGCCAGGCCCAGCTGCAGCATATCGGCACGCTGGGAACTGATCTGCTGCATGGCCAGCAGCAACAGCATGGCGAGGGTAATAATGGCGGAAAGCAGGAACAGACGGTGTTTGATTTTCATGGACTGGCAGGGGTAATGGGGTCGGTATCATTAGCGGTTCATCGCCTGCGGACTTGAGGATAACCGAGCATCTTACACACACTTGACATAATTTCCTGGTGGGGGGCAGGGTTTATGTATACATAAAATATTTGAATCTAGGGAGGAAATTATGCAAAAGGTTATTGCTAGCACTGTTCTGAGTGTCTTTCTTATGGCGGGATGCGGTGAGGAAGACCAAACCGAACCATCCAACCAACCTCAAGTCGAATATGCCTCACCCGAGACGGCCTCTGTTGAAATCCGGAATTACATGAATGCCGACTGGCTCTATAACGAGTATTTCGGGGAGTACGGTTTTCCGGACGAATTTAAGGCCACAGTTATCGACGACATCAAGCTGTTGGCCAACGGTTTTGCCTTGCAATTCGCCAGAGGCGAAGAGGTAGAACAGAACATCGCCGACTTCCGTAACGGTATGCTGTTTTTGCAGGTTAGCGGGCAGTTTGGCGCCATGATTTCCCAGATGAGTGAGGCTTGGTACAGCGGTGACTATGAGGCGATGAGCGCCAGGCCTTCAGCGGTCGATATGGATTCCCTTCCTGACTCCGCGCGTTACTTCGATCTCGGAGTGCCGACCGAGGAGGAGATTTCACGATTGAAGGCGTTAGAAGCGGAAACGGCGAAAGATGAAGCAGCCTACCGCGTGGCACAGGAAGAACTGGTAGAAAAATATAATCTGCCATACAAGCTTCCAAATCGACGCACAAAATACATTATCTACACCCCGTCTATGAAGGGTGGCGGTGGGAAGAACAATAAGAAAGACGAGAAACCCGAGTACAGGCATGAATCGAATATTTCAGACTGGACTTGGCGTCCTGGCGATATTATCTGGAGTGATGGAGCGGCCGGTGTGGGTCACATGGGCATCGTGACTCACTTCAATAATACGGGAGGCGAGATAGCGAGTGGTGTGCTGCCTTCGTCTTGGAGTCGGCCAAGTGGTGCAGTGTTGTCGATCGTGGATGCCAATACTGGAGGGGTCAATCTGCATCAAGGTGCTCTCTTAATGGATGCATGGCAAAAGAAGTACGATACTGTCAGACGATATACTTACGCCTTTTATTTCGGATGGCCCGGCTTTATGCCGCCTTGTGACTACAAGGACTGCACGCTCAGTGGAAAAAACTATTATAACTACGTTACGCAGCGCATGTTTGCTATTGTCAATTGGGCAATGGGTCAGGTTAACAAGCCTTATAATTGGAACTTTTTCAACAAGAACGCAGATGACAGTACATATTGCTCACAGCTTGTCTGGAATGCCTACAGACAGACAGCCAGGCCTTCGCCGCGCCCCGAATGGAGGAATATTGATTTGGATAGTAATGGAGGCTGGATCGTTTATCCTAGCGACATTCTAAATCATCCTCTTGTGGTAAATATGGCGGAATCGAAGAAAAAGAAGGTTGGGGCATGCAAATATTATTGTTTCTAATCACGGTAATTGCATTACTGGGCTGCAAGCCGGGTGCTGAAACGGTGGCTGTGGTCGATTGCGCCAATACCTTTGTGGTGTCAGGGAGCAGTCAGTTTGATTTGCTGGCCTACGACAAAACATCGAATGCAATACGCCTGATTCAGCACTATGAAGGGGAGCAGAGGTATCAGAGCAGTTATATTTGTGAGCGCGATATTGTCTTGTCATCCTACCAGTTTCGAGGCACGGCAAAAGAGGACGCGGGGTTTGAGATTGTTCACCGGAACGGTAAGGCTGAGCAAGTAAAGTTTACGGATGGGCCCGTAGACTTTGTTTCATACAAGGGCGGCATTCTTGTGAAAACAAATCGCCTGCATGCTGAGCCGGTGGATGAGTCTCTGGGTGATTCACCTTATTTGATACGTGACAGAGAGCGTGGCTATTCGCACCGTAAGGACGGTAAAGAGGTGTTTCTTTATACTCACTATATCCCATTTTCACATCTGGATGACCGAAGTTTCCGTCCGGAGCATTCTTATCGTTTTAGTGCGGTATTGGGTGATAGCGCAGGGATCTATGGCGATATACTGCTTGGCCCAGAGACTGTAACACCTGAAACCGGACTGTACCGGTTAAACCTGGTTACAGGACGCCGTGTCCGGCTGAGTAAGGTAGCGGGCAGTCTCAATGATATTCATGTTCGCGGTAACGGTGATCGTTACTACCTGATATGGCCTGAGACCAAGAAATATCTCGCTGCCATAAAAGGCCACAAACATCTGCTTGAGCAGCCTCGCCCAATACCCGATGACCCCGTAGAGGCGCGCTTGCAAGCCTATTACCGTGGCATGGAGCGCGATACCCTGTACCGTTTCGAAGAGGATCCTGTGAACGGTAAGTGGGCGTACACCAAATTGAAAAAAATCGACGGGGGTATATATCATTATATTTCAGTGGACGAGGCGATTTATATTTTTACCCGCGATCGGCGGGCGATTCGCTACGATTCGGTGAAGGACACCTGGCAGGAGTTTCCCTTTGAATACAGTGATCGCTTTGAGCGCATAAACGCCATCGGGGATGGTCTGGCCTTTACGCTGAAGAGTCGCGATGGAAGCCTGGCTCGGGTCTATGTGGTTTCCCGGGATTTTTCCCGCATCAGCAAGCCGTTGACTATTGACCGTGATTGGTCGGATACGCGAATTTCTACCCGCTACAATTTTGTTTCCACTATTCCGAAATGGCTTGGGCAGTGAGATTTCTTATTCCTCTACTTTTTTACCTATTGCCGTTCAGTATATTTGGTGAGCAATTGTACTGGTACGACGATGACCGAAAAGTGCTTATCCATGAGCGTAGCTACGATGCAACTTTGGGCATCTATGTCTATCGCTTTGGCAGTTCATCAGATGCCCCCAGACGTCAGCTGACCGGCGATATCATCGTCAAGTTTTCCGGTATCCAAAGCGCGGATAGTCTTGCGGATTTTCAGGCAAGGTACTCCGTTACATTGGTGAAAAATCTCCCCGTTGGTACGGGGTATTATATTTTCAGCGCTATCGACAGGGAGACCTCTCTGGACATTGCTAACCAAATTTACCGTGATGATGAAGTGCAATTTGCTTATCCTGACTGGCTGACCCTGGGCAGATGAGTCGTTCAAGTCTGTTTAGCGCCTGTTTGATTTTTCTTTCAGGTTGCGGCGGTAGTAATTATGAGTCCGATCCCCTCGTAACCGAGCAGTGGTATCTTTCCGGCAGCGACCTTGATGGAAACATGGTGCATATCAATCTGAATCAGCACTATTACAAAGGCCGGGGCGTGCTGGTTGCCACAGTGGACAACGGTATTGACGTATTTCATGAAGACCTTCGGGCGAATATCGGAGAAGGGAGTTACAGCTACTTGCCCGAGGAGTATGGGTTTTCGCAGAAGGCTGATCATGGCACGGCGACTGCCGTTATTATCGCCGCCATCGAAGGCAATGGAAAGGGGATAAAAGGTATCGCGCCACAGGTCAGGATTATCGGTTTCAATGCCTTGAGGTTGGCGACGGTCAGTAATCTGGCGGATGCCCTGGTGAGAGAGAAAGAGCGCGTATGGATCTCTAATAACAGTTGGGGAGATATTAATAGCTGGGGTGAGCCGCTGGCGTTGAAAAGCCTGATACGGGATGCGTTGATCGATGGCGTTACTGATGGCAGAAGCGGCCGGGGTATTGCCTATGTTTTTGCTGCCGGCAATGGTGATGGTGTCATTAATGATCTGCCGATTGATAACGTCAATTATAGCGGCCTGGTTAATAACCGTTACACCATTCCCATTTGTGCCGTTGATGAATATGGAAAAAAGGCGGCTTACTCTGAGAAGGGCGCGACACTGATAGTTTGTGCGCCATCAAAAGGACGTGTGGAAGGAGTGGGTATCACGACGACCGATGTAACCGGGGAGGATGGGTACAACCCCACATTGTTTCCGGATGACTTTGAAAACCGGGGCTATACGGGTAATTTCGGCGGTACATCTGCGGCTGCACCGATGGTATCGGGTGTGGTGGCCTTGATGCTGGAAGCCAACTCGAGGCTCTCATGGCGGGATGTGCGGATTATCCTTGCTAGGAGCGCCAGGCGGAACGACTCATCCGATTCGGACTGGGTTAGGAACGGGGCTGGTTATCCTGTCAACCACAAATACGGTTTTGGCCTGGTAGATGCGGACAGGGCGGTGCAACTGGCGAAAGAGTGGGCGGGCGTGGGCGATGAAAAGATTCTTGAGTATCAGCAGGATGTTGGCGAGCCGATTCCAGATGGTGAGAATGATGGAGTACAAAATGAAATTCTTGTGGATGAAGATCTTCACATAGAATTTGTCGAGGTTTTCTTTGATGCTAGCGATCACCCAAACCTGGGGGATCTGGACATTGTGTTGACCTCGCCCGAGGGAACGGAAAGTGTTCTGGCCGAACAGCACAATGAGATGTTTGGCGTGTTTCAGTACAACAACTGGCGATTTGGAACAATGCGGCATTTGGGGGAGCGGTCACGGGGGAAATGGCAGCTGAAGGTTGTCGATAAGGCTGCGGGCGGCAGTGGTACATTTATTAACTGGCGGATCAAGGTTTATGGTACTAGGGAAAATCACAGTTGATGGCCGCAGATCATTTTGTCTTCTTTGAGTGGGAACCTCTCGAGTTTGGAAATAATCTGCTGCGTAGATGAGGGCGGCAGAAATTGGCGGTTTTTTTGCCAATCAGTACAATGGCCAGTCCCTCTCTCCACGGTTTGGCGTGATGTTTTTTCAGGATTCCTTCGATGTGATCGTGGTCGGCGGCGGCCATGCCGGTACCGAGGCCGCCCTGGCCGCGGCGCGTTCCGGCGCGCACACCCTGCTGCTCACCCACAATCTCGACACGCTGGGGCAGATGTCCTGCAATCCCGCCATCGGTGGCATCGGCAAGGGTCACCTGGTAAAAGAGGTGGATGCCCTGGGCGGGCTCATGGGTCAGGCCGCCGACCGCGCCGGGATCCAGTTCCGCCGCCTCAATGCGCGCAAGGGGCCGGCGGTGCGTGCCACCCGCGCCCAGGCCGACCGCAGCCTGTATAAGCAGGCGGTGCGTGCGGCGCTGGAGTCCCAGCCCGATCTGCGGCTGTTCCAGCAGGCGGTGGACGACCTGCTGGTCGACGGCGACCGCGTTACCGGCGTGGTGACCCAGATGGGGCTGAAGTTCCGGGCCCCGGCGGTGGTGCTCACCGTGGGCACCTTCCTCGGCGGGCGCATCCACATCGGCCTGCAGAACCACGAGGGTGGCCGCGCCGGCGACCCCCCCGCCAATGCCCTGGCGCGGCGCCTGCGCGAGCTGCCGTTCCGCGTCGAGCGCCTGAAGACCGGCACCCCGCCGCGCATCGACGCCAGGTCCATCGACTTCAGCCGGCTCAGCGAACAGCCGGGCGACGATCCCATTCCCAGCTTCTCCTTCATGGCCCGGCCCGGCGACCACCCGCGCCAGGTCTGCTGCCACATCACCCACACCAACGCGCGTAGCCACGACATCATCCGCGCCGGGCTGGACCGCTCGCCCATGTACAGCGGCGTCATCGAGGGCGTGGGGCCGCGCTACTGCCCCTCCATCGAGGACAAGATCGTGCGTTTCGCCGACAAGGATTCGCACCAGATCTTCGTCGAACCGGAGGGATTGTCGTCGAACGAGGTCTATCCCAATGGCATCTCCACCAGCCTGCCCTTCGACGTGCAGCTGGCCCTGGTGCGCTCCATGAAGGGCTTCGAGCAGGCCCACATCACCCGCCCCGGCTACGCCATCGAGTACGACTTCTTCGACCCCCGCGACCTGCGTCCGTCGCTGGAGACGAAGCACCTGTCCGGCCTGTTCTTCGCCGGCCAGATCAACGGCACCACCGGCTACGAGGAGGCCGCCGCCCAGGGCCTGCTGGCCGGCATCAACGCGGCGCGGCAGGCGCGCGACGAGGCGCCGTGGTCGCCGCGCCGCGACGAGGCCTACCTGGGGGTGCTGGTGGACGACCTCATCACCCGCGGCACCAGCGAGCCCTACCGCATGTTCACCTCGCGCGCCGAGTACCGCCTGCTGCTGCGCGAGGACAACGCCGACCTGCGCCTCACCCCCGTGGGCCGCGAGTTGGGCCTGGTGGATGACGCCCGCTGGGCCGCCTTCGAGGCCAAGCGCGAGGCCATCGAGCGCGAGTCCCGACGCCTGCGCGAGACCTTCTTCCACCCCGGCAGCCTGTCGGACTGCGAGGCCGAGCGGGTGCTGGGTCAGGCCCTGCGCCGCGAGGCGCGCCTGTCCGAGCTGCTCAGCCGGCCCGATGTCGACTACGCGGCGCTGATGAGCCTGCCCGGCGCCGGCGAGGGCGTGGCGGACCCGGTGGTGGCCGAGCAGGTGGAGATCCAGTGCAAGTACGCCGGCTACATCGAGCGTCAGCGCGAGGAGATCCAGCGCCAGCGCAGCCAGGAAGGGATGCCCCTGCCGGAGGACCTGGACTATAGTCGGGTGCGCGGCCTGTCCGCCGAGGTGGGGCAGAAGCTGGCCGCGCAGCGTCCGGCGACGATTGGCCAGGCCTCGCGCATCGCCGGCGTGACCCCGGCGGCGGTGTCGCTGCTGCTGGTGCACCTGAAGAAACGCGCCGCGGGCGGGCGGGGCCGGGCCGGGCAGGAGTAGATGCCGATGTCGCTGGAAACAATCCTTGCACAGGGGCTGCAGGCGCTGGGCATCGAATGTCCGCTTGAAGTCCGCGGGCGACTGCTGGATTATGTGCGCCTGCTGGCGAAGTGGAACCGCGTCTATAATCTGACCGCAGTACGCGAGCCGCGGGAGATGGTCACCCGCCACCTGCTCGACAGCCTGGCGGTGTTGCCACACCTGCGCGAGTTGCGGCCGAAGCGGGTGCTGGACGTCGGCACCGGCGGCGGTCTGCCGGGCATCCCGCTGGCGCTGCTGTCGCCGCAGACCGGTTTCGTGTTGCTCGACAGCAACGGCAAGAAGACCCGCTTCGTGCAGCAGGCGGTGGCCGAGCTGGGGCTGCGCAACGTTGAGGTGGTGCATGCGCGGGCCGAGCAATACCGCCCACAGGCGCCCTTCGACGTGGTCATCTCGCGGGCCTTTTCCTCGCTGCGCGAGATGATGGAGAAGGCCGGTGCCTACTGCGATGGCGAAGGCGTCCTGCTGGCCATGAAGGGCGCCTGGCCAGAGCAGGAACTGGCGGATCTGCCGGCGGCATGCATGCTTCGCGGTTCACGGCGGCTGCAGGTGCCGGGGCTGGATGAGGAACGGCACCTGATCGTTCTCGCGCCAACGGGCGGGGCAGCGGCAAATCGAGCGGCATCACAAACGGGCTGACAGCTATGGGCAAGATCATTGCGGTAACCAATCAGAAGGGCGGCGTCGGCAAGACCACCACCAGCGTCAACCTGGCGGCCTCGCTGGTGGCGACGCATCGCAAGGTGCTGCTCATCGACATGGACCCGCAGGGCAACGCCACCATGGGCAGCGGCGTCGACAAGCACGCCCTCGAGCTTTCCAGCTATGAGGTGCTGACTGGCGCGGCGGACATCCGCGATGCCATCACCCAGACAGAATTGGCGGGCTACGACCTGCTACCGGCCAACGCCGACCTTACCGCCGCCGAGGTGGAGCTGTTGCAGATACCACAGCGCGAACGACGTCTGCGCGAAGCCCTCAACAACATCAATGGCCGCTACGATTTCATTCTCATCGATTGCCCGCCGTCACTGAATATGCTGACCCTCAATGCGCTGGTGGCGGCGCAGTCGGTGATCATTCCCATGCAGTGTGAGTATTACGCCCTGGAGGGATTGACCGCGCTGGTCAGCACCATCGAGGACGTGCGCGACAACCTCAATCCCTTCCTCAAGATCGAAGGCCTGCTGCGTACCATGTATGATCCTCGCAACCGCCTCGCCGGCGATGTCACCGCGCAGCTCAGCAAGCACTTCGGTGACAAGCTGTACCGCACCGTGATTCCGCGCAATATCCGCCTCGCCGAGGCACCCAGCCATGGCCAGCCGGCGCTGGTGTACGACAAGGCCTCGCGCGGCGCCAAGGCCTACCTGGCGCTGGCCGGCGAGATGCTGCGGCGCGAGGAAATGGCCTCGGTCGGCGCCTGACATTACGCAACTTTTGGAAAAGACAGATGGCAGCAAAGAAAAAACGCGGTCTGGGCCGCGGCCTGGACGCCCTGCTTGGCGGATCGGCGGCAGCGATGACGGAGGCCACGACGGACACGGAATTGCGTGATCTGGCCGTCGACCTGCTACAGCCGGGCAAGTACCAGCCGCGCACCGACATGCACCCGGAGAGCCTCGAAGAGCTGGCCAGCTCCATTCGCGTGCAGGGCGTGGTGCAGCCCATCGTGGTGCGCGAGCTGGCCGGGGGCGGGCGTTACGAAATCATCGCCGGCGAGCGGCGCTGGCGCGCGGCGCAAATCGCCGGCCTGCACGAGATACCCGCCCTGATTCGCGTGGTGCCCGACGAGGCCGCCATAGCCATGGCGCTGATCGAGAACATCCAGCGCGAAAACCTCAACCCGGTGGAGGAGGCCAACGCCCTGGCGCGGCTCATCGAGGAATTCGAAATGACTCACCAGCAGGCCGCCGAGGCCGTGGGCCGCTCGCGCGCCGCGGTGAGCAATCTGTTGCGCCTGCTGACCCTCAATGACGACGTGCGGCGTCTGCTGGAGCACGGCGATCTGGAAATGGGCCATGCGCGGGCCTTGCTGGCGCTGGAGGGCGAGCAGCAGAGCCGCGCGGCGCGCGAGGTGGCCGCCAAGGCTTATTCGGTGCGTGAAACGGAACAGCTGGTGCGCCGGCTCAGCGCCGGAACGACTGAGAAGTCACCGTCGGACAAGACGCTGGATCCCGACATCAAGCGCCTGCAGGACGGCTTGAGCGAAAAACTTGCCGCCAAGGTGATTTTTCAGCACGCCGCCAAGGGCAATGGCAAACTGGTGATCCACTACAACAGTCTCGATGAGCTGGATGGAATCCTGCAGCGCATTCAGTGATTGTTCAGGGTTCTCCCGGGTCGCTAATTACAATATTTACGGCGGTTGTTTTTTGTTCATATTTATCGCAAAGCGCCTTGCTGTGGGTGCACGGGCTGGCTATAATGCCCGGCCTAAATTTGGGATGCGCTTGAAATGAGCGAGTCCAAGAAGCCCGGGTTATTACTCATCGGCGCAGGTCAGATCCTGACCTCGATGATTGTGTCCGGGTTTTTATTAGGCTACTTGCTGGATCTCTACTTTGAGACCCAGCCGATTTTCATACTGATCCTCGGTGGCCTCGGCTTCATCGGAGGATTTCTGAAAGTCTACCGATTACTGACGGACCCGGAGCTGCAATGAGCAAATTGGGCGCCGATCTGGCTGCCAAGGCCCGCCGGGTTGTCATGGTGCAGTTGACGGTGACAGGTATTGTTGCCCTGCTGTTTCTGATTCAAGGTGCATGGGATGCACTCTCCGCCGGTTATGGCGGACTGGCGAGTGTGTTTCTCGCCCTGCTCTCGATTCGGGGTTTCAAGCGCGCCAATGAGCATGCGCTGAGCGACCCGAAGAAGAGCATGCTGATTCTGTACATCGGCGCCGCGCAACGTTTCGTGGCGGTGGTGGTATTGCTGGCGATAGGCCTGGGCGGTTTGAAACTGGAACCCCTGGCCGTGTTCATTGGTTTCGCGCTGGCACAGGCAAGTTATTTGATGGGTGTTCGTGGTGGCGCGGCGAAAGCAAAGCTCACCGGGCATCCGGATTGAAAACCTTGAGTAGGGGATAGAATCTTGAGTCAAGCAGCAGAAGGTTCGTCAGGCGGCGGCACCGTCGAATATATTCAGCATCATTTGACCAACCTCAGTGTTGGCGAAGGTTTCATGACCTGGAACCTGGACACCATCTTTATTTCCATCGCCCTCGGCGCGCTGATGGTCGTCGTGGGTGGCCGGGTGGCCAGGAACGCCACCGATGGCGTGCCCGGCGGTTTTCAGAATTTCGTCGAATCGATTCTCGAATTCGTGCAGACCCAGGTGAAGGACTCCTTCCCCGGACACAATCCCCTCATCGCCCCGCTGGCCCTGACCATCTTCGTCTGGGTCTGGCTGATGAACTTCATGGACCTGATCCCCGTCGACCTGCTGCCGCTGATCGGCAGCTGGCTGGGCCTTCCCTATCTGAAAGTCGTACCCACCACGGACCTGAATACGACGCTGGCGATGGCGCTGGTGGTGTTTGGCCTGACCCTGTTCTACAACATCAAGGTCAAGGGCCTCGGCGGCTACCTGAAGATGTTCCTGTTTCACCCCTTCGGCAAGTTTGCCATGCCGGCCAATATCGTCATGACCGCCATCGAAGAGGTTGCCAAGCCCCTGAGTCTCGGCCTGCGTCTGTTCGGCAACATGTTCGCCGGCGAGCTGGTGTTTCTGCTCATCGCCCTGCTGGGTGGCGCCGCCGCCCTGGGCGCGGGCCTGCTGATCTGGTTCCCGCTGCAGGTGGTGCTGGATCTGGCCTGGCTGCTGTTCCACATTCTGGTCATTACCTTGCAGGCCTTCATCTTCATGGTGCTGACCATCGTGTATCTGGGTATGGCGCATACCACGGATCATTAAGATCAAGTTTGTAGTGTTTTCATTTTTTATCTTTAAATAAAAGTAAGGAGAGTAACAATGACAGCTGATATGCTTGCGACCATTTACGCCTATACGGCAGTAGGTGTGGGCGTTATTCTTGCGGCCGCCGGTCTGGGTTCCGCCATTGGTTGGGGCCTGATCTGCGCCAAGACCCTGGAAGGCATCGCGCGTCAGCCCGAGATGCGTCCGGCCTTGATGACCAACATGTTCATCTTCGCCGGCCTGATGGAGTCTTTCCCCTTCATCATCCTGGCATTCGCCATGTGGTTCCTGTTCGCCAACCCGTTCGTCGGTGCCCTGCAAGCCGCCATTGGCGCGCTTTAATTCAAGCCGCTAACTTGGCTGATCCGCTGTTCTCCATTGAGAGTCGGCGGGACAAGCCGGGAGGAACGATAACGTGAACATTACAGTAACCCTATTCGCACAGATGTTGGCCTTTGGCCTGTTGATCTGGTTTGTCAACAAGGTCATGTGGGGTCCTCTGTCCGGGCTCATGGAGGCGCGCCAGAAGCGCATCGCCGATGGTCTCGCCGCCGCGGAAAAAGGCAAGCACGAGCAAGAGCTGGCCGAAAAGCGCGCGACAGAGCTGCTCAAAGAAGCCAAGGATCAGGCACAGGAAATCGTCGCCCAGGGTCAGAAGCGCGCTTCCGAGATCGTGGAAGAGGCGAAAGACACGGCACGTGCTGAAAGCGAGCGCATCATAGCCGCGGCCAATGCCGAGCTTGAGCGCGAAGTAAATCAGGCCAAGGAAGCTTTGCGCACCCAGGTTGCGGCGATCGCCGTTGCCGGTGCGGAGAAGATTCTGAAGCGTGAAATCGACGCCAAGGCACACGAAGATCTGTTGAACGATCTGGCTGCCCGGATCTGAGGCGTACATCATGGCTGAAATATCCACAATCGCCCGTCCATATGCCGAAGCGGTCTTCGAGATCGCCCAGGCCGACGGCAAGCTGAAAGAATGGTCTGAGATGTTGCAGACCATTGCGCTGATCACCGCAGACCCTGACATGCAGGCCCTGATCGGAAACACCAGTGTCGACAAGGCCAAACTGGCCGAATTGATCCTGGAGATTGCCGGCAAGGTGATGGATGACAAGGGCAGCAACCTGGTCAGATTGCTGGCGGAAAATCGTCGTTTGGGTGCGGTGGAAGAGATCGCGGCGCAGTTCGAAACACTGAAGGCCGAGGCTGAGCAAACCATCGAGGCGGAAATCGTCGCCGCGAAGGAAGTCAGCGCGAAGCTGCAGAAAAAGATCGCCGACAAGCTCAAGGCCCGGCTGGGTCGTGATGTCAGCCTGAAATGCACCGTTGACGAAAGCCTCATGGGTGGCGCGGTCATCAAGGCCGGCGACATGGTGATCGATGGCTCGGTCAGTGCCCAGTTAGATAAGCTTTCCGTAGAGTTGGCCGGCTAAGCGCTGCCACGAAGAGGAACATGAAAAATGCAATTGAATCCGTCTGAAATCAGTGAGCTGATTAAAAAGCGCATCGAGAGTTTCGACGTCTCCACCGAAGCGCGCAACGAAGGTACCGTGGTGAGTGTCACCGACGGTATCGTGCGCATCCATGGCCTGTCCGACGTCATGCTGGGTGAGATGATCGAATTCCCGGGCAACACCTTTGGCATGGCGCTGAACCTGGAGCAGGACTCCGTGGGCGCCGTGGTGCTGGGTAC
This sequence comes from Gammaproteobacteria bacterium, assembly GCA_011371455.1. Taxonomy (GTDB): domain Bacteria; phylum Pseudomonadota; class Gammaproteobacteria; order SZUA-152; family SZUA-152; genus DRQN01. The sequence continues at coordinate 40,252 of DRQN01000006.1, forward strand.
TTACGAGCACATCACCGAAGGCGACAAGGTGCAGTGCACCGGCCGCATCCTCGAAGTCCCCGTGGGCGAGGCCCTGCTGGGCCGCGTGGTGAATTCGCTGGGCGTCGCCATCGATGGCAAGGGTGCCGTCGAGACTTCCGAGCAGTCGCCGATCGAAAAGGTGGCGCCGGGCGTTATCGAGCGCAAATCCGTCGACCAGCCGGTGCAGACCGGCCTCAAGGCCATCGACGCCATGGTCCCGGTCGGCCGCGGCCAGCGCGAGCTGATCATCGGCGACCGCCAGACCGGCAAGACCGCCGTCGCCATCGACGCCATCATCAATCAGAAGGGCACCGGCGTTAAGTGCATCTACGTCGCCGTCGGCCAGAAGGCCTCCAGTGTCGCCGCCGTGGTGCGCAAGCTGGAAGAGCATGGCGCCATGGAGCACACCATCGTGGTGGCCGCCAACGCCGCCGATCCGGCCGCCATGCAGTACATTGCGCCCTACGCCGGTTGCACCATGGGCGAATACTTCCGTGATCGTGGCGAAGACGCCCTGATCATCTATGACGATCTGACCAAGCAGGCCTGGGCCTATCGCCAGGTCTCCCTGCTGCTGCGCCGCCCGCCGGGCCGCGAGGCCTATCCGGGTGACGTGTTCTACCTGCATTCGCGCCTGCTGGAGCGCGCCTCGCGCATCAACGCCGACGAGGTGGAGCGCCTGACCAACGGCAAGGTGAAGGGCAAGACCGGCTCGCTGACCGCCCTGCCGATCATCGAGACCCAGGCGGGTGACGTGTCGGCCTTCGTGCCCACCAACGTCATCTCCATCACCGACGGCCAGATCTTCCTCGAGGCCGATCTGTTCAACGCCGGTATCCGTCCCGCCATCAACGCCGGCCTGTCCGTATCCCGTGTCGGCGGTGCCGCGCAGACCAAGATCATCAAGAAGCTCGGCGGTGGCGTGCGACTCGACCTGGCCCAGTACCGTGAGCTGGCGGCCTTCGCCCAGTTCGCCTCGGATCTGGACGAGTCCACCCGCAAGCAGATCGAACGTGGCCAGCGCGTCACCGAGCTGATGAAACAGAAGCAGTATGCACCGCTGTCCACCGCCGAGATGGCCTTCTCCCTGTTCGCGGCCAATGAAGGCTTCATCGACGACGTCGACGTCAACAAGGTGGTCGATTTCGAGGCGGCCCTGCATGCCTACCTGCGCGCCAACAACGCCGACCTGCTCGATCGTATCAACGAGAGTGGTGATTTCAACGACGAAATCGCCGCCGAGATGAAGACGGCCATCGAGCAGTTCAAGGCTTCCAGCACTTACTAAGCCTTGCACTAACGTCGGTTAAATCGTAGGAGGCCAGCAATGGCGGTCGGTAAAGAAATACGCACCAAGGTCAAAAGCGTACAAAATACGCAGAAGATCACGCGTGCCATGGAAATGGTGGCGGCGAGCAAGATGCGCAAGGCGCAGGAGCGGATGGCGGCATCCCGTCCCTATGCGCAAAAGATCCGTAACGTGATCAAGCATCTTGCCCACGCCCACCCGGAGTATAAGCACACCTATCTGCAGGATCGTGAGGTCAAACGCGTCGGCTATATCGTCGTATCCAGCGATCGCGGACTGTGCGGCGGCCTGAATGCCAATCTGTTTCGTGCCGCCATTGGCTCGCTGAAACAGTGGGACGCGAAGGGCGTCGGCATCGATATCTGCGCCGTCGGCGGCAAGGCATCGGCTTTCTTCAAGCGTGTCGGCGGCAACGTGGTCGCCGAAACCAGCCATCTGGGCGATGCACCGGGCATCAGCGACCTGATTGGTACGGTCAAGGTGATGCTGGATGCCTTCGACAAGGGTGAGATCGATCGCCTGTACGTGGTCTACAACGAGTTTGTCAGCACCATGGTACAGGATCCGCAAATCGAGCAGCTGCTGCCGATACAAGCGGATACCGAAGACGATTACTCCCACCAGTGGGACTACCTCTACGAGCCCGAGGCCAAGGAGGTATTGACCGATCTCCTTACGCGCTTCGTCGAGTCCCTGGTCTACCAGGCGCTGGTGGAGAACATCGCCAGCGAGCAATCGGCGCGCATGGTGGCCATGAAGGCCGCATCGGACAACGCCGGCAACCTCATCGACGAATTGAACCTGGCCTACAACAAGGCCCGTCAGGCCGCGATCACCCAGGAAATTTCCGAGATCGTCAGTGGCGCGGCGGCCGTATAGGGACGCTTGCAGCCGGTATCCGCAGGGCGAACAGCTTTTTTGATATTTGAAGGGGACTGAAACATGAGTTCAGGAAAAATTGTACAAATCATCGGCGCGGTGGTCGACGTGGAATTCCCGCGCGACGAGATGCCGAAGGTCTACGAAGCGCTCAAGCTGAGCGATGTCGATCTGACGCTGGAAGTTCAGCAGCAGCTGGGCGACGGCGTGGTTCGCGCCATTGCCATGGGCTCCACCGATGGGCTCAGGCGCGGCATGGGTGTCGAATCCACGGGTTCCGCCATCCAGGTGCCGGTCGGCCAGGGTACCCTGGGCCGCATCATGGACGTGCTGGGCCGCCCGGTGGACAACGCCGGCCCGGTGAAAGCCGACAAGACCATGCCCATCCATCGCAAGCCGCCGACCTTCGACGAGCAGTCCGCCAACATCGAGATCCTCGAAACCGGCATCAAGGTCATCGACCTGATCATGCCCATCGCCAAGGGCGGCAAGGTTGGCCTGTTCGGCGGCGCCGGCGTCGGCAAGACGGTGACCCTGATGGAGCTGATCCGCAACATCGCCGTCGAGCACAGCGGTTTCTCCGTGTTCGCCGGTGTCGGTGAGCGTACCCGCGAGGGTAACGACTTCTACTACGAGATGGAAGAAGGCGGCGTGCTGGACAAGGTGGCGCTGGTTTACGGCCAGATGAACGAGCCGCCCGGCAACCGCCTGCGCGTGGCCCTGACCGGCCTGACCATGGCCGAGCACTTCCGTGACGAAGGCCGCGACGTGCTGATGTTCGTCGACAACATCTACCGTTACACCCTGGCCGGCACCGAGGTGTCCGCGCTGCTGGGCCGCATGCCCTCCGCGGTGGGCTACCAGCCGACCCTGGCCGAGGAAATGGGCGCCCTGCAGGAGCGCATCACCTCGACCAAGACCGGCTCCATTACTTCCTTCCAGGCCGTGTACGTGCCTGCGGACGATCTGACCGATCCTTCGCCCGCCACCACCTTCGCCCATTTGGACGCCACCCTGGTGCTGTCGCGTCAGATCGCCGAGCTGGGTATCTACCCGGCCGTGGATCCGCTCGACTCCACCTCGCGCCAGCTGGATCCGCTGGTCATCGGCGAAGAGCACTATAACGTTGCGCGCGCCGTTCAGGGAACCCTGCAGCGTTACAAAGAGCTTAAGGATATCATTGCGATCCTGGGTATGGATGAGCTGTCGGAAGAGGACAAACTGTCCGTTACCCGCGCGCGTAAATTGCAGCGCTTCCTGTCACAGCCCTTCTTCGTGGCCGAAGTGTTTACCGGTGCCCCCGGCAAATACGTCACCCTGAAAGAGACCATTGCCGGCTTCAAGAGCATCGTCGAAGGCGAACACGACAGCCTGCCCGAGCAGGCCTTCTACATGGTCGGCACCATCGATGAAGCCATCGAAAAGGCGAAGACCCTGTCCTAAGCCTTGGCTGAAGGGGAAATATTATGGCTATGACCATGCATGTTGACGTCGTTAGCGCCGAGGAAGAAATCTTCTCCGGCCCCGCGAAGATGCTGTTTGCACCGGGCGTGATGGGCGATCTGGGCATCCTGCCTCGTCATGCACCGTTGCTGACACGCATCAAGCCGGGCGAAGTGCGCATCGTAACGCCCGATGACGAAGAGCAGTTCTACTACGTGTCTGGCGGAATGCTGGAAATCCAGCCCGAGGCCGTCACGGTGCTGGCCGATACCGCCTTGCGCGCCAAGGACATCGATGAGGCCGCCGCGCTGGAAGCCAAGGAACGCGCCGAGAAGGCACTGGCCGACCGTAGTGGCGAAATCGACTACGCGACCACCGAAGCGGAACTGGCAGAGGCGGTTGCCCAGCTGCAGGCCATCCAGCGTCTGAAGAAGAAGCTGGGCCGTTGAGTCATCGCGTTTTTGCCAACCGAAAGAGGGCGGTTTTCAACCGCCCTTTTTTTTGCTTTATGATAAAGCCGCTTTCCCCTGGGTCTGTCTGCGTACATGGGGCAGAAACAAAGCAATAATTCGGCGCGGGCCAGTGTCATCATTCTCAGAATTTCTTAAGCTGGCGCTACTATAGTTAGTGCACGATTCTCTTGGTACTTAGTCCGCAGGTTACACATGAGCACACAGTTGACCGTCGTTGTCCTGGCCGCGGGCCAGGGAACGCGTATGAAATCCGATCTTCCCAAGGTGCTGCACACCATTGGTGGCCGGCCGATGTTGGCGCGTGTCGTCGACAGCGCGCAGTCGCTGAATCCGCAGGCGATCCACGTGGTGTATGGCCACGGCGGCGAGCGGGTCAGGGAGCAGTTGTCGGCGCTTTCCGTCAACTGGATTCTGCAGTCCCGGCAGCTCGGCACCGGCCACGCCGTCGATCAGGCAATGGCTCAGATCGCGGATTCACAAAACGTGCTGGTGCTTTATGGTGACGTGCCGCTGATCACACCTGCCACCCTGTCGAGGCTGGTTGCCGCAGCACAGGATGGCGGCCTGGGCCTGTTGACCGCAAGGCTGCCCGACCCGACCGGCTATGGCCGCATCGTGCGCAATGCGGCAGGCAAGGTGTGTTCCATCGTCGAGCAAAAGGATGCCAGCCCGGAGCAGTTGGCGATCAATGAGATCAATACCGGGATGCTGGCTGTAAACGCGGGCCTGCTGCGCGGCTGGCTGGGCAGCATCGGCAACGACAATGCGCAGGGTGAATACTATCTGACCGACATCGTCGCATTGGCTGCCGATAGCGGCGTCGACGTCAATGCCATTTCCACCCCGGACCTGGCGGAGATCGAAGGCGTCAACAACCGGCTCCAGCTGGCCGAGTTGGAGCGCGTGTTTCAACGGCGCCAGGCGAACCATTTGATGTTGCAGGGTGTGACCCTGCGTGACCCGGCGCGCTTCGACCTACGCGGCAGTCTCGAGGTCGGGCGCGATGTGGAGATCGACATTGGCGTGCTCATCGAGGGCGAGGTGAAGATTGGCGACCGCTGCTACATCGGCCCGAACAGTGTTCTCAAGGACGTGGTGCTGGGCAGCGACGTGCGTATCGAGGCCAACAGCATACTGGCGTCGTCGACCATCGGTGACCGGTGCCTGATCGGGCCCTTTGCGCGCCTGCGTCCGGAATGCCGGCTTGCGGAGGGGGTCAAGGTGGGTAATTTCGTCGAAGTGAAAAAATCGACGGTCGACAAGGGCAGCAAGATCAATCATCTCACCTATGTGGGCGATACCCGCATGGGCGCCAACGTCAACGTGGGGGCGGGCACCATAACCTGCAACTATGATGGCGCCAACAAACACCTAACGGTAATTGGTGATAATGTTTTCATTGGCTCTGACACCCAGCTGGTTGCGCCCGTCACCATCGGTGATGGCGCCACCATCGGCGCCGGTTCGACCATTACCCGTGATGCACCCGCCGGCGAGCTGACCTTGAGCCGTAGCGAACAGCGGACCCGCAGGGGGTGGAGGCGCCCCGTCAAGGCGCGATCCTGAGTCCGTAGGCCTATGGTGGGAAATGACTCAATTCATTGATTCGTCTCGCTATATGGATCAAGCCGTTGCATACTTCTATCCGTCCTGAACCTGTGGCTTCGGGGCAGCGTCAATCACTCGAATCATGGAATCATAGTTATGTGTGGAATTGTAGGTGCCGTTGCCGATCGTGATGTTGTTCCCATCCTTCTGGAGGGCCTTCGAAGGCTGGAATATCGAGGCTATGATTCAGCCGGTGTCGCCGTGCTAGACGAGGGGAACGGCCTGCAGCGGGTGCGCACCAAGGGCAAGGTTGCCGGCCTGGAGGAGAAGATCGCCGGTAATCTGCACGGCCGCATCGGCATCGCCCACACGCGCTGGGCGACGCATGGCGTACCCAGCCCGGAAAACGCCCACCCGCATATCTGTGAGGATACCGTTGCCGTGGTTCACAACGGTATCATCGAAAACCACGAGGAGCTGCGCGAGCGGCAGAACGCCGCGGGCTATCGCTTTACATCGGAAACCGATACCGAGGTCATCGTCCATCAGGTGCACAAGTACCTGACCGAACAGGGACAGGGCCTGTTGGCGGCGGTGAAAAAGGCGGTGGCCGATTTCGAGGGCGCCTATGCCCTGGGGATAGTCAGCGATGCGGAGCCTGATCGCATGGTGGCCGCGCGCCTGGGCAGCCCGCTGGTGATCGGTGTCGGCATCGGTGAATATTTCATTGCCTCGGACGTGACAGCGCTACTTCCCGTTACGCAGCGCTTCATCTTTCTTGAAGACGGTGACATCGCCGACATACGCCGGGACTCATTGAGCATCTTCGATGCCGAGGGCAAGCAGGTCGAGCGGCCGATTCGTGAGAGTGAGTTGCGCGCCGATTCCGTCGAGCGTGGCGAGTATCGTCACTACATGCTGAAGGAAATTTTTGAGCAGCCGCGCGCCCTCGCCGAGACCCTGGAAGGGCGTATCGCCAATGGACGGGTTCTCGAGCAGGCCTTTGGCGCCGGTGCGGGAGAGATTTTCGATGACGTGCAGGGCGTGCATATTATCGCCTGTGGCACCAGTTATCACGCCGGCCTCATCGGCCGCTACTGGCTGGAGTCGCTGGTGGGCATTCCCTGCAGCGTCGAAGTGGCGAGCGAATTCCGCTATCGCAAGCCGGTGGTGCGCAAGAATTCACTCATCGTCACGCTGTCGCAATCGGGTGAGACCGCCGACACCCTGGCCGGCCTGCAGGAGGCTAAGCGCCTGGGTTTTGGCCATTCCCTGTCCATCTGCAACGTGCCGGAAAGCTCGCTGGTGCGCGAGTCGGACCTGGTGTTGCTGACCCGCGCCGGGCCGGAGATCGGCGTCGCCTCCACCAAGGCCTTCACCACCCAGCTGGTGGCGCTGATGATGCTGGTGATCGTGCTCGGCCGGCGCAATGGCCTCAGCGAAGAGA
>DRQN01000007.1 GCA_011371455.1 Gammaproteobacteria bacterium
CCTCGCCGAGACCTTCGAGGCCCGCCAGGGCGGGCGTATCGCCATCGTCGTCGGTTCCACCGGCAAGCTGTATGCGCAGATCCATCACGGTGCGCCCTTCGATGCCCTGTTCGCCGCCGACGAGCGCCGTCCGGCGTTGCTGGAGGCGGCGGGCCGCGCCCGCCCCGGCAGTCGCTTCACCTACGCCATCGGCCGTCTGGCCCTGTGGAGCCCGGACGCCGGACGGGTCGACGCGGCCGGCCGGGTGCTGAGCGAAGGCCGCTTCCGCCACCTTGCCATCGCCAACCCCAAGCTGGCCCCCTACGGCCGCGCCGCCCGACAGGTGTTGGAGGCACGTGGCCTGTGGCAGACCCTGCGGCCGCGGCTGGTGCGCGGCGAGAACATCGGCCAGGCCTGGCAGTTCGTGCGCAGTGGCAATGCCGAGCTGGGTTTCGTCGCCCTCTCGCAGCTGCGCCAGCCGGGGCAGGCGGCCGCCGGTTCCCACTGGCTGGTGCCGCAGGCGCTACATGCGCCCATCGTGCAGCAGGCGGTGTTGCTGACGGACAATCCGCTGGCGGCGGATTTTCTGCGTTTCGTGCAGGGCGATGAGGGCCGCGCCATGATCGCTTCTTTCGGCTACCAGTTGCCCTGACATGCTTACCGACGCCGACCTCAGCGCGCTGCTGATCACCCTCAAGCTGGCCACCCTCACCACCCTGATCCTGCTCCTCATCGGCACCCCGCTGGCTTGGTGGCTGGCGCGCAGCCAGTGGCGCGGCAAGCCCGTCATCGAGGCCGTGGTGGCCCTGCCGCTGGTGCTGCCGACGACGGTGCTGGGCTTCTATCTGCTGATCCTGCTGGGCGCCAACGGCCCGCTCGGCGAGCACTCGCTGGCCTTCACCTTCAGCGGCCTGGTGATCGGCTCGGTGTTCTATTCGCTGCCCTTCGTGGTGCAACCCCTGCAGGGCGCCTTCGCGGCCGTCAACCGGGACTATCTCGAGGCCGCCGCCACCCTGCGCGCCTCACCGCGCGACACCTTTTTCTCCGTCGTCGTGCCGCTGGCGCGGCCCGGCTTCCTCACCGCCATGGTGCTGGGTTTCGCTCACACCGTGGGTGAGTTCGGCGTGGTGCTGATGATCGGCGGCAACATCCCGGGTCAGACCCAGGTGTTGTCCATCGCCATCTACGAGCACGTCGAAAACCTCGAATACGCCCAGGCGCACTGGATCTCCGGCGGCCTGCTGTTGCTGTCGTTCAGCCTGCTGCTGGCGGTGTACGGGCTCAACCGGCGCTTCAAGGTGGTGGGCCCGTGAGCCTGGAGATCCGCCAGCAGTTGGCGCGTGGTGGTTTCCAACTGCAAGTGGAGGCCTGCCTGCCGGCGCGCGGCGTGACCGCCATCTTCGGCCCCTCCGGCTGCGGCAAGACCACCCTGCTGCGCGCCATCGCCGGGCTCGAACCGCAGGTGCGCGGGCGGGTCAGTCTGGGCGACGAGACGTGGCAGGACGAGGACCATTTCCTGCCGCCGCACCGGCGCCCGCTGGGTTACGTGTTCCAGCACGCGGCGCTGTTTCCGCATCTCAGCGTGCGCGGCAACCTGGACTTCGCCTACCGCCGCCGCGGCCGTGAGCCGGGGCCTGGCTTCGACGAAGTGGTCGAGCTGGCCGGCATCGGCCACCTGCTGGCGCGCGCCACGCCGAATCTTTCCGGTGGCGAGCGTCAGCGCGTGGCGCTGGCGCGGGCGCTGCTCACCGCGCCGCGCCTGTTGCTGCTGGACGAGCCGCTGGCGGCGCTGGACCGGCGCGCCAAGGCGGAACTCATGCCCTGCCTCGAACGCCTGCACGAGCGCCTGTCGATCCCGGTGTTATACGTGTCGCACGCCATCGACGAAGTGGCGCGACTGGCCGATCAGCTGCTGCTGCTGGCGGCGGGCCGGGTGGAGGCCTGCGGCCCGCTGGCGGAGATGCTGACACGCCTGGACCTGGCCCCGGCCGGCAGCGAGGAGGCGCTGGCGGTGATCGAGGCGACGGTCAGCGGCATCGACGCCGACTACCATCTCACCCGCCTGGCCTTCGCCGGTGGTGGCGAGGGCCGCGAACTGTGGCTGCCCGGCGACAGTCTGCCCCTGGGCCGGCGTGTGCGCCTGGCAGTGCACGCGCGCGATGTCAGCCTGGCCTTGCAGCCGCCGCGGCAAAGCAGCATCCTCAACGTTATCCCGGTGCAGGTCGATGCCCTGTCGTCCAGCGGCCCGGCGCAGGTGATGGTGCGTCTGCGCGCCGATGAAGTGCCGTTGCTGGCGCGGGTCACGCGCAAGTCCCAGGCGGCGCTGGGTCTGCATGTCGGACAGGCGCTGTTCGCGCAGGTGAAGAGCGTGTCGCTGGTGGAGTGATTTTTTGTTCACCACAGAGACACGGAGGGCACGGAGTTTTTTTACCGCAAAAGGCGCGCAGGAACGCCACGTTGAAATGTTTTTCAGTCTTTGCGTTCCTTCGCGTCCTTGGCGGTTATCTTTTTCTCCGCGCCTCTGTGGTGAAAAGTTTTTGACGATCGAGCAGGAATAACGAACCGATGCCCAAACAGGTTTTCAAGCTGCGCGACGTGCCCGACGATGAGGCTGCCGACGTGCGCGCGCTGTTGAGTGAAAACGATATCGAATTCTACGAGACCACTGCCGGCAACTGGGGCATCTCGGCGCCGGGTATCTGGCTCAAGGATGAGTCCCGCTTCGCCGAGGCGCGGGCGCTGATCGAGGCCTACCAGGTCGAACGCCAGCAGCGTATGCGCGAGGAATACGAGCAGCTGAAACGCCAGGGCCGGCAGCGCTCGGTGGCGCAGATGATCATGGAGAACCCGCTGCGCGCCATTCTCTATCTGATCGGCATCGTGGTGATTCTCTACATTTCCATCAAGCCGTTTCTGCATTTTGGTCAATAGGCGTGGTGCTAGCCACTGCGGCGGGAAAAATATCTTGCCATTAATGTGGAAGAACTCACCCTGACGCGCGCGCAAGCCGCCGGCGCCGGTTCGGGGCGCATCATGCTTATGATTCATTGATCAGGCCACGGCATATGAAACGCGGAGGTCACGGAGCCACAGAGTCACAGAGAAATTCGTCGAAGATTCCGTGCCTCCGTGACCTCCGTGTTTCCATCCCGGCCCTTCATCGTTCATCGCGGGCATGGCCCGCCCCAGGGGTGGAGAAGGCTTCTTGTCCAACTATCGCGCCCTTGGTTCAACTTGCTTGTCAATCGGACAAAGCAGAATCAGGCGGCTGCCGGGTTGATACTGCGCTGGCGGACGTCCTTTAATCCCCTGATACCGGACCCATATTGATAAGGGTACTTCCCTCACATCAATGAGCAGAGAAAGGAGTGATGACGATGGCGACACGTACGATCGAGAAGACGGATTGGGCGGCCTATCTCAATCGCGTCAGCAAGGAACTGGGCGCCTGCCTGGCGGAGGTCGAGGTGGCCGGGCTGGATATCGGCGATCAGATCGAGGCCGAATGGGTGACGCTGGCAGGCATGAGTTACGACCCCAAGGATGATGTGGTGGCGGTGGACCTGGTCAGCCAGGACGGCAAGCCTGTCGAGCGCCTGGTGAACAAGCCCGTCGAACTGGTGGCGGATGAAACGGTCGAGGGCCTGGCCAGCCTGGTGGTGGCCAACGCCGATGGTGAGCGCACAATCCTCCGACTGAAAAAGCCCTTGGCGCTGCCCCCCGCCTGAGAACGGCGGCAGTCACGAAAAAGGCGCCTCGCAAGGGCGCCTTTTTCGTGACTGGGATTTGCTGCCGCTCAGGCGGGATCCACCGGCAGCAGCTCGTTGACCACGTTGCGTACGCCGTTGATGTACCAGACGTCGCATTCGGCAAGCAGCTTCTGCCGGCCGGTGGGGATGCCGCCGCGCAGGGTGACCACGGCATCGGTGCAGCTCAGGGTCACGTCGCTGGCATCGACCAGGTGATCCTTTTCCAGCGCCAGCTCCACGCTGTCGA
>DRQN01000008.1 GCA_011371455.1 Gammaproteobacteria bacterium
CCGGCTACGCCACCGGGCGCGGCATCAGCCTGTGCGCGGCGGCCTATGAGCTGGGGCTGGAGACGGTGCTGCCGGAGCGCGCCGTGAAGCGCCTGCGCGAGTTCGTCGAGTGGCTGGCGGAGAAGTCGGACCAGGCCCAACGCGGCGACCCGCTGGAGGCGGTAAAGGGCCTGATCGACGACATCCGCTACGAAGAGTGGCTGCTGGACACGGCCAACGACCCCAAGACCGCCGAGCGGCGCATGGGCAACGTGCACGAGCTGCTGGCCTGGCTGGAGCGCATGGCCGAGCAGGAGGGCGACGACACCAGTCTTGCCGATCTGGTATCGCGCATGACCCTGATGGACATTCTCGAGCGCAACGAGGAAGAGCAGCGCGATGACTGCGTGGCGCTGATGACCCTGCACGCCGCCAAGGGGCTGGAGTTTCCGCACGTGTTCATGGTCGGGGTGGAGGAACAGCTGCTGCCGCACCACTCCAGCCTCGACGAGGGCAACGTCGAAGAGGAACGCCGCCTGGCCTACGTCGGCATCACCCGCGCGCAGAAGACCCTCACCATCACCATGGCCCTGCGGCGGCGCAAGCACGGCGAGGTGATGGACTGCGAGCCCAGCCGTTTTCTCGGCGAGCTGCCGGAGGATGACCTGGTGTGGGAGGGCGGCGGGCAGCCGGTCGATCCCGAGGAGCGCCAGGAGCGGGGCAAGGCACATCTGGCCAATCTGCGCGACATGCTCAATTGACCCCGGCCGCAATAACCTGATTCATCTACTGGTTAATTGAACGGCGCGTTCTATCGGTCGTTGCTGATGCAACGAATCGTTGCAGGCCGGCCACATCCGGGGCGCTGCTGCCTGCTCGGCGGTCGTCGCCCCGGCTGCCGAATCCCCTTTGTGATCAGCGGGATAACGGGGTACGCTGGCCCGGTGTTTTCTGTCGTGTTGCCAATATCCCGGTGGGAAAAGCATGGTATGGATCCTGCTTGACAGCTGGACAGCAATAGCGATTCTGACGGGAGAGATGAAAATGACGAAGAAGAAAACGTTGATGGCGACGCATGGCGCCTGCCTGCGTTTGTCCTGCGTGGCCGCGGCGACGGCGGCGATTTTGGCGCCGGCGGCCGCCCTTGCCGCCGTCCCCCTGGGCGCTGGCGGGCAGGTCAAACTGTTCGGCGACATGCGCGTTCGCGCCGAGACGGACAAGAGCGAAAAGCAGGACGGCACCGACCGCAACCGTACCCGTCTGCGCTATCGCGCCCGCCTGGGCGTGGCCTTTCAGCCCAATGACAACTGGTCGGCGAGGATCCGCCTGGCCACCACCAGCAGCCAGAATTCACCCCATGTGACCTTTGCCACCGTCGGCGAGACGGCGGACCTGAGCATCGGCGTCGACACCGCCCTGATCGCCTATACGGGGGTCGACAACCTGACCCTGGTCGCCGGCAAGACCCCGCTCAATTTCTGGAAACAGAACGAGGTGTTCCTGGATGACGACATCCACCCCGAGGGCCTCGCCGCCGTCTACAAGGCCGGCCCGGTGACCCTGAATGCCGCCTATGCCTGGCTTACCGCAGGTACTTGGGACAACAAGCCGGACGCCGACAAGACCAAGAGCGTCGTGACCTATCAGGCCGTGCTCCAGGGCGGCAGCGGCCTGAAATACACCGCTGCGCTGGGTGGCGCGACCGTGGATGACCCTGCAAACGTGTTCAATGCCACCCAGCACACGGCACTCAGCGCCCAGCTGAAGGGCGGCGCCTGGTTGGCCGGCGCCGATTACATCAAGAGCGACGCCGACGCAGATGATACGGCCTACGTGGTGCAGGGGCGTTACAAGATCGGCAAGGCCATTGGCCTGCGGGCTTATTACTATCACGTCGAAGGCAATGCCACGCTCGCCGACGGTTTGCTCACTCAGGATAATTTCCCCTCTGCACAAGCCGCCGCAGACAACTTCAAAGGCATTCGTCTGCAGTTGGACTACAAGGTCGACAAGGGTACGAAGGTGGATCTGCGTCTCTATGATTCGGAAATCATTACGCGAGGCATCGATGGCCAAGATGCCAAAAACACCCGCCTGCAGCTCAACGTGAACCTCAAGTTCTGATCGCCAGCGCCTGATCGTGCGATGGGGACAGGGGCGCTCCCCTGTCCCTTATTTTGCCCGCCTTTTGCCCGCCGCCATCTTCCAGAGCGGCGCCATGCTTGACAAAGCTCTTATCAATGAGAACAATTCGCATTTCCGGTAAGGCTAACACCCAGGACGCAGGATGAAGAATAGAAAAAGGGCGACGAGTACGCTGGCCGTGGTTTGCGCCCTGTCGGCGCCAGCAGGACTGTTGGCGGCGACGCCGCTCGATGAAACCATCAGCGTCATCGGCGACGCACGCACCGGTTTTTATACCCTGCACCGTGACGACCGCGATGGCAGCGAGACCATCAAGAACGAGTGGCGCCTGCGGCTGCGCGCCGGCCTGCAGGCGGCGATCAGCGATGCGCTCACCGCCCGGGCGCGTTTTGCCGGCCGCTATACCACCCATGAGAGCAGCGGTGATCCCGAGTTCGATTTCTACCAGGGCATCACGCCCGGCAAGGATGGCCTGAAGATGGGCCAGTCCACCCTGGACGAGCTGTGGCTGAATTACGCCGCCGGGCGCTGGAGTCTGCGCGCCGGCCGCATGCAGACCAAGTTCGAGCTGACCGGGGTGGCCAAGAAGTCGCTGGACCGCAACGACAGCCCCAATACCGACATCGCCTGGACCGACGGTCTGTATTTCAAATACAAGGCCGGCAATGGCTGGAACGCCCACGTCATCGCGCAGTACAACTATGAAGAAGGCGCGACCCAGGTGCGCCGCGAACCGCTGGATTTCAGTGATGACGACAGCCGCATCAGCTATTTCGCCGCGTTGGAAAGGCTGGACAAAAAGGCCACCCTCGTGCAACAGGGTATCGATGTCACCTGGCTGCCCGCCGCGTTGCCGGGTAGCGGCGGAAATCCTGACGACTATCTGGCCTTCGTCGGCCGCCTGGCCGCGCAATGGCCCATGGGCGCGCAAGGCATGAAATTCCTGCTCGGTGGCGAGTTGGGCTTCGCCCCCAGTACGCCCGCCAACAGCGTGCTCAAGCTGAGTGGCGCGGGTGATGCGAGCGGCGTGGCGGCGCAGGTGGCCTTCAATTTCATCGACATCGTGCCCAGGCACAGTGTCGGCGTGGTGCTGGCGCGGGCCGATGCCGGTTGGCTGCTGTCGCCGGACTTCAAGAGCAACCAATACCTGGTCGAGACTCGTTACCGCTGGAACCTCGCCAGGAAACAGCGCATCGAGGTGCGCGTGCGCTACCGCACCGACATCGAACAGCGCATCGACAGGCCCGAGCGACGCCAGGACAAGGACCTGTATGCGCGTTACACCGTGAAGTTCTGAACAGCCCCCCCGGTTTTTGGCTGACCGGCAATTCCCGCATCTCCCCGGGGTTGCCGGTTTTTTTGCTTTTATCAGCCCGGCAGCACGGTAGGATGGGCACGTTTTTTGTGCCCACGCGGTTGACCCGTATTCTGCGTGGGCATGAACAGCCTGCCCACCCTGTCTGTCTGATGGTAGGGTGGGATCGGTGTGTGGATGCAGAATGTGCATTCACCGGGCTGCAAACAATGAAAAGGCCGGAGCGGTTGCCCGCTCCGGCCTTTCTTGGTACTTCACACGCTGCCGGGGCAGCGTGTTGACGATGCGACTAAGTCAGACTTAGAAGCCCACCTGGAACTGGGCCAGGAAGATGTCGTCGGTGTAGCCCTTGGCAACGCCGGTGTAGACGTCGGCACCGTCGGTGTCACCGCTGGCCAGCACGTAGTTCAGCTGAATGCGTGCATTGTTCTTCTCGGCCAGATAGATGTTGGCGCCAAGGTAAGCATTGCCCAGGGTGCTGTCATTGCCGACGGGGCGGCTCTGAGTAGCGCTGTAATAACGCACCACGGCCTCGATGGTGTCGTTGATGGCGTAGCCACCGTGCAGGTACCAAACAGCTTCGTCAGCATCCTTCACGCCAAGGACGCTGCTGCCGGCGACGTACTCGGCCTTGAAGGTCATGGCGTCCATCTTGTAGGCGCCGGCCACGCCGAATACGCTGTAATCTTCGGCGGCGGAGCCGGAGTCCTGGGTGCTGGTGCCGTAGGAGGCTTCAATGTGCAGGGTCTTGCCCATGTCGTACATCACACGGCCTGCATAGGCGGTGGCGTTACCGGCAGTACCGAAGTCGACAGCACCGGAGCGGCCTGTGGGGTTGAATACGCCGAGGTCATAGCCAAAGCCGCTGATATTGCGGCCGCTGATCATCAGGCCGGCGGCGCGTTCCAGCACCAGGGGCTTTTCCATGCCGCGCTGGGCGATGTCCAGGTTTCTGCCGGAGATGTTGAAGTCCATGCCCACGGGGGTCTTGAAGACACCGGCCATGACGTTGGCGGCGTCGCTGAACTTGTAGCCCACCACGGCGTCCTTGATGATTTCGGGCACGCCAATGGGGGAGGGGGTGCTGTCGGTCTTCCCGAAGTCAGCCTGCAGCTTGCCCCAGGCATTGCCCTGCTTGATCTTGTAACCCAGACGAATGCTGCCGATGCCGAAGCGCAGGCTGTCGTCGGCATTGCCCACGCTGCCCTTGCCGGCTTTGGCGAAGATCTGGGAATAACCGAAGAACTTGGCTTCGGCGGCGCTGACGGTCATCGGCGCGGCAACGGCGGCGGCGATGGCCAGGGTGATCAGACTCTTTTTCATGAGATAACTCTCCACGGGTTGTCAATAAACAAAGTGTTGCAAAAAAACGGTATTACGGTTGCGACCCGCGTATTTATAGCAGTAATTGGTGAAAGTGCAACATTTTGTTTGTGATAGGCCGCGGAGCCCGGGGGTGTTTGTTGTTTGTTTGCAACATGAATGGCGGCTTTTTTGCTGGATGCGGGGCGGGAGGCGGCCCGGGGGGCGCCTCCGAAAGTTGGGGGGAGTGTGGGGGTCAGCGGGCGCCGAAGACGACGATGGTCTTGCCGCGGGCGGTGAGGAGGTTCTGTTCTTCGAGGTTTTTCAGTACCCGCCCGACCATCTCCCGCGAACAGCCGACGATGCGGCCCAGTTCCTGGCGGGTGATGCGGATCTGCATGCCGTCGGGGTGGGTCATGGCGTCCGGCTCTTTGCTCAGGTCCATGAGGGTGCGGGCGACGCGGCCGGTGACGTCCATGAAGGCCAGGTTGCCGACCTTCTGGCTGGTCTTGCGCAGGCGCAGGGCCATTTGCGAGGCCAGTTCGAAGAGGATGCCGGGGTCTTTTTCCGACAGCTGGCGGAAGCGGCTGTAGCTGATCTCGGCCAGCTCGCACTTGCTGCGCGCGCGCACGAAGGCGCTGCGGTTGGCGGCCTCGCCGAACAGACCCATCTCGCCGAAGAAGTCGCCGGCGTTGAGGTAGGCGAGGACGATTTCGCGACCGTTCTCGTCCTCGATGAGCACCGTTACCGAGCCTTCGACGATGTAATAGAGCACGTCCGGCTTGTCGCCGGCGTAGATGATGAGGCTTTTCGAGGGGTACTGGCGGCGGTGGCAGTGCTCGAGGAATCGCTCGATGGTGGGCGGCGGAATCAGGGGGGGGATATTGGCCATGATGTTCGTCCGGGTGTCTGTCTGGCTGTTGGTGTCACCACTAGCGGCAGGGTGGGGGAGATATTTAGGCCTTTGGTGGTTTATCGGCAGGGTGCGGGCTTGCCGCAGAGGCACGGAGGAAGCAGAGAGGGGGCTTTATGGGGCAAGAGACATCCAATGTTTCTCTCTGTGTCCTCCGTGCCTCTGTGGTGAATAGTCTTGTCGGTTTATAATCGCGCGTCCGGAGAACAGGAGCGAACAGATGAAGGCGCGGATCAAGTGGGTCGAGGACGTGATGTTCGTCGGCGAGAGCGGCAGCGGTCATACGCTGGTGATCGATGGGCCGCCCGAGTACGGCGGGCGCAATCTGGGCATCCGCCCCATGGAGCTGCTGCTGCAGGGGCTGGGCGGCTGCACCGCCTTCGACGTGATGCTGATCCTGAAGAAGTCCCGCCAGCAGGTCAGCGACTGCGTGGTGGAGATCGAGGCCGAGCGCGCCGATAGCGAGCCCAAGGTATTCACCCGCATCCATGTCCATTTCATCGTCACCGGCCGCGGCCTGAAGGAGAACGTGGTGAAGCGCGCCGTGCAACTGTCGGCGGAGAAGTACTGCTCGGCCTCCATCATGCTCGGCAAGACGGCGGAGATCAGCCACGACTTCGAGATCCGCGAGGCCTGATATTCACCACAGAGACACGGAGGACACAGAGAAGGGACATTCAATGTTTCTTGCCAAGGCGTAGAGACGCAAAGGAATGGATCATCGGTTGCTACCTGAACCCACGGATTCAGGTGTTAACTTTGCGAGCTTGGCGCCTTGGCGAGAAATTCAGCGGTTTTTCTCTGTGCCCTCCGTGTCTCTGTGGTGAACAAATGCTATTTTCAGGAGCCTTCATTCCCCATGATCAAACCCAATCCCACCAGCGGCCTGCGCCACGTGGCGCTGTTCGTGCGTAATTACGAGGCGACCGAGCAATTCTATGTCGAACTGCTGGGCATGGCCGTGGAGTGGCGGCCCGACGCCAACGCCGTGTACCTGACCTCCGGCAACGACAACCTGGCACTGCATCGGGTCGCGGACGGCTTCGACGAGCGCCAGCATCTCGATCACATCGGCTTCATCCTCGACCGCCCCGAGGACGTGGACGAATGGTTCGACTTCCTGCGTGCCCACGACATCCGCATGAAGACCGAGCCGCGAACCCACCGCGACGGCGCGCGCAGCTTCTATTGCCTGGACCCGGACGGCAATACCGTGCAGATGATCTGTCATCCGCCGCTGGCCCGGCCCTGAGGGAATTATCGCCGTGATCAAGCCTCTGCCCAAGCTCCAGCTCAAGGACTTCAACAACCTCACCAAGACCCTGAGCTTCAATATCTACGACATCTGCTATGCGCGCACCCGTGCGCAGCGGCAGGAATACATCGAATACATCGACGAGGAATACAACGCCGAGCGGCTGACCAACATCCTCACCGACGTATGCAATATCATCGGCGCCACCATCCTCAATATCGCCCACCAGGACTACGATCCGCAGGGCGCCAGCGTGACCATCCTGATCTCCGAGGAGCCCACGGCGTCGCAGGCCATTTCCAACACCGAGGCGCCGGGGCCGCTGCCGGAGGCGGTGGTGGCGCATCTCGACAAGAGCCACCTCACCGTGCACACCTACCCGGAGAGCCACCCGGACAACGGCATCAGCACCTTCCGCGTGGACATCGACGTCTCCACCTGCGGGCGCATCTCGCCGCTCAAGGCGCTCAACTACCTGCTGCACAGCTTCGACTCCGACATCGTCACCATGGACTACCGGGTACGCGGTTTCACCCGCGACGTGGACGGCCGCAAGCACTACATCGATCACGAGATCAACTCGATCCAGAACTTCATCGCCGACGACACCAGGGCGCGCTATCAGATGGTCGATGTCAACGTGTATCAGGAAAATATCTTCCACACCAAGATGATGCTCAAGGAGCTGGAGCTGGGGAACTACCTGTTCGGTGTCGACGTGGCCGAGCTGGCCGAGGACGAGCGCAGCCGCATCGAGTTGCAGCTGGAGCGGGAGATGCTGGAGATCTTCTATGGACGGAATATCACCTAAGGCGTTTGTGAAGTCGGTGGTGTGACCGGGGTTTAGGCTGTAGGAGTGGGCCATGCCCGCGATGGGCGCCGAAATCTGCCACGGAGGCACAGAGATCAATGAAATGATTTTCTCCGTGTTCTCTGTGCCTCCGTGGCAAAAAATCTTTATCGCGGGCATGGCCCGCTCCTACATTGCTTGCTTTATTGCGGATCAGGGAGGCGCTACAGCCGAAAGGCCAGCCCCGTCATCACCTTCGAGGTCAGCCCCATCAGCGCCTTCACCGGCGCCGGCAGCTCGGCGCCGCCGGCCTGCAGGGCCACGGTGGCGTGGTGGGCCTCGTCTTCCTTCATTTGTTCGAGGATGGCGC
>DRQN01000009.1 GCA_011371455.1 Gammaproteobacteria bacterium
CCGGATCCGGCCAACGAAAACCTGCGGGTGAAGATGGTCGGTGACGCCAAGGGCACGCAGTACGTCTCCCTCATTTATCTGCGCCAGGATCTTGGCGCATCGACCCGCTCGAGCTGCGAGAGCCGGGTACAGTCGCTGGAGGCCAGGCTGACGAAGAAGTACGGCACCGATACCAGGAAAGCCGTCAAGAAAGACGGCGGCGGCACCAGCTATCTCCTCAGCTGGGAGAAAACCGTACCCGGCAGCAGCACGCCTTCGCGGCTCTACTCAAAGGCGACTTGCAGCAATGGCGCCGCAGGCAAGCTCGACTTCGTGCTGGTCGCCAAGGGTGAATACATCGAAGAGGCCGTGGCGGCCCAACGGCGCCGGGGTGGTGGCGCGGTCGCCCAGGAGATGGAGGCTGATTTCTGAACCGGCTTCACCCTTGCCACAGAGGCGGAGCGGCTACCACAAAGCGATGTATCCTCTCTGCCTCTTGCTGTCTCTTGCACCGAAAGCAACGGACCCGGTTGCACCTGCCGCCGCAGCTCCCTACTATGAATCCATGAGTGACAAAGACACCTACCTCACCAACCAGTTTCTCATCGCCATGCCCAACCTCATGGATCCCAACTTCTTTCACAGCGTCACCTACATCTGTGAACACAGCGAGCAGGGCGCCATGGGCATCGTCATCAACCAGCCGGTAGAGCTCAGCCTTGGCGAGCTGATGGCGCAGATGGACATGCACGCCCACGACGAGGCACAGGCCGCGCAAGCCGTCTTCCGCGGCGGCCCGGTGGAGCCGGAGCGTGGCTTCGTGCTGCACCGCCCCCTCGGCAAGTGGGAGTCCAGCATGGCGGTCACCGACGAGATCGGCCTCACCACCTCCACCGACATCCTGCGCGCCATGAGTGAGGGCAACAGCCCCGACGACGTCCTCATCACCCTCGGCTACGCCGGCTGGGGCGCGGGGCAGCTGGAGCAGGAGATGCTCGACAACGCCTGGCTCAGCGGCCCCGCCGACCCGGCCATCATCTTCGCCACCCCGGTGGAGCAGCGCTGGGAGGCCGCCGCGCGCCTGGTCGGCGTGGACATCAATCAGCTCACCGGCGACGCTGGCCACGCGTGAGCGCGGTGGCGGCGCGCACCCTGCTCGGCTTCGACTACGGCCTCAAGCGCATCGGCGTAGCCGTCGGCCAGGAACTGACCGGCAGCGCCAGCGCACTGACCACCGTCGCCGCCCGCGACGGCAAACCGGACTGGGAGGCCATCGGCCGCCTCATCGAGGAATGGCGGCCGGACGCCGTGGTGGTGGGCCTGCCGCTGAACGCGGACGGCAGCGATCATGAACTCAGCCGGCGCGCGCGGCGCTTTGGCAATCAACTGCACGGACGGTACAATCTGCCGGCCCATTTCATCGACGAACGCCTCTCCTCGCTGGAGGCCGAGGCGCGGCTCAGGGACGGCGTGCAAAAGATGGCTCACCGCAGGGCCCTCTACAAGGAAAACATCGACAAACTGGCCGCCCAGGTGATCCTCGAGACCTGGCTGTCCGCACCGCCACCACAGGACACGCCGTGACCGAACAGGACGATATCGAACCACTCATCCGGCAGATGGCCGACGAACTGCGCGCCCGCCTGGAGGCCGCGCGGGTGCGCGATGCGCTGATGGTGGGCATTCACACCGGCGGCCTGTGGGTGGCCCAGCGCCTGCACGGCTTGCTCGGCCTGGAACAACCGCTGGGCGAGCTGGACATTTCCTTCTACCGCGACGACTTCTCGCGCATCGGCATGAACCCGCAGGTGCGCCCCTCGCGCCTGCCGGTGTCCGTGGACGAGCGTCACATCATCCTCGTCGACGATATCCTGCACACCGGCCGCACCATCCGCGCGGCCATGAACGAGCTGTTCGACTACGGTCGCCCCGCCGCCATCACCCTCGCCGTGCTGGGCGAGCGAAGCGGCCGCGAGCTGCCCATCCAGGCCGACGTGGTGGGCCGCCACTTCGACCTCGGCGAGCACGAGCACGTCAAGCTCAGCGGCCCCGAACCGCTGCGCCTGAGCATCGTGGAGGCGCCGTGAGACGCCACAGCCTGCAACACGACGGCGAGGGCCGCCTGCGCCACCTGCTGACCACCGAGGGCCTCAAGCGTCAGCAGATCGTCGACATCCTCGACACCGCCGAGTCCTTCATTTCCGTGAGCGACCAGCAGGTGCGCAAGGTGCCGCTGCTGCGCGGCAAGACGGTGGTCAACCTGTTCTTCGAGGCCAGCACCCGCACCCTCACCACCTTCGAACTGGCCGCCAAGCGTCTCTCCGCCGACGTGCTGAAGATCAACATCGACACCTCGGCCACGGTGAAGGGCGAGAGCCTGCTGGACATGCTGCACAACCTCGAGGCCATGCAGTGCGATATGTTCGTGGTGCGCCACGCCGACAGCGGCGCCGCCCATCTCATCGCGCAACACGTCGCGCCCCACGTCAGCGTCATCAACGCCGGCGACGGCAGCCACGCCCACCCCACCCAGGCGCTGCTGGACATGTTCACCATCCGCCGCCGCAAGGGCGAGTTCGCGCCGCTCACGGTGGCCATCGTCGGCGACATCAAACACTCGCGGGTGGCGCGCTCGCAGATCCACGCCCTGACCACCCTCGGCGTTTCCGAACTGCGCGTGGTGGCTCCCAAGACCCTGCTGCCCGCCGACGTAGAGACCCTCGGTGTGCACGTCTTTCACGACCTCGACGAAGGCCTGCGCGATGCCGACGTAGTGATCATGCTGCGCCTGCAAAAGGAGCGCATGCAGGGCGCCATGCTGCCCAGCGAGGGCGAGTACTTCCGCACCTACGGCCTCACCGAGGAGCGACTCGAGGCAGCCAGGCCCGACGCCATCGTCATGCACCCCGGCCCCATCAACCGCGGCGTGGAGATCGCCTCCAGCGTCGCCGACGGGCCGCAGTCGGTGATCCTCGAACAGGTCAGCAACGGCATCGCCGTGCGCATGGCGGTGATGTCCATGGTGCTCGGCCGTGCGCCGGCGGAGGGTGAGGGCGCATGAATATCACCATCCAGCACGGCCGCCTCATCGACCCGGCCAACGGCATCGACACCCACACCGACCTGCACATCGCCGAGGGCGTGATCGCCGGGGTTGGTGAGGCACCCAACGGCTTCGAGGCCGACAGCCACATCAACGCCGAGGGCAAGATCGTCTGCCCCGGCCTGGTCGACCTGCGCGCCCGCCTGCGCGAGCCCGGCGGTGAGTCGCGCGCCACCATCGCCAGCGAGACCGCCGCCGCGGCCGCCGCCGGCATCACCACCCTGGCCTGCCCGCCCGACCCCAGCCAGCCCATCGACACCCCGGCCCTGGTGGACCTGATCCGCCACCGCGCCAAGCAGTCCGGCCATTGCCGTGTCCTGCCCCTGGGCGCCCTCACCCAGGGCCTCGCCGGCCAGCAGCTGGCCGAGATGCGCACCCTCAAGCAGGCCGGATGCATCGGCGTCAGCAACGGCCTGCAGGCGGTGGAAAGCACCGCGGTGATGCGCCGCGCCATGGAATACGCCGCCAGCCAGGGCCTGACGGTGTTCCTGCACGCCGAAGACCCCTGGCTGGCCGCCGGCGGTTGCGCCCACGAGGGCGCGGTGAGCGTGCGCCTGGGGCTGACCGGCATCCCCGAGGCCGCCGAGACCATCGCCGTGGCGCGCGAGCTGCAGCTCATCGAGCAGACCGGCGTGCGCGCCCACTTCTGCCATCTGTCCACCGCCCGCGCGGTGCGCATGATCGCCCGCGCCCGCTACGACGGCCTGCCGGTGAGCGCCGATGTCGCCGCCCATCAGCTCTACCTTACCGACATGGATATCGGCTATTTCGACACCCAGTGCCACGTGCGCCCGCCGCTGCGCAGTCAGCGCGACCGCGAGGGCCTGCGCGAGGGCCTGAAACAGGGCACCATCAACGCCATCTGTTCCGACCACCAGCCCCACGGCGCGGACGCCAAGCTGGCGCCCTTCCCGGCCTCGGAACCGGGCATCAGCGGCCTCGAGACCCTGCTGCCGCTGAGCCTGCGCCTCGCCGACGAGGGCCTGCTGAGCCTGTCCGAGGCCATCGCCCGTGTTACCCGGTATCCCGCCGAGATCCTCGGCCTGTTAGAGAGCGGCGAGGCCGGCAGCCTGAGCGTGGGCGCCCGCGCCGACGTCTGTGTATTCGACCCCGAACCCTACTGGGAGCTGCGCGCCGAAGCACTCGTCAGCAGCGGCCACAACAGCCCCTTCCTCGGCTGGGAACTCAAGGGCCGTGTCGACTGCACCCTGATGGCCGGTGAACTGACCTATCACACCTGCGACTGACCTGCACGGGCGCCGCCCATGGTTCCGCCAACAAGCGCCGATTCGTTTCAACCTGAATCCGTGGGTTTATACGGATTCAGTGTGTAGGTTGGGGTGAGCCTGCGAACCCCAACAGTAGAGATTGAGCAACACCTGAATCGTTGGGGTTCGCAGCCTCACCCCAACGGGGCGCACGGATTCAGGCCTGTATCAGCAACCCCTTCGGCAGTGTGTCGTGTTCCACCGTGACCTTGAGACCATGGTGGATGCCCAGGTTCGCCAGCGCCACGGCGTTGTCGCAGATGAATTCCATAGGGGTATTCTTGTATTCGCCCCGTGCCATGTCCTGATAAAAGGCCAGCTGCATGGCGAGCCCTTCATTGAACAGGGCCTCATTCTTGTCCATGATGCCGAACAGGGCGGTGCTGAGGGTGTAATAG
>DRQN01000010.1 GCA_011371455.1 Gammaproteobacteria bacterium
AGCTCGGCGGCCTCGTCCATGCGCCCGGTGATGCGCATCAGCTCGGCGTATTGTGGCAGGTAGCCGGGCGAGATCTGGCTCAGGCAGTCGAAGGCCAGGCGGGCGTTGTCGAGGTCGTCGCGCGCCAGGCACAGGCTGCTGATGCGGCTGAGGGCGTCCTCCAGCAGGGGACCTTCGCCGATCTGCTGATAGGCCTGCAGGGCATCGTCGTCGCGGCCCTCGCTCTCGGCCAGATGGCCGAGGACGAAGTGGCGCAGCTCGCGGGCCTCGGCGCCGTCGATCTGGCCCAGTGCCTCGGCCAGGTTGCGCAGCCCTTCCTGGTCGCCCTGACGGAACAACAGGGCGGCCTTGCTGGGCACGTTTTCCAGCCCGGCCTGCTGGCGGCAGCGGGCCATGTGCGGGGTGTCCTGCTCGTTGAGGCTGGCGTCGAATTCCGCGTCCAGCTGGTCGAGCAGGGCCCGTGCCTGTTCGCTCAGGGCGGCCTGCGGGTGCCGGTGGCGCCAGACGCGTCCGCGGCCCGGCGCCCCGTCCGCGCGCCACTGGCGGGCGAGGGCGTCGAGGTCGGCGGGCTGGTCCTCTTCGGCGATGCGTGAGCGCAGGCGGATGAGGGCGTTCCCGATCAGTTCGAGCAGGCGGTCGGCGCCGTCGTGGTAGGACTGGTAATAGGTGCGGCCGGTTTCTTCCACCTCTTCGTCGCTCCATTCCCGTTCGTCGGTGCGCAGGATGCGCAGGAACTGGCGGATGCCGAAGCGTTTGACCAGTGCGCCGAGTTGCGGGAAATCACGGTTGAGGCGCTTTTCCACCTTGTCCATCTTGTGCTTGTACTTGAAGCTTTGCGCCATGCCGTTGCGGCCGAACAGGCCGTCGTTGTAGCGCAGGGCGTCCAGGCTCAGGGCGCGGATCTTGCGCAGTTGGTTTTCGACCCGCAGCAGTTCGCGCTCGGTTTTCCGGTAGTGGTCGAGGCGCGCCTGGCGGTCGCTGGCGGGCAGGCGGGCGGTGATCTGTTGGCGTACGTTCCGCGGCGCGGAGGGCAGTTCGATCTCTGCCAGCGGGATGTATTCGATACCGGCGATGCGCGCCGCGTGGGGCGAGGGGTTGATGAGGCGTATGCCCCGCTCGCGGGCGGCGGCCGCCTGGCGGCCGATGTCGTGGATGGACTGCATGAAGTCTTCGCTGGTGTCGCTCATGCCGCCGGCATTGGTGGGCACGCGCAGGCCGACCATGCCGAGGGAATGGCCCGCCTGGCTTTCGTTGCTGCCGGCGGCGTAACGGCTGCCGTCCGGACGGCTGCAGAGGTCGAGACCGGCGAAGATGATTCGCGCCACGCCCATCTCCATGAGCAGGGCGATGGCGGTGTTGGACACCGTGGGGCCGGTGACGGGCAGGTTGTCGTCCAGCGCCTCGGCCGGCCAGGGAAAGGCGGGGCCGAGGAACAGGCTGTCGCCCCGCCATTGCGAGAGCAGCGGCGGGTAGGCGTGGTAGGCGTTGACCAGCAGCACCCGCTCGGGGTCGAAATTCAGCATCTCGCGGCTGACGTCGAAGCTGAGGCGGGTGGGGTCGATGGTGCAGACGATGTCGGGTTGTATGTCCTCTTCCAGCAGCCGCCGGGCGATACGGGACACTGCCACCACCAGCAGGTCTTCGCGGTGCTGCCGCACCCAGGGCAGGATGTCGTCCAGGGATGGCCCGCCGGCGAGGAGTACGGCGCTGTGGCCGCCAAAGCCGCCCTTGAGGCAGGTGGCGGGGAGGCGGTTTTCGGCCAGATTGTCGAGTTGGCACTGAATGAAACTGCTGCTGGCGAGCTGGCTGCGCAGGGCCCAGATCCAGGCCTTGAGGTCGCCTTCCACCGAGGCATGCAGGTCACGGTAGGTCGGCAGGTAGGCATCGGTGGCGCCGACGGACTTCAGCAGCTGGAGCCGGTCCAGATAGACATAGGTGTCGATGTCGGCATCCTGTGCCGCCTGTTGCCAGGATTCCGGCGAGGCCAGGGTGATGCGTGGTTCCGCCGGCAGGTCGCCGAGGCGCTGCTTCACCAGTTCGATGACTTCGGTCAGCTCGACGAACAGGAAGCGGCTTCCCGGCGGCACGCCGTGGGCCTGGACGTGGCGGATCAGCAGCCCGGAATCCGTGCCGATGATGATGTGCAGGCGGTCCTCTTCCCACAGGTTGTCCGGCAGCTGCTGCTGGAACACGGCCTGCGAGCCGATCTTGTTGAAGGCGTCGCGGTTGACGGCGTGCAGATAGCTCTCGCCGAAGCGATTGGTCAGAAAGCCGTTCTCGGCGGTGTCGAGGCCTGGGAGTGGAATGGTCAATGTGCGGTCCCGTGTCGGGTTCATGACGTTATGGGTTTCTGATCTCGTGGCAAGCAGGAAATATGCCATTGCCGCTGTATCGTTGCCGCTTCTCTCTGGATTGCTTGCAGTCAATTGATTCTATTGGCGAAAACACGGGGTTTCGGGAGGCGTTATCGGCCTGTGGAAGGCAGGGCAGGCGGCCGTTTTTTTTCGCCCCTGGGCTAAAGATTGGCGGCCCCGGGACCGATAAGTGAGTTGGGAGCGGTAAATGGAGCCCGAGTGCGAGGCACCGTATCCGCTAGATCAAGCAGCCCGGCCCTTTGGGGCATGAGCGGGCGCGTACTTTCAGAGGAGCATTAAAATGCCTCAGTTTATCAATACCAATGTCATGTCGTTGAACTCCCAGCGTGCCCTGAACTCTTCCCAGGGCGCTTTGCAGACCTCCCTGGAGCGTCTGTCTTCCGGCCTGCGTATCAACAGCGCCAAGGATGATGCGGCCGGCCTGCAGATTGCCGAAGGCCTGACCTCGCAGATCCGCGGTTACAACCAGGCCATCCGTAATGCCAATGACGGCATCTCCCTGGCGCAGACCGCCGAGGGCGCCCTGCAGGAAGTCACCAGCATGGTGCAGCGCGTGCGTGAACTGGCGGTGCAGTCGGCCAACGGCAACTACACCAATGCCGAACGCAAGGCCCTGGACAACGAAGTGGTTCAGCTGCGCGAGGAAATTTCCCGAATCGCCGATGCCGTGACCTTCAATGGCGTCAAGGTCATTGGTTCCACCCAGTCAGCGGCGTTCCAGATTGGCCAGGGCTCCGCCGCCGCCGTCAATCAGGTGAAGATCCAGTTCAAGGACATCGCCGGCGCCAGTGGTATCACCTCTTTCATCACCAACGCCAACGTCAGTACCGCCGTGGGTGCGCTGAGCGCCATCGGCCTGGCGGATTCGGCTCTGGACCGCATCAACTCCATCCGCGCCGATCTGGGTGCCAAGCAGAACCGCTTCGAATCCACGGTGCGCAATCTGCAGGTTACGGTGGAGAACCTGAGCGCCTCCCGCAGCCGCATTCAGGACACGGATTTTGCCGCCGAGACGGCCAACCTGACCCGTGCGCAGATCCTGCAGCAGGCGGGTGTGGCCATGTTGTCGCAGGCCAACCAGGTACCGCAGAACATCCTGTCGCTCTTGCGTTAACGGGCCAGTAGACAGTCCCCCGGGCCCGATGTCCCGGGGGCGCTGTAAGGAGATGTAGCATGCCAAGTGTGACTGAAATGGCCATGGTCCAGGTGGCGCCGGATATCCGGTCGGCGCGTCCCGTCGCATCGAGATCCGTGGATGCCGGTGCGGAGGGCAACTTGCCAGCCACTGGCAAAGACTTGCCGCCGGCCTCGACCCCGCAGACGGCTGATGCCGAGGCGCGCTCACGTGAAGTCCGTGAAACCGTGCAGAACCTCAATGATTTCGTCCAGCGCCAGGATCGAGCCCTGCAGTTCGAGGTCGACGATGTGACCGGCGACACGGTGATCAAGGTGATGGATTCCGCCACGGATGAGGTGATTCGGCAGATCCCTTCCGAAGAATTGCTGGCTTTGGCACGCCGCATGATGCAGCTGCACGAAGACAAGGGCACCCTGTTTCAGGACAAGGTCTGAAGCCTGCCTGGCTCTGGCCCGGAATCTGGCCTGAAACTTGCTCGCTAGCCATTAGTCGTTTGAAGACCCGCGATACTTCGCGGGCAGGTATTACGAGGAACCGGCACTATGGTCGCTATTTCATCACCGGGTATTGGCTCGGGTCTGGATATCAATGGACTCATCGGCGCCCTGATGGCCGCCGAACGCCTGCCACTGGGGGTGATGAATGCCCGCAAGGACGAGCTGAATACCGATCTCAGCGCCTACGGTCGTCTCAAGGGCGCCATTTCCGATTTCAAGTCGGCCATGGGCAGCCTGGGCGCCATCGACAAGTTTTCCGTCAACGCCGCCAGTTCCTCCAACGACGGTGTGTTTACCGTGGGCGCCTCCTCGACGGCGGCCCCCGGCAGCTACAGCATCGATTTTTCCGACAACGGCACCAACCAGCTGGCGCAGGCGCACAGGCTCACCTCGCTGGACTTCGCCGACACCTCGAGCAGTATCGCGGCCACCGGCACCCTGCGAATCGACCTGGGTGGCAACAGCTTCGATGTGGTCATCGACGCGAGCAATGATTCTCTCGATGGCATCAAGAATGCCATCAATTCCGCCACGGACAATACCGGCGTCACCGCCACCGTGATCACGGTGGACAGCGGTAGCCGCCTGCTGCTCAGCAGCGACAAGACCGGCGCCGCCAACAGCGTGACGCTGAGCGATGTCAGTGGCAATGTGGCCGCCACCCTGGGCATGACCACGGTGAGTGCGGCGCAGGACGCCATCTTTTTACTGGATGGCCACCAGGTGACCAGCGCCTCCAATACGGTGACGGGTGCCATCGAGGGCGTCACCATCGAACTCAATGCCCTGGGAGCAACGGGCACCACCGAAACCCTGACCGTGAGCCGGGATATCGGCGCGGTGCAGGAAAACGTGCAGGCCTTCGTCAATGCTTTCAACGATTTGCAGGGCATGATCGGCTACCTGTCCAAGGGTGACCTGCAGGGCGACAACACGCTGATTTCCATACAGTCGGAAATGCGCAACATCTTCAACACGGCGCCCACGGGGCTGGGCACCAGCCTGCAGTTCCTGTCCGAGGTCGGCATCAAGACCACGCGCACGGGAGAGCTGGAACTCGACACGAGCGTGTTGAATGAAAAGCTCGCCGAGGACTTCAATGGCGTCGCCGAACTCTTTGCCCATGACGACCAGGGCTATGCCTTCCGCCTCGAGGCGCTGGCCGACAGGCAACTGGCCATCGATGGCATCATCGACACGCGCGAGGACGGCATCAACGCGCGCATCGACCGCATCGATGCCCAGATCGAGAATTTCGAATACCGCCTGACCCTCACGGAGGCCCGTTATCGCGCCCAATTCACGGCGCTCGACGGCCTGCTTTCCAGCATGCAGAGCACCAGCAATTTTCTCGCGCAACAGCTGGGCTCGCTGCCGGGGTCGGCCGCGGGCTGAAGCCCACCGGACCGCAACGATTGACGGACACAGATGAAACGACACAGACGAACGAATGGTGAAACATCATGAGCTATACGGGTAACGCAGCAGGCGCCTTGAATTCCTACACCGAGGTGGCCGTACACAGTGGTGTCGGCGCTGCCAGCCCTCACCGCCTGATCCAGATGCTGTTGCAGGCGGCCCTGGACAAGATCGCCACCGCCCGCGGCTACATGGCCCAGGGCATCATCGACAAGAAGGCGCAGCACATTATTTCCGCCGTCGCCATCGTCGAGGGCCTGCGGGTCAGCCTGGACATGGAAAAGGGCGGCGAGATTTCCGAGAACCTGTTTGCGCTCTATGACTACATGGAGCGGCGGCTCACGGAAGCCAATGCCAGCAACGACGTTGCCATCCTCGATGAGGTGATCAACCTCATCAAACCCATCAAGGAAGCCTGGGACGCCATCCCGCAGGAAGTGCAGGATGCCCACAGCCGATCGTAAGGATGCCGTGGCAGCGTTCGATGCCTGGCAGGAAGTGGTCGCACTCACCCGGAAGATGACGGAGTCGGTGCACGCCGGCGAGATCGAACGCATGGTGGAGCTGGAAGGGCGGCGGCACCGCCTGTTGTCGCAGGTGTTTTGCAACGACAAACCGCGGCCACCGGTGGACGAGATCCAGCAGGTCATGCGCATGGATGCCGAGATCGTACGCCGTGCCGAGGCCCTGCGCGGGGAACTGCTGGCGAAGCTGAACACCCTCTCCAGCAACCGCAAGGCGTTGGCGGCCTATGGCCAGTTTCAGCAATCCGGCAGCTGATTTCGCCAGAGGAATTTTCTGGAAGACGTTTCTACCGCAAAGGGCGTAAAGAAACGCAAAAGCTGTCGGCTCATTCCTGGCAAGCTTTGCGTTTTTTGCGCCCTTCGCGGTTGAGTGTTTCTACAGTAACCGTAGAAGGGTGGGCGGTGCCCAACCTGCGGTTATCGGGTTTCTCCAGCCTCAAATGAAGTTGATATGCTCCGGTGGATTGCGGATATCCCACAGGAATTTGTTGACGTAGTCCTGCCGGCAGCCGATGGCGCAGTCCTTGTGCACGTCCACCGATTCGGCGATGTCCCTGTGCACATTCCAGTAGTGGTCGCTGTTGACCAGGTCGAAGAATGAACCATCGTGCAGGTCGCCCATGTAGAAGCGTTCCTTGTTGAAGAAGGGACCGCAGGGGTAGATCTTGCCGTTGCCGGAGATCTGCAGCAGGAAGGGCGTGCCCAGGCAGACGTCGTATTTGCGGTAGCCGTTGCGATAAAGCTCCGTTTCCTCGCTGGCGCGGATCTTGTTCCACTTGGCCTGTACCACATACTCCCCGGTCGACAGGCTCTCCGCCCGTTTGAGCACGTCTTCGATGCTGGCGTAATCCTTGTAGTCGATGCCGATTTCCTTGTACTCGGAATCGGAGCAGTGCTTGATGACGAAATAGTCCACGCCCAGCTCCGCGCCCAGCTCCGCCTCGGCCAGCACCTGGTCGTAGCATTCGGGGATCAGCACCATTTGCAGGCCGATGGTGCAGTCGTAGTCATGTGCTTTCTTGATGGCGACCAGGCTGCGAATCTTTTCCACCAGAAGGTCGAAGTTCTTGCCCTTGGACTGGTGCACCCGCTGAAAACCCTCGGGGGTGCCGGCGGAGAGATTGAAGCGAATCCACGACATGTTGGCCAGCAGGTCGTGGGCGCGATCCATGTCCAGCAGCAGACCATTGGTGGCCATGGCGGTGTCGATGCCCTGTTGCCCGGCCAGCACGGTGGCGTCGTAGAGCGCCGGGTTCAGGGTCGGTTCGCCATCGCCGATGAAGCCCAGCGAGCGCACGCCGAGGCGTCCGCAGTCCTCGATGTAACGCAGCAGGGCATCGCGCTCGATCATCGTTCCTTTGGTCATGTTTTGCACCACCGCATAACAGTAAATACAGGCTGTGTTGCAGAACTTGGTCAGCCCCATGTCGATGTGTACGGGGGCGAAGCGTTCGCCGTTCTGCCAGGCCATCACGCGGTCGAGGTGATGCAGCATCTTGTGGCCGTCGAAGCGGAAGCGCTCGCCGCGGTTGCGGTAGCTGGGGCCGGTGAACTGGTTGGGCACGCTGGCCGGCTGCGCCGTTTCCAGGCGCACCAGGCCGACCTGCCCCTTGGCGTGCACCAGCTCGACCTTCTGGCCCTGCAGGGTGTGCACCGAGGCGCTCCGCGTGTTGCCGGATTCCAGTTCGCTGCGATCGACGATGTCGTTGGAGGTGCGCAGCCTGTGGCCGGGACGCCGGGCGCGTGGTGCGTCGTCGGGGAGCTCGGTCTGTACGGTGTTACCGAAGCGGTTTTTCTGTGGTTGATTGTCGGGCATGGTGTTTCCTTGCGGTTCGTTCCGGCCTCAGAAGGGGCCGTGATGATCGGGGTTGGGAATATCCGCCGGTGTGTTTGCTTGCAGCTTGTCCAGTTCCCGCCGCTGGGCCTCGCCGATGGGCATGCCGCACACCCGCAGCGCCTGCTCGGCGATAGTGATGGCGGTCGGATAATAGTGTTCGGCCCAGGCATGGGAGGTGGGGCAGGGCAGGTCGGGCAGGGCGACGCTGGCGGGCGCGGCGCGCAGGTGGTCGAAGCCCTGGCGGGTGACGCGGGCGATGAGTTCGGCGGCGGCGCCAAAGCTCTGGTGTCCGGTGTCCGCCACCAGCAGGTGGCCGGTCCTGGCCACCGAGCGCAGCACCGCGGGCACGTCCAGCGGGCTGACGCTGCGCATGTCGATGACCTCGGCCTTGATGCCCAGGCGGGCGAGGGCGCGTGCCGCGCTCAGGGCCTCGAGGGTCATGTAGGAAAAGGCGGCGATGGTGATGTGGCTGCCTTCGCGGCGCCGCCGCGCCTTGCCCAGCGGTGTTTCGAAATGGCCGCTGGGTACCTCGCCACGCAGCGGGTGTATCCAGCGGTGCTCGATGAAGATCACCGGGTCGTCGTCGGCGACGGCGGCGCACAGCATGCCCTTGGCGTCGTCGGGGAATACCGGCATTACCACCTTCAGCCCCGGGATGTGGGCGAACAGGCTCTGCAGGCTTTGTGCATGCTGCGGCCCCTGGCCCCAGCCACGGCCGACGATGCAGCGCACCACCAGCGGTACCTGGGCCTGGCCGCCGAACATGTAGCGCCATTTGGCGGCATTGTTGATCAGCTGGTCCATGGCCAGCAGGGCGAAGTCGATGCGCTGATGCACCATGATCGGCCGCAGGCCGCTGATGGCGGCGCCGATGCAGATGCCGGTAAGGGCGTTTTCCGCCAGTGGCATGTCCAGCACGCGTTGCGGGCCGAAGCGCTGGCGCAGGCCGGCGGTGGTGCCGAAGACGCCCTTGGGGTCGGGCACGCCCTCGCCGATCAGCAGGGTCGCCGGGTCGCGTTGCAGACACAGGGCGAGGGCATCGTTGAGGGCCTCGATGCCGGTTTGTTCGCGCAGCGTGGGCGATGGTGAGATATCGGTGACGGGGTTACTGGCCATGGAGGTGTCCGTACATGTTTTCTGCTCGGGGCAGGGGCGCGCGCAGGGCGTCATCGAAGGCACGCTCTATTTCATGTTGGATAGCGTTTTCGATGTGCTGCCGGCCGATGTCGTCGAGCAGCCCGAGCGAGCACAGGCGTGCCGCCTCGTGTTCAATGGGGCAACGGGCCAGCCAGTCGGCCTGTGCCTCGGGGGCGCGATAACCCAGGTGGTCATCGATGTCCGGCCCGCAGTGCTCGCGCCAGCGCCAGGTGTGCAATTCCAGGAATTGCGGGCCGTCGCCGGCGCGGGCGCGGTGTACGGCCTCATCGGCCGCGGTGCGCACGTCGGGCAGGCGGTTGCCGTCCAGCTCCTGCGCGTGCAGGCCGTGGGCGCTGGCGATGGCGTGGATGGGCCGCGCGGGCTGTCTTTCTTCTAACGGGGTGTAGACGGCATAGTGGTTGTTCTCGCACACGAACAGGATCGGCAGCCGGTGCAGGGCGGCGAAGTTCATCGATTCGTGCATCACGCCCTGCTCGAAACAGCCGTCGCCGAAGAACAGGCAGACCACGCGGCCCTCGCCACGCAGCTGGCTGGCCCAGGCGGCGCCCACCGCCACCGGCACGGTGCCGCCGACGATGGCCGTGGAGCCCATGAAACCGGCCTCGGTATCGATCAGGTGCATGGAGCCGCCGCGCCCTTTGCTGCAGCCGCCGG
>DRQN01000011.1 GCA_011371455.1 Gammaproteobacteria bacterium
ATGTTAGGAGCAAATAAACTGTCCGGACTTGTAGCACGTGATTTGTCCGGTTTCATTCTCACCCAGGAGGTGAGCCATGAGACCGACAGAAACCGGGCCAGGCTTGGATATGCGCCAAACGCCCCATATAAGGGCCCCTCAGAGGTTTTGGAGGTCCATCGACCGCTTACCTTCTCCTGAATCCCGCCTTCATGGTGAAAAACAAGCTCGTCGATACAAACTGTCAAGGATCGTGCGGGTAGTTAGATGGCGTGGTCCTGCAACGGCGGAGGATTGCGCTATACCCGGCAACGTCTTCTGTTTAGAATGGCCGACTTTTAAACACCATCGGTCACTCTATGTTCATGAACCTCATTCGCCGTTTCTTTCAACAGGAAAGCGCCGGCGGCATCCTGCTCATCATTGCCGCCCTGATCGCCATGATCATGATCAACACCCAGGCTCTCAGCGGCATGTACAACAGCCTGCTGCAAACGCCGGTGGTGATCCAGATCGGCGATTTCATCATCGCCAAACCCCTGCTGCTGT
Source organism: Gammaproteobacteria bacterium (assembly GCA_011371455.1). GTDB lineage: Bacteria > Pseudomonadota > Gammaproteobacteria > SZUA-152 > SZUA-152 > DRQN01. Next base: position 529 of record DRQN01000011.1, read on the forward strand.
GGATCAACGACGGCCTGATGGCTATATTCTTCTTCCTCGTCGGCCTGGAGCTGAAGCGTGAATTCATGGAAGGCGCGCTGTCCGAGCCGGCGCAGGTGGTGCTGCCGGCCATCGGCGCCCTGGCCGGCATCGTGGTGCCGGCGCTGATCTATACCTGGCTGAATCACGAAGATCCCGTCCGCATGCGCGGCTGGGCCATCCCCTCCGCCACCGACATCGCCTTCGCCCTCGGCATCGTCGCCCTGCTGGGCAAACGCGTGCCAGCCTCGCTGAAGCTGTTCCTGATGCTGCTGGCGGTACTGGACGACGTCGGCGCCATCATCATCATCGCCCTGTTCTACACCGCCGACCTCTCCACCACCTCGTTGACCGTGGCGGGCGTTTGCCTGGTGATCCTGTTCATCATGAACCGGCGCAACGTCATGGATGTGCCCGCCTACCTGCTGGTAGGGCTGATCATGTGGGCCTCGGTGCTGAAGTCCGGGGTGCACGCCACCCTGGCCGGCGTCGCCCTGGCCTTCATGATTCCCATGCGCAACCCGGCCAAGCCGCAGCACTCGCCCCTGCGCGCCCTGGAGCACGACCTCCACCCCATCGTCGCCTTCATCATCCTGCCGGTGTTCGCCTTCGCCAATGCCGGTGTGCCGCTGGGGAACATGAGCCTGGCCAGCCTGATGGAGCCGGTCACCCTGGGCATCATCCTCGGCCTGTTCGTCGGCAAGCAGCTGGGCATATTTACGGTCTGCTGGCTGCTGGTCAAGATGAAGTGGGCGAAGCTGCCCGAGGGCGCAAGCTGGACCCAGCTCTACGGCATCACCCTGCTGTGCGGCATCGGTTTCACCATGAGCCTGTTCATCGCCTCACTGGCCTTCGAGCACGTGGGACAGGAATACATCAAGCCGGTACGTCTGGGCATTCTTACCGCCTCTTTCCTGTCCGCTGTCACCGGCTATCTGGTATTGCGCTTTGCCAGGCCGGGCACGCTGACCAGCAACAGCGACCGCACCGCCAGCACCTAGGCCCGGCATCAGGCCCCTGCGCGGATGGACGAGCCACAGGCGAAACGGACGCGGCTGCAACAAGCCGCGCTGCTGCTCGGGCCGGCATTGGGAATGCTCACGCCGCTGCTGCTGGAGATCCCCGAGCACCCGCGTGCGCCCTTCATGCTCGGCATCGTGCTGTGGATGGCCATCTGGTGGCTGACGGAATGCGTGCCGCTGGCAGTCACCGCGCTGATCCCGCTGATCGCCTTTCCCCTCACCGGCATCGCCACCGCGCGGGAAACGGCGCCACGCTACATGAACAGCATCATGTTCCTGTTCGTGGGCGGCTTCCTCATCGCCCAGGCCATGGAACGCACCGGCCTGCACCGGCGCATTGCCCTGGCCATCCTCGCCCGCCTGCACCGCAGCCCCGGGCAGATCCTCGCCGGCTTCGCCCTCACCACCGCCTTTCTCTCCATGTGGGTGTCCAACACCGCCACCACCATGCTGATGGCGACCATCGGCATCGCCGTCCTCACCCGGCTGGACAAGGCCCTGGGGGCACAACAACTCGCCGTACTGGCCCCCGCCCTGCTGCTGGTCATCGCCTACGCCGCCAACATCGGCGGCATGGGCACGCCGGTGGGCACGGTGCCCAACCTGGTGTTTCTGGAGAACATGCGCATCCACGCGCCGGACGCCGTGCCGGGCTTCCTGCAATGGATGTTCGTCGGCGTGCCCATGGTGCTGGCGGGCGTCACGCTGTTGCTGCTGCTGTTCATGTATCGGCTGCGCAAGCTGTCCTGGGCCCGGGACGCCGTCCTCGGCCTGACCCAGGAACAACAGGCACTCGGTCCCATGCGCCGTGACGAATCCTTCGTCGCCTGGGTACTGGGCCTCACCGCCCTGGCATGGATGACCCGCCAAGGCATCCAGGGTGAGGGTTTCCAACTGCCGGGCTGGTCCTCCCTGCTGCCCCACCCTGGCGTGGACGACGGCACCGTGGCCATGACCGCCGCCCTGCTGCTGTTTCTGGTGCCGGTGAAGGACGGCCGCCCCATCCTCGGCCATCAGGCCATCGGCCGCCTGCCCTGGGAAATCCTCATCCTGCTCGGCGGTGGCTTCGCCCTCGCCATGGGCATGCAGGGCTCCGGGCTTTCCCAGTGGATCGGTACCCAGGCGCACTTCCTCGCCGGCATCCCCCTGCCACTGGTGCTGCTGGGCATCGCCCTGGCCATCGTCTTCCTCACCGAGATCACCAGCAACACCGCCACCACCCAGGTAATGCTGCCCATCCTCGCCGCCGTGGCCCTGTCCAGCGACTATGACCTGGCCATGGTGCTGCTCAGCGCCACCCTGGCCGCCTCCTGCGCCTTCATGCTGCCGGTCGCCACACCACCCAACGCCATCGTCTTCGCCACCGGTCGCGTCGGCATGGACGCCATGGCCCGGGCCGGCTTCCGCCTCAACCTGCTATTGCCCTTCGTGATCCTTGCCGTGGTGTGGTGGGCCAGGCCGCTGTTACCAGGCTAGGAGGGTTGGCTCATCGTAGCGAGCGGGTGGGTAGAGCGGGTCAGAATGTTCCCGATTCTGGGGCGAATAGTGGTGGTCGACCCGTTCACGAGATATGTCCTGTTCAGCCATCGTGTGCCGCTGGGCAGCCAGACATCAAAGCGCAGCGGTAGTGGGCCCCAACGCAGTCTGCGCAGCGGCACCAAAGCGATGCGGAGGCCAGGGACGGCCTCCGCACCGCTGACAGACGGACTCAATTGCCGACGGGCGTGACGTACCGCAGCTCAATGGTGTCCACCAACTCGGTCGCCGTCACCCGCAGGGGCACGTCGAGCAGCATCGGCCGTCACCGCCACCTCCCGGCGCAGGCTGCCGCCCACCGCCAGGCTGGCCACGTCCCAGCTCACCACGCCGCTGCCCAGGTCGCTGCCGCCATCACTCACCGCGTCCACGCTCACGCCCGCGGGCAGGCTCAGCCGCAGCTGGCCATTGGCGATGGCGCCGGCCGAGATGTTGCCGAGGTCTACCCGGTAGACGAAGCCCTCGCCCGGCATCAGCGGGTCCTTCGAGGCGCTGATGGCCAGTTGCTACATGGGGTCGTTGTTCACCGCCACGGTCTTGCTCACATCGACGACGTCGATGACATCGCTCGAGGTGACCCGCACCGGTGCGGTGATCAGGCTGCCCGCCAGTACGTCCGCCACCACCGGGGCGTTGATGGTGATGGTGCGGCTTTCGC
>DRQN01000012.1 GCA_011371455.1 Gammaproteobacteria bacterium
ACCTCGGTGAGTTCGTGGCGTTCCAGGTAGGCGACGATGCCGTCGTTGATCTTCTTGCACACCAGCGGGTCGTAGAACAGCGCCGTGCCCACACCCACCGCCGAGGCGCCGGCGATGAGGAATTCCAGCGCGTCCTCGGCAGTGGCGACACCGCCCTGGCCGATGATGGGGATGCCGTGATCGCGGCACACCTGGTAGACCTGATGTGTCTTGAGCACCGCGACGGGCTTGATGGCGGGGCCGGACAGGCCGCCCTGGTTGTTGCCGATGATGGGTGCGCGCGCCTCGATGTCGATGGCCATGCCCATCAGGGTGTTGATCACCGCGAAGGCGTCGCTGCCGGCCTCGATGCAGCGGCGGGCGTTTTCCTGGATATCGGTCTGATTGGGCGACAGCTTGGTGATCAACGGCTTCTCGGTCTGTTTGCGCACCACCTCCACCACCCGCGCGGACATGTCCGGGTCGTTGCCGAAGGCCACGCCACCCTCCTTGACGTTGGGGCAGGAGATGTTGATCTCCATGGCGTCGATGGGCGAGTCGTCGAAGATGCGCGCCACCTCGGCGTATTCCTCCACCGAGGAGCCGGAGATGTTGGCGATGAAGCGCGTCTCGTCGAAGTCCAGCGTGGGCAGGATCTCGTCCACCACGTAACGCGCGCCCGGGTTCTGCAGGCCGATGGCGTTGATCATGCCCTGCGGCGTCTCGCACACGCGGTGCGGCGGGTTGCCGAGGCGCGGCGCCAGGGTGGTGCCCTTGAGGCACACGGCGCCGGCGTCGCGGTTGGTAAAGCCCTTGACCCGCGTGTATTCTTCGCCGAAGCCGACGCAGCCGGACAGCAGCACCAGCGGCGTGTCGAAGCGCATGCCGCAGAATTCGCTCACCAGCATGTCTTTTTGCAGTTTGTGCACCATTCATCCCACCCCGAATAAAGTCCAAGTATGTTTCACGTGGTTTTGTTTCAGCCGGAAATCCCGCCCAACACGGGCAATATTATCCGCTTGTGCGCCAATTGTGGCGCAAAACTGCATTTGATCCGCCCGCTGGGCTTCGACATGTCGCACAAGCAGCTGCGCCGCGCGGGGCTGGACTATCACGAATTCGCCGATGTGGCGCTGCACGATTCGCTGGCGGCGTTCGTCGAGGCGGTGCGGCCGGCACGGATTCTCGCCTGCTCCACCCGCGGCCGGAAAAATTACAGTGAAGTGAGCTATGGGCCGGATGATGCGTTGCTGTTCGGCCCCGAGACCCGCGGCCTGCCGGACGCGGTGCTGGACAACCTGCCCGCGGATCAGCTGTTGCGCATCCCCATGCGGCCGGGCAACCGCAGCCTGAACCTGTCCAACGCGGTGGCGATCATCGCCTTCGAGGCGTGGCGGCAGCAGGGCTTCAACGGCGGCACCTGAGTCACCGCCCAGTCCTCAGTCCTCAGTCCTCAGACATTCTCCGCCTTCTGCTCCCGGGTCAGCAATGCCTGCACCGCTTCCTTCGGCGCGCGCGCCTCGTACAGCACCGCGTGCACCTGCTCGGTGATGGGCATTTCCACCCCCTGACTGAGGGCCAGGTTATGCACCTCGCGCGCGGTCTGCACGCCTTCCACCACCTGGTCGATGTCGGCCAGCGCGGCCTCCAGGGTGTTGCCGCGACCCAGCGCCAGGCCCAGGCGGCGGTTGCGCGACTGGTCGTCGGTGCAGGTGAGCACCAGATCGCCCAGCCCGGCGAGGCCCATGAAGGTCTCGTGACGGCCGCCGAGGGCGGCGCCGAGGCGCATGATCTCGGCCAGGCCACGGGTGATCAGGGCGCTGCGGGCATTGGCACCGAAGCCCAGGCCGTCGCAGATGCCGGCGGCGATGGCGAGCACGTTTTTCACCGCCCCACCCACTTCCACGCCGGTGACGTCCGAACTGGTGTAGGCGCGAAAGGTGCCGCTTCGCAGCCGTTCGGCGACGAAGCGCGCATAAGCCGCATCTTTCGAGGCCACGGTCAATGCCGTCGGCAGGCCCACGGCCACCTCGCGGGCGAAGGTGGGGCCGGACACCACGGCCATGGTCTGCGCCTCGCCGCATACTTCTTCCAGCACCTGGTGCAGCAGCTTGCCGGAGCCGGATTCCAGCCCTTTGGTGGCCCACATCAGGCGGGCATCGGCGTGCAGGTGTGGCTGCATGGCCTGCAAAACGGCGCGGAAGGCATGGCTGGGCACGACGACGAGAACGTCGCGCACGTCCCGCACGGCCGCGGCCAGGTCGTCACTGAGTTGCAACTTGTCCGGCAGCGGCACATCCGGCAGATAACGTGCGTTGACGCGCTCCGCCCGCAGACTGGCCATGTGCGCGGGGTCATGTCCCCAGAGGGTGGCCGGTCGGCCACCGCGGGCCAGTTGGATGGCCAGCGCGGTACCCCAGGACCCGGCGCCGAGAACGGTGACCGGCGTGGCGTCGATGGCGGACAAGGCGGGTGTGGACAAGGGCTTAATGTACGGCCGCTTCGCCGTCACCCCTGGCTTGCTGCTGGCGCTGCAGGTGCTCGGCGTACATGGCGTCGAAGTTCACCGGGCCCAGCAGCATCTGCGGGAAACCGCCCTTGGCGACCAGGTCGGCGATGGCTTCGCGGGCGAAGGGAAAGAGGATGTTGGGGCAATAGCTGCCCAGCATGTGGGCGCGTTCCTCATCGCTGAAGCCGGCCACGGTGAACACGCCGGCCTGCTGCACTTCCACCAGGTAGGCGATTTTGTCGCCCAGTTTGGCGGTCACGGTAACGGTCAGCACCACGTCGTGGACGTTCTCGGCCAGGGGCTTGCCCGATGACTGCAGTTCGACGTTGATGGCGGGCTCCCACTGCTCGGTGAAGATGGCAGGGGAGTTGGGCGTCTCGAAGGAGAGATCCTTGAGGTAGATCTTTTGCAGGGCGAACTGCTGTTGCGGCCGATCGGCCTGCGAGGCGGTGTCTTGTTCCGATTCTGACATTGCGATAATTCCATGTGCGAGGCCCGTGTGGGGCCGGATTCAGAGGTGCGCAAAGTCTACTGGCTCGGTGCTGAAATTGAAACCGGCAGGCCGGCCGCGCGGCGGCTACAGATGCTGGCGCGTCCAGGCCAGCAGATTGCCCAGATCCATGGCGCCGGACAGGCGCGCCGCCTCCTGACCGTTCTTGAACAAAATCAGGGTGGGAATACTGCGAATGCCGAGCTGGGCGGACAGCTGCTGCTCTTCTTCGCTGTTGATCTTGACCAGCCGTACCTGCGGCTCGAGCTGCTGCGCGGCCTGCGCAAACACCGGCGCCATCATCTTGCACGGGCCGCACCAGGCGGCCCAGAAGTCCACCAGCAGGGGCAGATCGCCCTTGCTCAGGTGGCGCTGGAAGCGGGCGCTGTCGAGCACCAACGGCTCGCCGGTGAAGAGAGGCTTGTGGCAGACACCGCACTTGGGGCCGGCGTCCAGCCTTGCCTGCGGCACACGATTGATGCCGTCACAGTGGGGACACACAATATGCAGGGAATCGGCCATCGGGGTTTCCTCCCGGATTGTGGGTTACGGTTACGCTCGTGTCAGCCCCAGCAGGGAATCCAGCTTGCCCTGCGCATCGAGGGCATGAATGCCGTCACAATCACCGATGTGCTCGCCATCGACGAACACCTGCGGCACCGAACTCGAGCCTGCCTTCCGGGTCATCTCCTGGCGCAGCTCGGGCTTGCCATCGACGCTTATTTCAATATAGGCGACGCCCTTGTCTTTCAAGAGCTGGACGGCGCGCACGCAGAAGGGGCAGTGGGCGGTGGTGTAGATGACGATTTCGGGGGCGTCTTTTTTGCCTTCTTCCTCCACCGGCGCATCTGCCGCCGGCGCCTGCTTATCGACTGGCGCATCCTCGCCGATGGCCCTGGCGCCGGTCTTTTCTTCACCCCCGGCCTGTTCTTCGATGGCCGCCTCGCCTTCCGTCACGGCCTCTTCTTCTTGCGCCACCTTTTTCGCCGCGCCCGGCTTCGGCGGCTTGCCCTTCTCCGTGGTCAGCGGCATGCTGGCGTTCTGCCAGGCCATGATGCCACCGGCGAGGTTGTATACCTGCTCGAAGCCCGCCTTTCTCAGGGTGGCCACGGCCTGCGCCGAGCGGGCGCCGCTGCGGCAGACGACGACAATGGGTGTCTGCTTGTATGGCGCCAGTTTCGTCAAATGGTTGGACAACATGCCCAGCGGCGCCGGCATGGCATTGATGATGTGACCGTCCTGGTATTCCTTGTCCGTGCGCACATCCAGCACCAGGGCATTCTGGTGATTGATCAGCTGCAGGGCCTCCATGGGGCTCATGGCCCTGGCAGCGCCGGGGCCGACATAAGAACGCACCAGCATGAAGAGAATGATGGCCAGGGCCAGAAACAGGGGCCAGTTGGCGACAAAGAACGCACTGAATTGCTGCATGATGTTTTCGGAATTGCCTGATGGAGAAGTGGGCGGACGATATAGCGGAAAGACGGGAAACTCAAGCCCAATCAAAGGGATCAGGATAATGGATTATGCCTTTTGATTGCGAAACCGGCCATCAGGCTCGCCCTCAAGGCAGATGGGCATTTCGCGCCGCGCCGGATTTCGGAACGGCTGTTTGGGTCAGGGCGGGGGTGAGAACGTCATGTGAGCAAGCAGGCTATGCCAGGTTGCATCCGAGAGATTCCCGGCAATCTTGTATAGCTTGGAATGATCGTCGGCGGCGATGTACAGAACATTCATCAGCGGATCGGAATGAACGATACGCCAGGCGGTGAGTTTCCCGTGCCGGGCGACCGTGACGATTGCGGCATCATCGAAACCGAGCATGGCAAAGACTCGGGCCAACCGTTTGTCAGATGGCGGACTGGCCAGCAGGCGCAGGAGGCTGGGCAGGTCATGAATAGCATAACGACGATCGAGGCTCTCTCGTTTCAGCACGGCCAAAACGGGAGCCGGGTCTTCCTGGAGGAAATAGATGCCGTTATCGGCTGAATCGGGATTGGGCAACAAGATCAGTGCTGGCGCGCCAATATCGGGTATCAGTATCCGCCCCGCCAGCGCGACGGGTATCCGCATTTCAATATGGTCATACTGGACCAGGACACATCTCGCGCATGGTGATTCCACCGGCCATGGAATGGGCTTCGGTTCCGGGGTGGCCGTGGCGCAACCCGCCGCAAGAAGGAAAACGAGGCCGATCAGCGAACGCATGTCGTAAGGGCTCCGGTTGCGAAGTCGTTGGATGATGCGAAACGCAAGGCCTTGCTCCATCGCCAGACAACGGTTTTGGCACAGGTTTTGACAGTTCAAGGTTACGCAGGCGATTGGCAGCGGTGCGGCCAAGAGAGCGGGCGAACCAGGCGATGGTTGGCGGACCGGCTGGTGGCGATGGTACCCACGCCAGCGCGTCGGAACAGCGCATAGCAGAACACAGCATGGTTCCAAAGACCTGTGCGACGCTTTCGTTGACTTCACCGCTCCAGCCATGAAAACCGGCGGCTCGATAGAAAGCATCGATGAAATCGCGAAGGGTTTGTTTTTCTTCCGCTGAAGCGGGCATATGACCTCCTTGTCGCAACGGTGGAATTTTTTCAGCCTATCATCCGACCGCGAGACTTTGAAGCCTGCCCTGGCAGCCCTTGCCGGCTGCATCGCACAGGGCACCCTGGCCACTGCGCACGAGCCGGCCGGCATTACTCGGTAGAGCAGAAAACCTCGCGCATCATGCTGATCAGACGCAGGGTCCGCGCGTCGCCCACGCGGTAATAGACACGGTTGGCGTCCTTGCGCGACATCAGGATGCCCTTGTCGCGCAGGATCGCCAGATGTTGCGAGATATTGCTCTGCGAGGTGCCGACCATGGCGACGATATCCTGCACGCTGACCTCCTGGTCGCCGAGCGCGCAGAGGATCTTCAGCCGCAAGGGATGCGACATGGCCTTGATGGAGCGCGAGGCGCGCTCGATATCCTCGTCACGGGTAATCAAATGTTCCGTCTTACTCATAGCACAACACCCCGATTTGGCCGCCGCTGGCTCGGCGTCCGAATTGCTGACATCAGCGGACGTGAGGCCGCTCCTTCCCGAAATATTATCAAAGTCAAATACAGTAATATACGACTGCGTTAATTCAGTCAGGGTAGGCAGGCTTTTCATGCCCACGCGGAATCAAATCGTGGATCACACCGCATGGACGCAAAAAACGCGCCCGCCCTACCAGGCTAATACCTGAATCCGTGGGTTCAGGTAATGATCAAAAGGCCTATTTTACCGCTGGCCAGCCCGTCGGGCCGGGCCACGTGCTTTCCAGGCAGAGCGAGAATCGTTTAGAATTCCGCGCTTCTGTGCCAGAAGAAGATAGGAACCCATGCCCACACCTCCCTCACCGCCCTCTCCTGTCATCGCCATCATTCTCGACGGCTGGGGTTATAGCGAAGACCCCGAAGCCAATGCCATCTACAGCGCGCGCAAGCCGCATTGGGACAGGCTCTGGACACAGCATCCGCACACCCTCATCAAGGGTTCCGGGGCCGAGGTCGGCCTGCCCAGCGGGCAGATGGGCAATTCCGAGGTCGGGCACCTGAACCTGGGCGCCGGGCGCGTGGTGTATCAGGAGTTCACCCGTGTCAGCCGCGCCATCCGCACCGGCTCGTTCTTCACCAATCTGACCCTGACCAACGCCGTCGACATGGCGGTGGAGAACGACCGCGCCGTGCACATCCTCGGCCTGCTGTCGGACGGTGGCGTGCACAGCCACGAGGAACAGATCCAGGCCATGGTACGCCTGGCCGTGGAGCGCGGCGCCAAACACGTCTACCTGCACGCCTTCCTCGACGGCCGCGATACACCGCCGCGCAGCGCCAAGACCTACCTCGCCAACATGCAGAAGGTGTTCGACGAACTGGGCGGCGGCCGCTTCGCCTCCGTGGTCGGCCGCTACTACGCCATGGACCGCGACCACCGCTGGCCACGCATCCAGGCCGCCTACGACCTCATCACCCAGGGCAAGGGCGAATACCAGGCGCCGGACGCACAGAGCGCCCTGAAGGCCGCCTACGCGCGCGGCGAGACCGACGAGTTCGTCCTCCCCACCGCCATCGTCCCCGAGGGCAAGCAACCGGTGACGGTGATGGACGGCGACGTGATCGTGTTCATGAACTACCGCTCCGACCGCGCCCGGCAGATCACCCGCCCCTTCATCGAGGAGGACTTCGACTGCTTCGAGCGTGCCGCCCGACCGAAACTCGGCACCTTCGTCAGCCTCACCGAATACAGCGCCGACTTCGACGTGCCGGTGGCCTTTCCACCCGAGCGCCTGCACAACGTGTTCGGCGAATACATCGCCAACCAGGGCCTGCGCCAGTTGCGCATCGCCGAGACGGAAAAATACGCCCACGTCACCTTCTTCTTCAACGGCGGCCGCGAAGAACCCTTCGAGGGCGAAGACCGCATCCTCGTACCCTCACCCAACGTCGCCACCTACGACCAGCAGCCGGAGATGAGCGCTCCCGAACTCACCGACAAGCTGATCGCCGCCATCGAAAGCGGCAAATACGACACCATCATCTGCAACTACGCCAATCCCGACATGGTCGGCCACACCGGCAGATTCGAGGCCACCGTGAAGGCCATCGAGGCCCTGGACGCCTGCCTGGGCCGCGTCATCGAGGCCTTGCAAAAGGTCGGCGGGGAGGCGCTGATCACCGCCGACCACGGCAACGCCGAGCGCATGGCCGATCCCGAGACCGGTCAGCCGCACACCGCCCACACCAACAATCCGGTACCGCTGATCTACGTCGGCCGCCCCGCCGAGCTGGAAGAACACGGCTCCCTGTGCGATGTCGCCCCCACCCTGCTGCACCTGATGGGCCTGGAAGCCCCGCCGGAGATGGGCGGCCACTCGCTGGTGATGCTCGATTCCGAACGCGACAGCCGCGATCAGCAAGACTGATCCGGCACGGGAGACCGCCCCCCGCGGACTTCTCGCCCCACCCCCCTTGCGGTACCATCCACGGCATCCCATGACCGATGCCCGCCACACCGTGCCCCTCACCCTGCTGCTCATCCTTCTGCTCGGCGCCCTGCCCACGCATGGCGAGGCGGCGGATGACGACAACACGGCCCGCCTGCAGCAGCTGCGGCAGCAGATCCACGCACTGCGCAGCGAGCTGGACAGCGACCGCCAACGCCAGCAATCCCTGCAGTCCCGCCTGCGCAACACGGAAAAACGTATCGGCACGACCGCCGCCCTGCTGCGTGAACTCGATCGACAGATACGCCGCCAGAAGCGCGAGCTGAAAGACCTGCAAGAGAAACGCAAACGTCTGCACGGCGACCTGCGTCAACACCGCATCGCCCTCGGCCAGCAGCTGCGCGCCGCCTATGCCAGCGGCCAGCAGGAATACCTGAAGATCCTCCTCAGCCAGCAGGACCCCGCCGCCGTGGCACGCACCCTGACCTACTACGACTATTACAACCGCGCCCGTCTGGAGAAGATCCGCGCCATCGACGAGCGCCTCACGGAGCTCGCCACGCTGGAGGAGAAAATCCAGCAGCAAACCCGCCAGCTCGAACGAAACCGCGCGGAAAGGGTCAATGAAAAGCAACGGTTGGAGCGCAGCCGGAGTGAGCGCTCACAACTGCTGGCGCGGCTGAAACAGGACATGCGCGGCAAGGACCAGCGCCTGTCCCGGCTGCTGGAAGACGAGAAACAGCTGCAACGCCTGCTCGAACGCATCGCCGAGCGGCCACTGAAAGCCCCCCTCGAACTCAGCGAGGGCAAGCCCTTCGCCCAATTGCGCGGCAAGCTGATCTGGCCCACGGCGGGACGCATCACGGCACGCTTCGGCAAGCGGCGCAAGGAGGGCAAGCTGCGCTGGCAGGGCGTGCGCATCAGCAGTCGCGAGGGCACCGAAGTGCGCACCGTCTCCCACGGCCGGGTGGTCTTTTCCGACTGGCTGCGCGGCTTCGGCCTGCTCGCCATCATCGATCACGGTGATGGCTACATGAGCCTGTACGGCGGCAACCAGAGCCTCTACAAGGAGGTGGGCGACTGGGTCGAAGCGGGCGAGGTGATCGCCGCGGTCGGCAACAGCGGTGGCAACGAAGAGCATGCGCTGTATTTCGAGATCCGCCACAACGGCAAGCCCGTCAACCCGCTAAAGTGGTGCCGGGGCAAGCCTAAGAAAGTAGCCAAGCGCTAACGAAAACCTGAAAGCAAGCTCCACCAAGGGTGTGCAAGCCCCCCTCGAGTCCGGCATAATCGGCGAATTCTCGCGCCGTAAGTACTTGTGCACTTCTAATGACGGATCGTCACAAGGGATCACGATCTCGCATTGGAAGTGCCCATTGAATCGCGAACCATCGCGGCACTTTCCACGGAGTTACACATGAAATCGAATACCCGCACCCTGTTGGTGCTCTTCATCGGTCTTACCCTCGGCGTCATGCTGGCCATCGGCCAGGGCGTGCTGGCGGAAAAAGAACAGGCGCAGCACGCTGCATCGCCGCTGCCCCTCAACGAGCTGCGCACCTTTACCGAGGTCTTCGCCCGCATCAAGAAGGACTACGTGGAACCCGTCAGCGACAAGGAGCTGCTGGAAAACGCCATCCGCGGCATGCTCTCCGGCCTCGACCCCCATTCCAGCTATCTCGACCCCGACAGCTTCAAGGATCTGCAGGTGGGCACCAGCGGCGAATTCGGCGGCCTCGGCATCGAAGTCGGCATGGAAGACGGCTTCGTCAAGGTCATCTCCCCCATCGACGATACCCCGGCCCAACGCGCCGGCGTGAAGGCCGGCGACCTGGTCATCCGTCTCGACGAGAAGCCCGTCAAGGGCATGACCCTGCGTGAAGCGGTCAACATCATGCGCGGCAAGGTGGGCACCGACATCACCCTCACCATCATCCGTGAAGGCGAGGAAAGGCCCCTCAAGATCACCATTACCCGCGACATCATCAAGGTAAAGAGCGTGCGCCACCGCAGTCTCGAGGATGGCTTCGGCTACCTGCGCATCTCCCACTTCCAGTCCCACACCGGCGAGAATCTGGCCGACGCCATCGACAAACTGAAGGAAGAGAACGACGGCAAGCTCAAGGGCCTGGTGCTGGACCTGCGCAACAACCCCGGCGGCGTGCTCAACGCCGCGGTGGAAGTCTCCGACGCCTTCCTCGACAAGGGCCTGATCGTCTACACCAAGGGCCGCATCCGTGACTCCGAGATGAAGTTCAGCGCCACCCCGCGCACCCTGCTTGGCGACGCGCCGCTGGTGGTGCTGGTCAACGGCGGTTCCGCCTCGGCCTCGGAAATCGTCGCCGGCGCCCTGCAGGACCACAAGCGCGCCCTCATCGTCGGCACCCGCACCTTCGGCAAGGGCTCGGTGCAGACCATCCTGCCGCTCAACAACAACACCGCCCTGAAACTCACCACGGCGCGCTACTACACGCCCTCCGGGCGTTCCATCCAGGCCGAGGGCATCGAGCCGGACATCACCCTCGAACCGGTCAAGATCACCACCCTGGCGCACGCCGAGGATGGGCGCCTGAAGGAAGCCGATCTCGCCGGCCATCTGGAGAACGGCACCGAGGAGCAAAAGGACGAGAAAAAGTCCGATACCAACAACGGTGAAAAGGCCTCCAAGCTGCCCCTGGCACAGACGGACTACCAGCTCTATGAGGCCTTGAACATCCTCAAAGGGGTGCAGATCCTGGAAAGCCGCTGACAGACCGACGACGGCCACAGTGGAATGAAACCTGAATCCGTATCTTCAGGGTGGACGAAATTGCACCATAAAGCAGACGCCGTCATGAAGATATGGATTCAGGCGAAGGCCCGCCTGCCGAAAATCGCATCCCTGCTGCTGGCGGGGATGCTGTGCGGGCAGCAGGCCACGGCGGAACCACTCACCCCCATCGCCGAGCCGGGCCGCGCCGCCATCGGCATCATCATCGACGACCTGGGCAACCTGCGCGATCGCGACCTGCGCGCCATCCACCTGCCGGCGGCCGTTACCTACGCCTTCCTGCCGCACACCCCGCATGCCCGCGAACTGGCCAATCTTGCCCATCGCCTCGACAAGGAGGTGATGCTGCACCTGCCCATGGAGGCCGTGGACCACAACCGCCTCGGCCCCGGCGGCCTGACCCTGGGCATGAACCGGCAGCAGTTCCTGCGGCAGTTGCGCGACAACATCGCCGCCGTGCCGCACGTCGCAGGCATCAACAACCACATGGGCAGCCTGCTTACTCAGAATCTGGGTTACATGCGCTGGCTGATGCAGGAACTGGACGGCCACGACGCACTCTACTTCGTCGACAGCTACACCACCAAGGCCAGCGTCGCGGTGAAGGCCGCCAACGAGAACTGGGTGCCCAACATCCGCCGCGACGTGTTCCTCGACAGCGACCGCGACCGCGAAAAGATCCGCGCCGAACTGCAGCGCACGGTGCGCCTGGCGCGCGAACACGGCATCGCCCTGGCCATCGGCCACCCTTACCCCGAAACCCTCGACGTACTGGAGCAGGAGCTGCCGCGACTGGCCGCCGAAGGCGTCGCGATCCTGCCCGTCTCCCAGCTTCTCGATCAACACATGCAGAGGTTCCGCACATGGCGAGCGTTCTTGTCCCCCTAGCCCAGGGCTGTGAAGAACTGGAGGCCGTAACCATCATCGACCTGCTGGTGCGCGCCGGCATCGAGGTGGTCAGCGCCGGTCTCGAGTCCGGCCCGGTACACTGCAGCCGCGGCGTCACGATACTTCCCGAAACCACCCTCGACGAGGCATTGAAGCGCGACTTCGACATGCTTGTGCTGCCCGGCGGCCAGCCCGGGACCGATCACCTCGACGCCGACCCGCGCATCCACCAGTTGCTGCGGCGCATGGCCGCCGAGGGCAAGTACACCGCCGCCATCTGCGCCGCGCCCAAGGTACTCGCCAGCGGCGGCCTGCTGGCCGGGCGGCGCGCCACCGCCTACCCGGGCACGCTGGAAAGACTCGACCTGCCCGAGACCACCGTGACGACCGAGCCCGTCATCATCGACGGCAACGTCATCACCTCGCGCGGTCCGGGTACGGCCATGGACTTCGCCCTCGGCCTGATCGAGATTCTGCTCGGGCACGACAAGCGCATCGAGGTCGAAACCGCCCTGCAGCGCCCGTAATTCCTCAAGAATCGCCCAAAAACCCACTATTGCCTCGGGATAACTTAGCCGATAGAATCGGCTGCTCACAGGACGGCGGTCTCTATCGGGACTGCCTTTTTGTTTTTTGGACTGTTCAACAAGACAACAAACATGGCCGACACACTGATGACCACCTACGCGCGGCTCCCCGTCAGCTTCGAGAAAGGCGACGGCGCGTGGCTGTGGGACGCGGACGGCAAACGCTATCTGGACGCCATCAGCGGCATCGCCGTGTGCAGCCTGGGCCATGCCCACCCGGCCGTCGCCAAGGCCCTCTGCGAACAGGCCGGCCGCCTGGTGCACACCTCCAATCTGTACGGCATCCAGCGCCAGCAGGCCCTGGGCGACCGCCTCACCGCCGTGGCCGGCATGGAGCGGGCATTCTTCGCCAACTCCGGCGCCGAGGCCAACGAGGCCGCCATCAAGCTGGCCCGCCTGCACGGTCACGACCGCGGCATCGGGCGCCCCGCCATCGTGGTCATGGAAGGCAGCTTCCACGGCCGCACCCTGGCCACCCTCAGCGCCACCGGCAACCGCAAGGTGCAGGCCGGCTTCGAACCGCTGGTGAGCGGCTTCCTGCGCGTGCCCTACGGTGACCTCGAGGCC
>DRQN01000013.1 GCA_011371455.1 Gammaproteobacteria bacterium
AGCTCGTGCTCCCAGGGCGGCATGAATTCCGATTTTCCGACCGCGGTTCCGCCGCCACGGATTATCTTGAAATAGTAGTCCTCATCTGCCGGCTTGATGGCCAGGTTGGCGACGCCATAGAGCTTGGCTGCCCGTGCAATGCCGTCGGCGCGCTCACCGTGGCACAGTTTGCAGTAGTTCTTGAACACGATACCACCGCGGATGACCGGCTTGGAAAGCTCCTGCTTGACCGCCTTGCGGCTGTCCGCCTGCGCGGCGGTGCCCAGCAGGGTAACGCTGAAAAGGCACAGCGCTACCGTGATGGCGGTGGAAAGCTTTCTGCTCATTTGATCGTGACCTCCATGAACATCTCCGGATGGATGGCGCACTCGACTTCCACCATGCCGGCCTTGTCGAAGGTGACGGTCTTGGATTGACCCTTGGGAAAGGAGCCCAGATCGAAGGTCTTCAGGTCAGACAAGGAAAAAATATTGTGAAAGAACGGGTCGTCGTTTCTGAAACGTACGGTGTCACCGACATTGATGGTGATGGCCTCGACCTTGTTGCCCTCGACGATGAAGGTCTTGTTGTGTTGATCGACGATGACCTCGCCGGCCTGCACCGCGCCGGCGGTGAACAGGGCGGTGGCGATGAAGGCGGTGCGAAGCCGTTTCTGCTGTGGCGATTTGTGCATGGTTGTCTCCTTGATCGGGTAATTATTCGGTGGGCAGCTGGGGCAGGGTGACGGGCGCGGGTTCACCCGTCAGCGCCTTCATGAAGGCCACCAGGCTGGCCTTTTCGCTGGCGCTCAAATGCAGCGGCTGCATGTTGGGGGAAAGGTTTTCTTTGCTGTCGCCACCACGGTCGTAGTGGTCGACCACTTCTTCCAGTGTCTTGTAGGCGCCGTTGTGCATGTAGGGTGCGGTCAGGGCAACGTCACGCAGGGTCGGGGTCTTGAAGGCGCCCTTGAGGATCTTTACCTTGCGAACCCCGTAGCGGCCCGGGTCATCGTCGTTCTTCAGGCCCAGGTTGTGGAAGCCGTTGTCGGTGAAGTTGAAGCCGCTGTGGCACAGCACGCAGCGGCCCTTGCCGAGAAATACCTCGAAGCCTTGCTGGGCCTGCTTGCTCATGGCGTGGGTTTCGCCTTTTACCCAACGGTCGAAGGGCGACTCGGTGGAGACGATGGTGCGCTCGTAGGTTGCCAGTGCCTTGGCGATGGTGTTTTCCGTGATGCCTTCACCCGGGTAGGCGTCCTCGAAGGCGTCGCGGTAACCCTTGAGGGCGGAGAGTTCCTTGATCAGCTCGTCCATGTCCTGGTTCATTTCACCGGCGGCCTTGATCGGGCCTATGGCCTGTTCTTCCAGGGTCCGCGCACGGCCGTCCCAGAACTGCAGGGGCTGGTAGGCGGTGTTGAGGATGGTCGGGGTGGCGCGTTCCAGCACGCCCATGCCATGGCCGATGGCGGTGGGCAGTCCGTCGGACCAGCCCAGGGTCGGGTTGTGACAGGTGCCACAGCTGATCCAGTTGGAACCGGAAAGACGGGGATCGAAGAACAGCATCTTGCCCAGTTCGGTGCGCGCCGTGGTGATGCGGTTGTTGTCCGGCTGGGGGATTTCGGCGGGCCTCAGAAAACTGCTGTAGTCTTCTGCGGCCTGCACGCCGCCGGCGGCTGCGCCCAGGCAGGCAATGAACAGCGTCTTGCGGGCCATACGGGTCAGGATGGAATGTGTTTTCATGAGTTCTCCTCTCTGATCATCTTTCAGTCTGCAATCTTTGCAGGATAAAACCATTATTTGGCCTAACGGATAATAGGCCATCGAAATAAATTTGTCTGTGATTGCGGCCTTGCCACGAAGTGCGCTTGTGTCACAGGTTGAACCTGTCGACCACGCGCTTGAGGTCCGTGGCGGCGGCATCCAGATTGCCCGACAGCTCGCTGAGTTCGATGGTCTGCTGGTTGGCATTCGATGAAACGTCGACCAGCGCCGAGACGGTGGAGGTGATGCGGCGCACGGCCTGGCCCTGCGATACCATCAGGTCGTCCACTTCCATCATGCTGCTGCGCATTTCCTGCACCCGCTGGCTGCTGTGGGTGGTTTCCTCGGCCAGGCTGGTAAGGCGGTCGATGTTGGATTTGGCATTGCCGACGCTGTTTTCCAGCGCCTCGACAGTGGTGCTGACGCTGCCGGAAATGCCTTCGACCAGGCCGGAGATTTCCGATGTCGCCTCCTCGGTGCGCTTGGCCAGCTGGCGCACCTCGTCGGCGACCACGGCGAAGCCGCGGCCGTGCTCGCCGGCGCGCGCCGCCTCGATGGCGGCATTGAGCGCCAGCAGATTTGTCTGCGAGGAGATGTCGCGGATGGTGTCGGTGATGCTGGTGACCTCATCGGCGGCGGTCGACAGTTCCCGCGTGGCCTTGGCGGTGCTCTCCATGTCGGCCTGGAACCTTTCGAACTCCCGCACCGTCGCCAGCAGCTGTTCGGAGGCCTCGCGGGTTGCCCTGGACGTCTGTTGCGCGGCCTCGGCGGTTTCGCCCAGGCGGGCGGCGACGTTGTCGGTCACCGAGGTGACCAGCGCGGTGTCGTCCTGGATCTCCACCACGCTGTCGTGCAGCTTGGTGGAGACTTCATTGACCACCTCGGCCGCCTGGCCCACTTGGTTCGACTGCTCGCTCAGTTGCATGGCGCCACTGCGGATCTTGGAGATGATCTCGTGCAGGTTGTGTACGGTGCGGCTGATGGCGTTGACCGTGCGACCGATCTCATCGCTGCCGGCGTCGTCGAGATTCACCCGCAGGTCACCATCGGCGACCGCGGTCATGGTCTGCTCGATCATGCCCAATGGTTTGGTGACCAGGTAGGCCGCGAGCAGACTGGCAAGGATGCCGATGATCACGCCGATGCCGATGATCGCCGCCATGGCAGTGATCACGGTGCGGCTTTTCTCACTGGAGATACGCTGCATCCCGGCCAGCTTGCCGCGTTCCTTTTCGACCAGCTGCCGGGTCAACTCGTCGATCTTGTGCGAGCCCTCGGTGATGCTGCGCATTTTTTCCATGGCCTCGCTGTCCTGGTTTTTCCTCGCGGCCCTGATCACGTCCATCTGTGTCGGCCGCAGTTTTTCGATCAGCGGCGTCAGCTGCTCGACCTCCTGGCTGTCGGGGAGGTTGGCGGCCAGGGTTTGTACCTGTTCGTCGAGCAGGGAAAGGGCGCGAATCGCGGCCACCGATTCTTGCCGGATTTCCTTCTTTTGTTCGGCGGCGATGACGTTGGCCAGGGCGCGCCCCAGCTCCACCACGGCCAGGCGTGCATTGGTGGCCAGGTCGACCCGCGGCTGCGCCTCCTTGACCATGTTTTCCATGTCCAGATTCTGCTGATAGATGGTGTAGGTGCCGAACAGGCCAACGGCCAGAATCAGCAGGATGTACAAGCCTGACAGACTGAGAATCTTGGTGCGCCAGCCGACATGGGACAGGCCTTTTACGAGAGTCTCTAACACAACGGGTTCCTCTGAAATGCGCGGTAGCTTGTTTTCTTCATGTGATGGATTTTTCCTGGCCCGGCTGGGGGGCGGCGTGCCGGGCGTATTTTTCCGGCGCCTTCTTGATGAAGTGCGCCAGATCATCGATATTCTCGGTCGACAGCTCTTCGCCGAAGGGGGGCATGTACTTGCTCATGGAGTGATTTTCGCCGCCGTTGGTGATGATCTTGTGCAGGTATTCCGCCGGGCGGTTGGCATAGATGCCGAGGGTGAAATTGTTGGGCAGCTGAGTCTTCAGCTTGCGGTACAGCCGCTTGACCATGCGTCCCTCAGCATCGGCGTTCTTGCCATGGCAGCGGGCGCAGTAGGCTGCGAATAACTTTTCTCCGCGCTTGAATTGGGCCTCCGCGTCGGGTTGCGCCGAGGCAATGGGCGGGGTGGCAGAGAGCAACAGGGCCAGTATCAAGATGCGTGGGTTGGGCATCACTCGTTCACTTTTTCCGGGGGATGGCAAGGGCCAAGATCGACGGCACTCCATCGCGTCAGATATTTCCGACCATTGGTGTTGGTGCGGCTGCCCCTCCTATCGGCGGCTTTGGGGCCAGATTTAGTTTTTTTTGCAGCCCGCCGTGCAATTGACGGACGCCAGATCTATAGTGACGCCCCGCTCGCGCAAGGCGAATAACGACTGAAAAAACAGGGATATTCCATGTCCGCACACTACCGTTACACGGCGGCGCCCAGCGCCGATCGCAACGACTGGGCCAACATGCGCGCCCTGCTGCCCTACCTGTGGGAATACCGCGGCCGGGTATTGCTGGCGTTGGGCTGTCTGGTGCTGGCCAAGGTGGCCAACGTGGGCGTGCCGCTGGCCCTCAAGGGCCTGGTGGACCGGCTCGACGTGAGCGTGGACCAGG
>DRQN01000014.1 GCA_011371455.1 Gammaproteobacteria bacterium
GAGTACGGGGTGGGTGGCATTTATGGTATTGGTTTCATGGGGAAATGAAAGGCCTGCCCTTGTCAGGCATCCTGTTTTGGCCTGTCCAAGCCCATCTTCGGCACGCGTGGGTGTATGCTGGGGATGGGAAATCGCTCCCGACTCAGAGCCACATTGAGGGAGACAGGGTGGGCAGGCTTTTCATGCCCATGCGGAATCAAATCGTGGATCACACCGCGTGGGCACAAAAAAACGTGCCCACCAGGCTGCATGAATTCAATGGGTACAGATGGCCGCATTCGCCAGGATGCCAGGCAAACCTCATTCAGCAAGCGGCTCCCCGGCCGAAGTGCTGTCAAGGGGCAGGCGAATGGTGAAGGTGGAACCCTCGCCGGGCGTGCTCTCGATGCTGATGTCGCCGCCCATCATATGGCAGATGCGCCGGCTGATGGCCAGACCCAGGCCGGTGCCGCCGTATTTGCGTGTCGGTGACGAATCCACCTGCACGAAATCCTGGAACAGTTGCTTGATCTGCTCGGTGCTCAGGCCGATGCCGGTATCGTGGATGGCGAACTCCACCCAGGGGCGCTGGTCCCGCGTGACCGTCTGTATCACCAGGTCGACGCGGCCGTTTTCGGTGAACTTGCAGGCATTGCTGAGCAGGTTCAGCAACACCTGCTTCAGCCGCAGGGGGTCGCTGTGCAAGGAGGTGACTTCCGCCTGGCAATCGACGCTCAGGCGGTTGCCGTTTTGTTTCGCCAGCGGCTGGACGGTACTCATCACCTCGTCGATCAGCGTGCAGACCTCGAACTTGCTGAGTTCCAGCTTCATCTTGCCGGCCTCGATCTTGGACAGATCGAGGATATCGTTGATGAGGGTCAGCAGGTGCTTGCCCGCGCCGCTGATGCGCTTCAGGTCGTCCAGGGTGTCCAGATCCCCGGCCTCCTCGAATTCCTCTTCCAGCAGCTCGCTGTAGCCAATGATGGCATTGAGCGGAGTGCGCAGCTCGTGGCTCATGTTGGCCAGGAATTCACTCTTGGTCTTGCTGGCGAGGAGGGCCTCGTCACGGGCGACGGCCAGCTCCTGCGTACGTTCCCTGACGCGCTGCTCCAGCCGCGCATTCTGCTGACGCAGCTCCCGGTCCCGCTCGGCGATGGTATCCATCATGCAGTTGAAGGCGTGGGCGATGACGGCGACTTCCTGGGGGCCCTTATGGTCATCGGCGCGGATGTGGTGGTTGCCGTCTTCGGCCTCGCTCATGATGTGTGAAAGCGTATCGAGCGGACGAGTCAGGCGCGCCGTGATGTGGCGCAGCACCAGCAGCAACACGCCGGCCAGGGTCAGGGAGATGGCGATATTGCTGACGAAGATACTGGCGATGGTTTTGTTCAAGGCATTCTTGCCCAGCTCGACCTCGACATAGCCCAACAACTCCGGGCCTGAATCGTCCGGGGCCAGCTCGGAGAGGTCGTTGCTCACCTGCGTGTACACCGGCGCAGTGAAGAACCAGCCTTCACGGGTTTCGATGATCCGTAGCGCCTTGCCGTCGAGGCCGCCTTGCGGGCGTGGTGGGTGTTCCAGGCTGGAGAAGCCCATCTCCAGCAACAGGGCGTCCGTGGTGTCATGAATGGCGACGTAGTGGACATCGGGAAATTCCAGCGTTCCTTGCGCCGCATCGCGGGCGTTTTCACCCTCGCCGTAGAGCAGCGCCAGGGTACTCTGGCGCGCCAGATTACGGGTGATCTGCTGGCCCTGTTCGATGAGGTTGTCCCGTGTCCGGTTGCTGCCCAGCAGGGAGGTGGCGAGGGATGAGATGAGGGCCAGCAGAATAATGCCGAGGCTGAAGGCCAGCGTAAGCTGGCGGCGGAAGTTCGGACGCCGGCGCCTGGGAGCGGAAGAACGTTTGTGCTGAGCGTCTGCCATGATCAGGGGCGCGGAAAGACCAGGTTGAACTGGCGTTGTTGCTGGTAGGGAATACGCAGGCCAAGGTGGCTGGCGGTACGCATATTGACGGCGATGTTCACTTCAACGGTCGGTCGCAGGCCGGGTTTGACTTTGCTCCCGATGGCGCGCACGGCAAGGCGGCCCAGATCCCGCCCCAGCCCCTGCTTGTTGGCGTACAGGGAAAACAGCGCGCCGCGGCGCACATGGGCCGGGCTGCTGGAGACGATCAGCAGACGGCGTTGCCAGGCCTCTTGCAGCAGATAGGACAGCAACGAAGTGTCACCCGTCAGGGTACTGTCCTGCAACAGCCACAGGGCATCGCGGCCGGGCTCCATGTCGCCGACCAACTCGCGATAGAGGCGGGCGGCACTGCGGATATTGGTCGCCGGATGAGTGATGAGCGTAACCCCCTGCCGCTTTGCCGCCGCCGTGGCGAGGGGCAGCAGCCAGCGGTGGCGATCGGGGTTGTAGACCAGGTAGACGTGTTCAATGGCCGGCGCCAGCTCATGCAGGCGCTGGAACAGCAGCGCAGGCTGGGGCAGCAGGCTGATCGCCGGATAGGTATCCATATCCGCCTCGGACATGGACAACAAACCACCGGCAATGATCGGCGCCTTCAGATGCAAGGCCTTTGCCGTTCTGATGCCCCGCCCCCCCAGGGCAATGACCACATCGACAGGTTGCTGTTCGATGCTTTGCTGCAGGGCCTCCAGGTCAGGATCGGGGGGCACCGCCAGGGGCATGACGACGCCCCCGGCCGTCTCTTCGATGCCACGGATGATCTGCTCGAACAGTATCGCATACCCCCCCTTGGCCTCGGGGTAGACGACCATGATGCGAGGCTGCGCCGCCAGCAATGGGCCGCAGGACCACAGCGCCAGCAACAGCAAGCCCACAGACACCCAATACCGGGCGCGGGCGGGGCGGCGGCAATGCCGGGGTTTACTGGCCGGGCTCATGACAGGCCACCTTGGGGTACAGATGGCCGCCCACGGCAGATTCGGGGAGAGAGAGTGGCAGCACGGTGGAGGGCGATTTCGGCCACAAGACCGACTTCCATGAATTGAGCAGGGTTTCCCTAGGCATTGTGAGGCTTGGGTCCGTAATGGCTGGTATGAACAGAACCTGAATCCTGACAGCCGATCCAGCGCTTCCTTGAATCACTGCGGCATTCTATCGGTAGACATCCGCTGGACTTGAGCCGAGTGAAGGCACAGGTGATCACGGTGTCGCCACCGCCGGCGTTGGTAGTGCAGGGTACCGACTAAGGGGCGATGGAGACAAGTGCTTTTTTCAACCTGAATCCGTGGGTTCATGACGGCGAATTACACGACTCATTGACCCGTCTCGCTATATGAAAAATCTCGGCAATAATCCCCGCTATTCCCTCGATTTTTCATTACGCGATACGAATCAAGCAGTTGCGTACTTCATCCGCCCTGAACCCACGGATTCAGGTTAAACCTGAATCCGTGGGTTCAGGCTTAACCATCGGCCAGGAAGCCGGGGCTGAATGCATGCGCCCTTTCATGCCTAACTGGAATCTTCATCTACCGGGGGGGTGGGGAAAAGTGAAACGAAAGGTTTACACGGGCAGGTTGAAATGACTAAAGTCTGGTGGTTGACGATCCGCTGATGTTATGCCGCCTTGTTGCGGACAGAAAACGATCCCTTTTCGGGTTATGCCGTATGCAACGTAATAACAGACCGACCGGCCGTGGGTGTTTCACGGCAACGCCCGGGGCTCCCCTTTTGCCCTTGCTTTTCGGCAGCGCGCTATTGTTTTCCCTTCCCCTGGCGGCCCAGCCGATGGATGGCGATGACGACCTCCTGATGATGGATGAAGAAATGATCTCCATCGCCACCGGCGCCCTGCAGCCAATCTCGCGCGCCCCCGCCGTGGCGACGGTGATCACCGCCCGGGATATCGAGGCCATGGGCGCGCGCAATCTGGACGAA
>DRQN01000015.1 GCA_011371455.1 Gammaproteobacteria bacterium
AAACACGGAGGTCACGGAGCCGCGGAGGCACGGAGTCTTCAACGAATTTCTCTGTGACTCTGTGGCTCCGTGACCTCCGCGTTTCATATGCCGTGGCCTGATCGATGAATCATAAACATGATTCGCCCCGAACCGGCGCCGGCGGTTTGTGCGCGTCAGGGTGAGTTCTTCCACGTTAACTGGCCCAAATAAAAATGGCCGCCACGCGGGAAGCGCGGCGGCCATTTTCTGTTTCCGAAATCTGCTCAGGAACGGCGACGGCGCGAGGCGCCAATCACCCCCAGCAATCCCAGACCCACCAGTGCCAGCGAGGCTGGTTCGGGTACGGTAGTGATGTCGGTGCTGACATGCAGTTCATCGTTGCCGCAGGAGGGCAGCCAGTAGAATTCCTCCAGGGTGGCGCCGCCAAAGATGCCGACGTCCAGGGCCAGTTCGATGATGGCGTGCTCGTTGGTCACGCTGTCGCGGGTGAAAATGAAGTCAGCGGTTCCGACCTGGGTGCTGCCCGCGTTGATTTCAAACTGCACGGGCTGTTTTGGGTCGATGGGGTCGTCGATCCAGTCCACGTCTCTCCATACCGAGCCGACGCTCTGCGCGGCGGCGGTATCGCTGCTGCCGGTGGTGTAGCCGCTGCTGTTGACGGTATAGGTGGTGCCGGTCGCGCCTTCGGTGAGGGCGCTGCCATCACCATCCACGGCGCCGCCGCCTACTTCGATGGCGAAGGTGCCCAGGCTGGTCTCGATGCGGATATCGCCCGGTGAATACAGGCCATTGCTGCCACTGAAGCCATTGTCCGGGCGCTGGCCGGTGAGAATGGACAGGTACAGGGTGGAGCCCTGGGTCAGCACGCCCATGAATTCGCCGTCGTAGTTCTGACCGCCAGAGTTGGGTCCCAGAAAGAGATCGTTGGTGGTGTCGTCGGTGTCTTCGATGAAATAACCGGCCAGGTCGCTACGCAGACCGCTGTAGTCGGTGCCCACGGGCTGGCTGCTGGTGCCATCGGCGACGTTGATGCCCCAGTCGCTCAGGTCGCCGTCGATGACGATGGGGGCGGCAGTGGTGGCAGTGGCGGTGGCGGCGAGGATGGCGCCGAAGAGAGAGCTACGATACAGCTTGGGATACTTCACGATACACCTCTGGTCTACAATTCGAGTGAATATTGATAAGCGGCTAATGCCGGTAAAAGGTTGCTTTCGGTTTTTATCAAGCAAAAGTCATGCCTGTTTAAAAAATTACAATATTTACAATGAGGTAGGGCGTATTTTCGACCGCCAGGGAAGCCGTTCGGGGAATATTGTAAGGTTTTTCGACGGGTATTTACGGAAGATTGTCGGGGTTTGCCTTGATTTTTTCGGGGGGCATCCCCGGAAGCCTGTTGTGACGGGGCTGATGGACGACGGAGGGCTTTGGTGACTGTAAGGGATTTCGACGCTTGTGCCGGGGGGCTTTTGGCGGTCGAATTCCGGCTGTTTTCAGGCTATCTTCGCTGGCGGATGAAATGAAACAGGCGCCTCTTGTGTGGGCCGTGCTGCTGCAAAGGAGAACGATGGTAATGTATGTGGTTGCCAACCGGGTGCCAGTCGCCAGCGGCTGGGAGGAGCGATTCGAGGCGCGCTTTCGTCAGCGGGCAGGGGAGGTGGATAAGCAGCCGGGCTTTATACGCATGGATATTCTGCGTCCTGTCGATGCGGGCAGTCCCTATGTGGTGCTGACCACCTGGGAGGACGAGGCGGCCTTCGACGACTGGGTGGGCAGCGAGGATTTCAAACGGGCGCACCAGAATCCATTGCCCAGGGAGGCCTTTAGCGGCGAGGGCCGGCTGGAGCGGCACGAAGTGGTGGTTTCGGCCTGGCGCGAGGATTGAGCATGATTGACTGGGCGACGATCAAGACCGTTCTGCTGGATATGGACGGCACCTTGCTGGATCTGCATTTTGACAATCATTTCTGGCGGGAACACATGCCGCGCCGTTATGCCGAGCTGCGCGAGATCGAGCTGGAGGCGGCGCGTACCGAGCTGCTGCAGCGCTATCAACAGGTCGAGGGCACCATGGACTGGTACTGCCTGGACTACTGGAGCGCTGAACTGGGCATGGATGTCGCGGCCCTGAAGCAGGAGGTGGATCATCTCATTGCCGTGCATCCCAACGTGGTGCGATTCCTCGACGCGGTGCGCGATTCGGACCGCCGCGCAGTGCTGGTGACCAACGCGCACATGAAGAGCCTGCAACTGAAGATGGAAAAGACGGAGCTGGCAGGGCATTTCGACGCCGTGTACTGTGCCCATGATTTCGGCCGTCCCAAGGATGACCCGCAGTTCTGGAACCTGCTGAAGACCGCGGAGCCCTTCGTGCCCGAATCGACGCTGCTGGTGGATGACAGCCTGTCGGTGCTGCGTTCGGCGCAGGAGGCGGGCATCGGCCAGCTGCTGTGCGTGCATCGGCCGGACACGCGGGCGCCGGACAAGGATGTGGGTGAATTCGCCGCCATTCGCGGCTTTGGCGACATCATGCCGCCGGCGGAGGGCCTGCGTCAGTAGGCAGATTTCCCAGGCCTCGCCGGACTGCCGGGGCCGGCGTGTCGACCGCCATGGCCATCGTCGCGGACAGGGGGCGCGGCCAGCACCTCCCCTCAGGGGCAGTGCTGGCACGGCCAGGGCTTCAGACCCGGAACTGTCCGACGATGCGCTGCAATTCCGTGGCCATGTGCGCCAGGTCGCGGCTGGCGGTGGCGGTGTGCTCTGCGCCAGTGGCGGTTTCGCCGGCAATGTCGTTGATCTGCACGATGTTGCGGTTGATCTCTTCGGCGACGCAGCTCTGTTCCTCCGCGGCGCTGGCGATCTGACCACTCATGTCGTTGATGCGCGCCACGGCGTCGCGGATTTCGCTGAAAGTGGTGTTCGCCGCGCTGGCCTGGGCGACCACTGACTGCACCTGCTCCTGGCTTTCCGTCATTACCTGCACCGCGCCCTGTGAGACGGACTGCAGGCTGTTGATCATCTGGTTGATCTCTTCCGTGGACTGCTGGGTGCGGCTGGCCAGCGTACGCACCTCGTCGGCCACTACGGCGAAGCCGCGGCCCTGTTCGCCGGCGCGGGCGGCCTCGATGGCGGCATTGAGGGCCAGCAGGTTGGTCTGCTCGGCGACTCCCTTGATGACGTCCAGGACGCCATTGATCTTCTCGCTGTGCTGCTCCAGTTGCTGCACGGTTTCGGCGCCGTGCTCGATGCGCGAAGCCAGTTGGCGGATGTCCTGGATGGTGTTTTCGATGATCTGCCGGCCGTTGTCCGTGTCGCGATAGGTATTCTCGGCCGCTTCGGCGGTGTGGGTGATGTTGTTGGCCACTTCCTGCACGGTGGCGGTCATTTCATTCATGGCCGTGGCCACCTGCTCCGTTTCCGACTGCTGCCGCTGGATGCCGTCGCGGGTCTGGGTGGTGATGATGGACATTTCTTCCGCCGCTGCGGAGAGCTGTTCCGTGGTTTCGCCGATGTGCGAGATCATTTCCAGCAGGCGCGCATGCATTGCTTCGGCGGAGGCCTTCAGCGAGCCGATTTCATCATGTCCATCGCGGCTGAGGTTGCGCTGGCGCAGGTCGCCGCTGGCGATGGCCTTCAGTCCTTCGCTCACCTGTGACAGGCGTCGCGTGATGTTGCCGGTGATCAGCCAGCTCAGCGCCAGCCCGAGCAGCACGGCCGCAAGGGTAATGGCGGCCAGGGTGCCGAGTGCACTCTGTTCCTGCTGCTCGGCATGCAGGCTGGCCTGGGCGGTGATGCGGGTAATGGTGTCGAGCAGGGCGTGGAGTTCCTCGTCCAATTGATCTTCCTTGCTTTCCACGCGTTCGGCCAGTGCCTCTGCCGCCATGATGTCGCCCTGGTCGAGGTGGGTGAAAAGCGTCTGCACCTGCCGGGCATATTCCCGGTGCCCGCTCTCGATCTTTTTCAAGGCGGCGTTCACCTGGGTGAGTTCGGCCTGCTCCTCGGCGCTGAGGCCTTCTGCCGCTTCGGCCAGGCTTTCGCCCGCGCGTATTTCTTCCTCGATCTGCTGATTGATGGCCTCGAAGCGCTGCATCTCCTCCTTGAACAGCACCATGTTTTCCTTCAGTGCGCCACTGAAGCGCAGTGCCCGCTCCAGGTGCAGGGCCTGCTGCAACTGGTGTTCGGTGATGTTGGTGATCTTGGAGGTAAGCGGGATATCGGTCTTGGTGATGGAATGGAGACCGGCGCCGATCTGCGCCATGGCGTAGATGCCATACAGGGAGCTGCAGGCGAGCAGAATCAGAAGGATGCCCGCGTTGCCCACGATCTTGGTCTTGACGGGGAGATTGCTGATCAAGGAATCCATGAATTTTTACCTCTCAATTCATATTTGTGTATTTGTTTATCGTCTGGGCGGGGTAGGGCTTTAGCTCGTTGGGTCGGCGGGGCTTATGATCGGCAGGGAGGGGGCAGCAGTGGCTTGAGGTACGGCATCAGCCTGCGGGACAGTGTTTCGTCATCGCCGGGACCTTTTTCTTTGTCATGGTTTTGGTCAGGAGGGAAATAATGGCGGGAGATGTGGATATAATACCCGCCCATGAGAATTCTGCTGAGCAATGACGATGGCTACCAGGCGCCGGGCCTGCGCCGGTTGGCCGCCACTCTGGCGCCGCTGGCCGAGGTCCGCGTGGTGGCCCCGGATCGCAACCGCAGTGCGGCGAGCAATTCCCTGACCCTGGAAAACCCCATCCGCGCCTGGCGGGAGGACGATGGCGTGGTGCGTGTCGACGGAACCCCCACCGACTGCGTGCACCTGGCCATCACCGGTCTGCTGGAGGAGGAGCCGGACATGGTCATCGCCGGCATCAACGCCGGTTCCAACATGGGCGACGACGTGATCTACTCCGGCACCGTGGCGGCGGCCATGGAAGGCCGCTTCCTCGGCCTGCCGGCCATCGCCGTGTCGCTGGTGGGCGAGGAGCCGCGCCACTACGACAGTGCCGCGCGGGCCGTGGTAAAGCTGCTGGAGCTGCTGCAGAACGATCCGCTGCCGGCGGATACCATTCTCAACGTCAACGTGCCCGATGTGCCCTGGGAGGCCGTCGAGGGCTTCGAGGCCACCCGCCTCGGCCGGCGCCACAAGTCCGAGCCGGTAGTAAAGATGAAAGACCCGCGCGGCCGCGACATCTACTGGGTGGGTCCGGTGGGCGCCGAGCAGGACGCCGGCCCCGGCACCGATTTCTTTGCCGTGCGCAACAACCGCGTCTCGCTGACACCGCTGCACGTGGACCTTACCCGCTATCGCGCCCTCGACCAGGTGGCCAGCTGGCTGGAGGGCCTGTGAAGCAGCGTTACAGCGGTATCGGCATGACCTCGCAGCGCACCCGCGACCGCCTGGTGCGGCGCCTGGCGGATGAGGGCATCAACAACCAGCGAGTGCTGGAGGTGATCCGCAACACCCCCCGGCACCTGTTCGTCGACGAGGCCCTGGCCAGCCGCTCCTACGAGGACACGGCGCTGCCCATTGGCTATGGCCAGACCATCTCCCAGCCCTATATCGTCGCACGCATGACCGAGGCCCTGCTGGACGGCGGGCCGCTTAACAAGGTACTGGAGGTGGGCACCGGTTCCGGCTACCAGGCGGCGATTCTCTCGCCGCTGGTCGGCGAGCTGTACACCGTGGAGCGCATCCGCCCACTGCTGGACCAGGCGCGGCAGCGTTTCTTCGATCTCCGTCTCAACAACATCCGCTGCAAGTACAGCGACGGCAGCTGGGGTTGGGCGGAGGCCGGAGCCTTCGACGGCATCATCGCCACCGCCGCGCCGGAACAGGTGCCGGAGGCGCTGCTGCAGCAGCTGGCGCCCGGCGGGCGGCTGGTGGTGCCGGTGGGCGCGCGCGGTGGACAGACATTGATGCTGATTACCCGCCGCGCCGACGGCTTCGAGCAGCAGATGCTGGACCGCGTCAGTTTCGTACCGATGTTGGGTGGCACGCAATAATGATCTGAATCCATGGATTCATGACGGCAAATTACACAACTCATTGATCCGTCTCGCGATATGAAAAATCCCGGCAATGATCCCCGCTATTCCCTCGATTTTTCATTGCGCGATACGAACCAGGCAGTTGCGTACTTCATCCGCCCTGAACCCACGGATTCAGGATGATCTACAAAGAATGAACCATGACAAAACAATGAGCCGCCAATGAAACTCTTCTCCCGTCTGTACGAACGCGTCATGCACTGGGCGGAGCACCGCCACGCACCATGGTATCTGGGCGGGCTGAGCTTCGCCGAGTCCTCCTTTTTCCCCATCCCCCCCGACGTGATGCTGGCGCCCATGGCCCTGGCGCGTACCAACCGCGCCTGGCGCTTCGCCACCATTACCACCATTTTCTCGGTCCTGGGCGGCATGCTGGGCTACCTCATCGGCTACCTCGCCTTCGAGCAGGTCGAACCCTGGCTGCGTGAGTCCGCTTACTGGGAACGCTATCTGCTGGCGGTGGCCTGGTTCGATGAGTGGGGGGTATGGACCATCTTTATCGCCGGTTTTTCGCCCATTCCCTACAAAGTCTTCACCATCGCCGCCGGCGCCATCTCCATGGCCTTCCTGCCTTTCGTGCTGGCCTCGGTAGTGGGCCGTGGGGCGCGCTTCTTTCTCGTCGCCGGGCTGATGAAGTGGGGCGGCAAGGCGATGGAGGAAAAACTGCACCGCTACGTGGACATCCTCGGCTGGCTGGTGGTCGCATTGGTGGCCCTGTTCATCATTCTGCACTGAGGCTCATCCCCGCATGTACCGAATGGCAACACAGTGGATGCGTCGAAGACTGTTGTTGCTGTTGCCCGTTGCGCTGCTGACGGCCTGCGGTGCGCACATGCATCACGTCGTCGAGCCCGGCGAGACCCTCTATTCCATCGGTTTCCTGTACGGTTACGACTACCGCAAGATCGCGCAATGGAACGGCATCCCCCCGCCCTATGTCCTTAACCCCGGGCAGGTGCTGCGCGTAGTGCCGCCGCAGCAGGAAAGCCCGCCGGCCAAGGCGCCGTCCAGACCGCCGGTGCGCAAGCCGGCCCCCGTGGTGGGTCCGGTAAAGGTAACGCCGCGCGTCGTCGATAGGGTGGAAACGCCGGAGGTGAAGCCCGCCGCGCCGCTGCCGGCACCGCGCCCGGTGGTCAGCCTGCCGAAGAATCCCCGCTGGCAATGGCCGGTCAAGAGCCGCAGGGTCTTGCAGACCTTTTCCGCCAAGGATCCCGGCCGCAAGGGCATCGACATCGTCGGCCGCCGTGGTGACCCGGTGTACGCGGCGGCGGCCGGCAGGGTGGTTTATGCCGGTAGTGGACTTGTGAGATACGGTCAGCTTATTATCATCAAACACAACGAGAAATACCTCAGTGCATACGCGCATAACGACAAGTTGCGAGTCAAGGAGGGGGATGTGGTAAAGGCCGGTCAGCGGATTGCGGACATGGGCAGCAGCGGCGCCCAGCGTCCCATGTTGCATTTCGAGATCCGCCGTGACGGCAAACCCGCCAACCCCTTGCGCTATCTGCCCCAGCGCTGATTCGATCCGACAGCAGAAGCGGAAACCATGCGCAACCGGAAAGACGAGATGGAAGTGACCCCGGAGGTTAGAGAGACCGACGACAGCGTCGATGACGAGATCGGTCTGGTATCGCTGGACGAGACCCTCGCCGACGGCGTGGCGGCGGAAGCGGCCGAAGACGTGTTGCCGGAACCTTCCCCCGTGGCGGACAAGCCCGCCGTGCGCCAGGAGCGCCGCCGCGCGCACCGCTCTGACCTCAGTGACCGTGATCTCGACGCCACCCGGCTCTACCTGGGCGAAATCGGCTTTTCCCCCCTGCTGAGCGCCGAAGAGGAAGTCAGTATCGCGCGCCGCATCCAGAAGGGTGACCAGGATGCGCGCCGGCACATGATCGAGAGCAATCTGCGTTTGGTGGTGAAGATCGCGCGCCGCTACCTCAATCGCGGCCTGGCCCTGCTGGATCTCATCGAGGAAGGTAATCTGGGTCTGATCCGCGCGGTGGAGAAATTCGATCCCGAGCGCGGCTTTCGTTTTTCCACCTATGCCACCTGGTGGATACGCCAGACCATCGAACGCGGCATCATGAACCAGACCCGCACCATCCGCCTGCCCATCCACGTGGTCAAGGAGATCAACGTTTACCTGCGCGCCGCCCGGCACCTGGCGCAGTCGCTGGACCACGAACCGAGCCCGGAAGAGATTGCGCAGATGCTCGACAAGCCCATCGAGGACGTCAAGCGCATGATGGGGCTCAACGAGCGCGTCACCTCGGTGGACGTACCGCTGGGCCGTGACAGCGACAAGACCCTCGTCGACGCCATCCCCGACGAATACAACCCCGACCCCTCGGTGCTGCTGCAGGACGAGGACATGCAGCACTGCATCGAATCCTGGCTGGGCCAGCTCACTGCCAAGCAGCGTGAGGTGGTGGAGCGGCGCTTCGGCCTGCGCGGGTTGGATGTCGCCACCCTGGAAGAGGTAGGCAATGCCCTCGGCGTGACCCGCGAGCGGGTGCGGCAGATCCAGATCGAGGCCCTCAAGCGCCTGCGCGAAGTGATGGAGCGCGAGGGGTTTTCGGTGGATACCCTACTCAAATAGGGTTTTGATGCTTGAGGCGTGCCTGCCGTTAACCCGGCATCAATATAGACCGTGTTCAGGACTTCAATCGCTCTCCAGGTCAAGGCGTCGCTCGCCGGCTGAGCGCGATCTATATTGATGCCGGATTCAGGTGAGAGTGCTTCCCTGGGCGGGCCGAACGGTTGCGTAATCCGCCGTCATGAATTTGCGCGTTTGAATTTGGCAGAGCAAGCGTCGGTTCCCGGTGCTGGTTTATCTTGCTCTGTGCCTCCGTGGCATTGATGGTGTACCTTGCTCCGCCGGGTTGATCAGGCCGGCCACTACGTTCCGCCCTTCGTTCATGAGGATGTTGTAGGTCCGGCAGGCGGCTGCCGTGTCCA
>DRQN01000016.1 GCA_011371455.1 Gammaproteobacteria bacterium
GCCGAAAGGCCAGCCCCGTCATCACCTTCGAGGTCAGCCCCATCAGCGCCTTCACCGGCGCCGGCAGCTCGGCGCCGCCGGCCTGCAGGGCCACGGTGGCGTGGTGGGCCTCGTCTTCCTTCATTTGTTCGAGGATGGCGCGGCTTTTGCGGTCTTGCGGCGGCAGCCGCGCGAGGTGCTCGTCGAGGTGGCGGATGACCTGTTTCTCCGTTTCGGCGACGAAGCCCAGGCTCCACTTGTCGCCGGCCAGGCCGGCGGCGGCGCCGATGCCCAGGGAGCCGAAGTACCACAGCGGGTTGAGATAGCTGACGTGGCTGCCCAGCTCCCTGGTGCGCTGTTCGCACCAGGCCAGGTGGTCGTTCTCTTCCTGCGCGGCGCGTTCCATCTTGTCACGCACTTGCGGCAGTTTTGCGGTCAGCGCCTGGCCTTCGTAGAGGCCTTGCGCGGCCACCTCACCGGCGTGGTTGATGCGCATCAGGCGGGCGGCCAGGTCGCGTTCGCGCTCGTCCAGCCCGGCCTCGGCCAGGCCTTCGGCGGGGTGGGGGCGTTCGGTGATGCGGGGCGCGCCCAGCAGGGTGCGCAGGCCGACGTCGAGGTGGCGGATCAGCTGGTCGGCGGGTGAATAGCGGCGTGTGTCCATGCCGGGAACCTTACCCCATGCGCCGGCGGGGCCGCAATACGGCCCGGCGTTGTGAAATGTGGCTTTGCAATTTTTCGTGGCAGCCCCTAGTGTGTGCATTCTGCGCGCGGCCGAAATCCTTCGGTCCGCCAAACTGGCGTGAGTAATGGATTGTTCCGCTGAAAAGATACAGGCAGACACCGGCACACCGTTGGCCGGGCCGCCCCCCTCCGCCGATGAGCGCCTGCTGGCGGCCCGGTGCCGGCTATTGTACGAGCAAACGGGCATTGCCCTGGCCGGCGGTACGGTGGCGGCGTTTTTGATTGCCTATCTGTTGCGCGAGCAGATGGCCGTGGGGCAGCTGATGCTGTGGGCCGCGCTGGCGGCTGGCCTGTATCTGCTACGTTTTATCGAGGCCCGGCACGTGCTGCGCCTCACCGAGGGCGAGATGATGGCCTCCGCCACGCGTCTGTTACGCCGGCATTTGTTCGGCGTGCTGGCGACGGGCTCCGTGTGGGCCCTGGGCGGCTGGCTGCTCGACCTGGGTTCCGTCGCCCACGTTGCCATGGTGGTGGTCGTGGTGGCGGGGATCTCCGCGGCCAGCCTGGCCAGTTACGCGGCCTCGCGCTGGGGCGGCATTCTGTTCGCCGCCCTGTCCCTGTTGCCCCTGGCCGTTCACCTGCTGCTGGCCGCGGATGAGGCCTATTACGCCATGGGCATGTTGCTGGTGGCGTATATCAGCTTTTTGTGGCTGGTGGCGCGGCGCATGTACATGGTGACCGTCAACAGCCTGTGGCTGGGCATCATCAACGGCGACCTGGCCATGGTCTCGGTGCGCGCCCGTGAAGAGGCGGAGCGGCTGAACGAGAAGCTCAAGGCCGAGGTGGCCGAGCATGCACGGATGGAGGCGACCCTGCGCGCCTCGGAGTGCGAACTGAGCAGCATTCTGGAGAATATGCAGGACATGTACTATCGCACCGACCTCGAGGGGCGGGTGGTGCGTGTGTCGCCCTCGGTGCGGGAACTGGTGCAGTACGAGCCGGAGGAGGTGCTGGGCACCTTGATGGAGGACTACTACGTGCCGCCTTCCAGCCGCTCGCAGTTTTTGGCCGATCTGAAGGCCAGTGGCGGCGTGGTGCACAATTACCTCACCCATGTGCGGCGCAAGGACGGTTCGACCCTGTGGGTGGCGAGCAATGCCCAGTACGTGCGCGACGAGACGGGCAATGTCATCGGCGTCGAGGGCACCACGCGCGACGTCAGCAAGCTGAAACAGGCGGAAGAGGCCCTGTTCGAGGCCAAGGAGCGCGCCGAGGTGACCCTGAGCTCCATCGGTGACGGGGTGATCACCACCGACACCGAAGGCCGCGTGGACTACATCAATCCGGTGGCGGAGCAGCTCACCGGCTGGCGTCAGGCCGAGGCGCTGGGCCGGCCGCTGGCGGATGTGTTCCAGGTGGTGGACGAGCGCTCCCGCGAGCCGCTGTCCGACAAGGTCTCGGCCTGCCTGGCCGAGGGCCGGCGCTGCGCCATCGACGACAGTCCGATCCTGCTGCGCCGCGGCGGCGGTGAGCATTCCATCGAGGCCTCGGTGTCGCCGATCCGTAACCCCGATGGCGATGTTACCGGCGCGGTGCTGGTGTTCCACGATGTCACCGAACTGCGCGGCCTGGCGCGGAAGATGCTGCACCAGGCCACCCACGATGCCCTCACCGGGCTGATCAACCGGGCGGAGTTCGAGCGCCGTCTCGAACGCCTGCTCGACAGCGCCCTGGGCGAGGGCTTCCCCGAGCATGCCCTGATGTATCTGGACCTGGATCAGTTCAAGCTGGTCAACGATACCAGCGGCCACGTGGCCGGCGACGAACTGCTGCGCCAGCTGACGGCGCAATTGCAGATGCGCGTGCGTGGCAGCGACGTGCTGGCGCGCCTGGGGGGAGATGAGTTCGGCGTGCTGCTGGAGAACTGCTCCCTGGAGCAGGCGTTGGAGGTGGCCGAGGACCTGCGCCGCATCACCCGCGCCTTTCGTTTCGAGTGGCTGGACAAGGTGTTCGAAGTGGGGGTCAGCATCGGCGTGGTGTCCATCGATCACGACAGCGGCTCCCTGTCGGACGTGCTCAGCGCCGCCGATTCGGCCTGTTACATGGCCAAGGACCTGGGCCGCAATCGCGTGCACGTGTACACCCCGGACGACGAAGAACTGGCCCAGCGTCACGGCGAGATGCACTGGGTGCACCGGGTCAAGGCGGCGTTGGCGGAGGATCGCCTGAGCCTGTACTGCCAGACCGCCATGAGCCTGTCCGAGGCTGGCGAGGGTGAGCTTTACCAGGAGATCCTCATGCGCATGCGGGATGAAAGCGGCCGCCTGGTGCCGCCGATGGCGTTCCTGCCGGCGATGGAGCGCTTTCATCTGATGGCGGACCTGGACCGTTGGGTGGTGAAGGCCTCGCTGCGCGCCCTGGCCGGCAAGCGGCAGTGGCGAAAAGGCGAGACCTTTGCCATCAACCTGTCCGGGCAGTCGCTGGGTGACGGCGCGTTTCGTGACTATGTGGTCGGTCTGCTGGAACGCGGTGACGTACCGCCGGACCATCTGTGTTTCGAGGTGACGGAAACGGCGGCGATCGCCAATCTCGTCCATGCCACGCATTTCATCGATACCATGAAAGGCATGGGTTGCCGTTTTGCGCTGGACGACTTCGGCAGCGGCCTGAGTTCCTTTGGCTACCTGAAGCGCCTGCCGGTCGACTACCTGAAAATAGACGGCCATTTCGTGCACAACATCGCCAGTGATGCCGTCGATCATGCGATGGTGGACTCGATCAACCGTATCGGCCATGTCTTCGACATGCGCACCATCGCCGAATTTGCCGAGAACGACGAGATACTGGCCATCCTGCGCCGTATTGGCGTCGACTACGCGCAGGGCAACGGCGTACAAAAACCGCTGCCACTGCAAGACTGCATCGACCCCCAGCCCCAAAAACCGAGCACTAAGCACTAAGCACCCAGCACCCAGCACCCAGCACCCAGCACCCAGCACCCAGCACTCAGCACTCAGCACCCAGCACCCAGCACCCAGCACTCAGCACTCAGCACTCAGCACTCAGCACTCAGCACCCAGCACCCAGCACCCAGCACCCAGCACCCAGCACTCAGCACTCAGCACTCAGCACTCAGCACTCAGCACTCAGCACTCAGCACTCAGCACTCAGCACTCAGCACTACCCACCCACCTGCCGCGCCAGCAGCGTCAGTGGATGCAGTACCTCGATATCCCGCCCCCGTTCCCGCAAGCCCGCCTGCAAGTGCAGGGCGCAGCCGATGTTGCTGGTGACGAGGATCTCCGCCCGCGCGTCGTGCAGGGCATCC
>DRQN01000017.1 GCA_011371455.1 Gammaproteobacteria bacterium
ACCAGTCGGTCTTGCGCTTCAGCACCTCGATGAAACCGGCGCGATCCACCACGTGAAACACCGGATAGCCGACGCCGGGACCGGTATGCAGCTCGATGAAGGGCTCGGCCACCTGCAGCAGGGCGTATTCCTCCGTGGCCTGCGCGGGGGCGCCGCCCAGCAGCAGCATGAGCAGCGCGAGCCACGGCGGCGTGGCAAGGGGTTGTCGGATACAGGCGGTCACGGGTGCTTACAGCGGCTCGTTGTCGGCTTTACTGATATTTCGCCCGGAAGACTGCGCGCAGTCGTGACCAGCGTCACAAGCCACGGCACCGGGCGGATGCGTGGGATCGATCAGGGCTGCCACAACGGCAATTGGATTGTGCTCATAACGGCGCTCATCTTAACGATTCCAACACCCTGCGGCCAGTGCGGATTATCAAGCCCCTTTTTCACGGCAGCGATCAATTCAGCGGCGCCTTGAACGGATCGTTGTAATACTGCGCGCCGATATCCAGCCACTCGGCGATCAGGCGCAGCTCGGTGGCAGACAGATCGCCCTCGTGACTGCCGCCGGGCAGGAACTTGCCCATGAAGCTGCCGCCGCGGGAACCGAAGGCGCGCATGGGCGAACCCCTGGCGGGTACCGGCACCACATCGACCAGGGGGATGGGCTCGCCAGTTACCGGGTCCAGCACCAGCACTTCCTCGCCGGTGACGGGGTCGATGGTGGTCTGGAACAACTGGTTGCCGTCTTCATCGAATACCGGGACCTCCATCGTCTCATCCACCAGCACGCCATCGACGAGAATCTGTGGAACATCGGGAGACAGCAGCTCGCGGTAGGCCTTGAAGTGATCGGCATTGATATCCGAGGGGCCGTCGCCGAGGTCCAGCTGGGCGGCCGGCACCCGGGGCGCGCTGGCGGCGTCCACATTGCTGTGGCAGCTGATGCAGGTGCGGTCGGTGACGCCGTCGCTGGCGGTGCGCGGCTGGCTCCACAGCGGGTGGATGTGGGCCTCGTAATTGATGATGGCACGGCAGTTGGCGTCCCAGCGGCTCTGGCAGGCGGGCTTGGCGGGCGCCGAGGTGCCGAAGTAGGCGAGTTCGGGATCGGCGTAGCGCAGGTAGACACTGGGCGCCGGACCGGCCGCCGGGTCGGTCCATTCATCATCGAACATGAGGTTCACCGAGGGACTGAGCTGGGGACAGGCGACCAGGGCGTTGGAGGCGCCGCAGGCGAGGCGGATGCGGGTCTGCGCCATGGTCTCGCCCATTTCCGCCAGCTTGGCCGGATCGGCGCCGGGGAAGGGCATGCCGCTGGTGGGTGCCCCGAGGTTCACCGGTGTCGGCGCATCGGCGGTGCCGTGTGGCAGCGGCGCCGAGCCATCGCCGGGATTGTGATCGTGGCAGCCGTTGCAGCTGAGGGTCTCGCCGGCACGCAGCTGCAGCCAGTTCTGGTGGCGGCCGCCGATGCGCCGGCCGTACTTGTCCACCACGCTGATGGCGAAGGGTACGTTGGCAGGCACCTTGACCAGTACCGAGCCGTCGGGCTGCACCGGCGCGTAGCCGATGATCTCGCGCATCTTCTGCTGGCGGCTGACGCCGAAGGCGCTGCGGTCGAAATTCAGCGTATCGCGGTCGGGGATGGGCACGGACTTGACGATGCGCAGGAAGCGCGCGCGGCGCTGGTCGGCGGTGACCAGCGAGGGATCGGCCAGTTCCGCCAGGCTGGTGGCCGTGGCGCTGCTGCCGAGGTCGCGGAAGCGGCCGTCGAAGTCGTAGACGCTGCGGATGTGCAGCAGGCCGACGCCTTCGTCGGCGAGATTCTGGTCCAGCTCAAAACCGGCCAGGCGGT
The DNA here is from genome assembly GCA_011371455.1 of Gammaproteobacteria bacterium. Classification (GTDB taxonomy): domain Bacteria; phylum Pseudomonadota; class Gammaproteobacteria; order SZUA-152; family SZUA-152; genus DRQN01. Next base: position 1,838 of record DRQN01000017.1, read on the forward strand.
CATAGAGGATGGCCGGCTCGCGGCGCGGCGCGGCGACCACCGGCTCCTCGATGATCCAGCCCTCTTCGGGTATCACCACCGGCAGTTGGGTCTGCTGGTTCAGGTTGATGATATAGATGCCATAGATGGGCAGGGCCTCGACGGCATCGGCGGGGATCTCGGACGGGCAGGTACGGGGCGTGCCGCTGCCGTCCAGCAGGCGGCACGGGCTCCAGCTGGCCAGCATGCGGTTGGTGCCGTCCCACAGGGGGTAGACGCTGCGGAAGCGGCCATTGGGGGAGATGCTGCCGTCGGTGCGCACGTCGAGATCCACCGCCAGACGCTGCGCGCGGCCGCTCAACACGCCCTGTTGGGGCCACACGGGCTGGGTATTGTCGGCGTAGTTGGCGATGTCGATGAGCGTGGGCGCGCCGCTGCCATCGGTGCCGTCGAGGGGCTTGAGCATGGCCAGGATGCGGCCGTCTTCCAGCTGGCGGGGGCTGAGGAACTGCACGTCGTCGGCGCCGTGGTCGTGCGCGCCGTACACCAGCTTCAGCTCGGTGCCGTCGGGGCGCACGCTGTACAGGTTCATGCCGTTGCGGTTGCCCATGTGGTCCCAGCGGGTGAAGAGGATCTCGCCCGTGCTGAGTACCGTGGGGTCGAGGTCGTGGCTCTGGTTGAAACTGATCTGCTGGATGTCGGTACCGCTGGCGCTCATCACGTGCAGCAATGGGGCCTGCTCGTTCATACTTTCGTCCAGGGCGCGGAAGCGGCTCTTGCCCTCGTTGGTGAGCACCGCGCCGGAGGCCTTCTGGCGGGTGGAGGTGAAGACGATGCGGCCGTCCGGCAGGTAATGCGGCGCCAGGTCGTCGCCCTCGTCGGCGAAGATATCGGACTGGATCACGCGGCTCGGGCAGTCGCCGGTGGTGGTGTCGTATTCGTAGATGTCCCAGGTGGGCTCGACGTCGTCGTTGGGATCGGGGTCCGGCAGGCGCAGGGAGAAGATGAGCCTGTCACCGTCGTAGGAGGCCTCCAGGTCGCGCACGTCGCCCAGGCCCTGGGTCAGACAAAAGGTGATATTGCGCTCGGCGGCCGAGGGCGAGGCGCGGTCGCGGTACCAGACGTCACCGCCCTCGCCGGCCTCCAGCACCTCGTTGACCGCCCGGCCCACCAGCACCACCTGGTTGGTGTCCATGTCGATTTCGCTGACCACGGGGCGCTTGATGTAGGCGATGCCGAAGTCCTCGACCAGTTGCTCCGGCGGCACCTCCTCACAGGCCGTCAGCGTCAGCGCGCCAGCGGCGGCAAGGCTGTAAATCAGGGGACGGCTGGCTTTGGGCATGGCATCCTCGTGTCGTGCTGGATTAAGTGCGGAAACGGGCGGGCATTACAGACCCGCCCCCTATATTACTACGGCAGCAGCACGCATTTTGCCGAGACCGAGGTCACAGAGCGCGCATTCTAGCCAATAGAGGCCCCCTAGCCCTATCGGTAATGACGCCCATAGCCTTGATGGCACATCGATGCGCCAGCGCGCATGGCCTTGGCCGTGGCAATCCGGTATAGTTCCGCCCTCAACCACCCGTGCACCACATCGACTCTCTGCGGGAGAGAGCAGCCACCGACAGGCTGCCGCCGAAGGCGCAACCGCCCGGAATCGCTCAGGCAACCGGACCGCAGACGACAGGTTGACTCTGGAGAGAGGCTGGCCTGATCAGCCCACCGAAGGGGCTAAAGCTCTCAGGTAAAATGGACAGAGGGGCCGCAGGCGAACGCCTGCCAACCCTTTTCGTTCTCAAACAGAGGCTTGCACCATGCCCCGGCACACTCCCCTATACCCGCAACACCTCACGGCCAGGGCCAGGATGGTGGACTTCGCCGGCTGGGAGATGCCCATCCACTACGGCTCGCAGCTCGAGGAACACCAGCAGGTGCGCCGCGACGCCGGCGTGTTCGACGTCTCTCACATGGTGGTGCTGGACCTCACCGGCCCCGCCGTCAGTGACTTCCTGCGTTACCTGCTGGCCAACGACGTGGCGCGCCTCACCGGCCAGCCCGGCAAGGCCCTGTATTCCTGCATGCTCAACGCGCGCGGCGGCGTCATCGACGACCTCATCGTCTATTTCCTCGCCGGCGAGCGCTTCCGCATGGTGGTCAACGCCGCCACCCGCGACAAGGATCTGGCCTGGATCGCCCGGCAGGCCGCCGCCTTCGAGGTCGGCATCCGCGAGCGCGACGACCTGGCCATGATCGCCGTGCAAGGGCCCAATGCCCGCGACAAGGCCCGCGCCGCGCTGGGCGAGACCCTGGAACCGGCCATGGCGCTGAGGCCCTTCTTCGCCAGCGAATGCGGCGAGCTGTTCGTCGCCCGCACCGGCTACACCGGCGAGGACGGTTTCGAGATCATGCTGCCCGCCGGCCAGGCGGGCGAGGCATGGGATGCCCTGCTCGCCGCCGGCGTGGCGCCCATCGGCCTCGGCGCACGCGACACCCTGCGCCTGGAGGCGGGCATGAACCTCTACGGCCAGGACATGGACGAGGACACCAGCCCGCTGGAGTCCGGCCTGGCCTGGACCGTGGCCTTCGAACCCGCCGGGCGCGACTTCATCGGCCGCGCCGCCCTCGAGGCCCAGCGCCAGGCCGGCCCGGCGCGCAGGCTGGTGGGCCTGCTGCTGGCGGAGCGCGGCATGCTGCGCGCCCGGCAGAAGGTGATCACCCCCGCAGGCCCGGGCGAGATCACCAGCGGCAGCTTTTCCCCCAGTCTCGGCCAGGCCATCGCCCTGGCGCGGGTGCCCGTCGGCGACTTCGACGCCTGCGAGGTGGAGATCCGCGGCAAGCGCCTGCCGGCGCGTGTCGTCAAATACCCCTTCGTGCGTCACGGCAAGCCCTGTATCACTTAGACTCTGAGGCAAGGGCAGGGAGAATAATTGTGGGAGCGGCTTCAGCCGCGAAAAGCCGCGAAAGAAAGCCGGGACATTTCTTCGCGGCTGAAGCCGCTCCCACAGGCAGACTTGAGGACCTGGATGCACTCACCGTTCCGCCACTACATGAATCGAGGAGAAAACCCATGAGCAATGTCCCCAGTGAACTGAAATACACCAAGGCCCACGAATGGGTGCGCGACGAGGGCGATGGCAGCGTCACCGTCGGCATCACCGATCACGCCCAGGAGCTGCTGGGCGACATGGTCTACATC
>DRQN01000018.1 GCA_011371455.1 Gammaproteobacteria bacterium
GAAATTTACCGAAATCCTTGCGGATACGCTTCTTTTCAGTGAAGGAGTAGCCCATCTGAGTTCCTCTATAGTCCACGACTCTCGTCAATCGCCATGCCGGCAACAACAAATCCCCCGCAGTAGCGGCAAAAGGCCGGTGACGAAAAAGTCACCAGCCCCCACCGATACCGAGAGGTCTGCCCGGGACGCAATGCCCGGGCCTCTACGCTGATCAAGCTCTGCTTACTTGAGCTCGACAGCAGCGCCAGCCTCTTCAAGCTGCTTCTTGATTTCTTCCGCCTCGTCCTTGGAGACGCCTTCCTTGACCGGCGCCGGTGCGCTTTCCACCAGGCCCTTGGCTTCCTTCAGCCCCAGGCCGGTGATGCCACGAACGGCCTTGATGACGGCAACCTTGTTGTCGCCAAAGCTGGTCATGACCACATCGAACTCGGTCTGCTCGGCAGCGGCGCCACCGGCATCACCACCGGCAGGGGCGGCAACGGCCACGGCGGCAGCGGCAGCGGAAACGCCAAACTTCTCTTCCATCGCCTCGACCAACTCGACAACTTCCATCACGCTCATGTTGGCAATGGTATCCAGGATATCTTCTTTGCTAACAGCCATTGGAATAACTCCTAATTAACTTTACATGCCGACCGTCAACGCGGTGCGGCAGAACATTTTTTCAACGCTCGGGATTTTACCCCCGGGATTACGCGGCCTCTTTCTGCTCGCGAATCGCAGCCACGGTGCGGACCAGCTTGCCAGGGACCTCGTTGAGGGTGCGGGCCAATTTCTCGACCGGCGCCTTCATCACCGACATCAACAGGCTGATCGCCTGGTCCTTGGTGGGCATGTCAGCGAGACGCTTGATATCACCTGCCTCAAGCAACTTGCCGCCGACGGACACCAGCTTCACCACCAGCTTGTCATTTTCCTTGGAAAACTCGGAAATGACCCGCGCGGCGGCACCAGGATCGTCCTGGGAGAAAGCCAATACCAACGGACCCACCAAGGCGTCGTTCATGCATTCGAAGTCCGTACCTTCCAATGCGCGACGAGCCAGGGTGTTCTTCACCACACGCAGGTACACGCCTTGCTCACGCGCCTTGACGCGAAGCTCGGTCATGTCCGTCACCGACAGGCCGATGTACTCGGCGGCGATGGCGGAATGCGCAACAGCTGCGACCTCGGCAACTTCGGCGACCACTGCTTTCTTCTGATCAAGATTCAGAGCCACTGAAAAACCTCCAGTCGTTTATATTCCGAACACTTGCGCGTTCGACCAAATGCCAGCACGCAAAAAACGCGCGTTGGCGGTTACCACAACGGTGGCCCCGGAAATTCTTGGGCAACACCATCTGCGCAGGCCAAGTGGACAACACCACTCATTAAGCAAACCGTCCTGACCACGAACGGCCCACACCTGCGGTCTTTGACGGCAACCCGACACCGCAAGCGGCGGCGGGCACCCCAAAGTCCTTATTGCCGTCTATCTTCAGATAGGCAGCGAAGTCTTGTCGATAGCGATCCCCGGACCCATGGTGCTGGATACGGTGACCTTCTTCATATAGATACCCTTGGCGGAGCTGGGCTTGGCCTTCAACAGGTCGGCCAGCAGGGCTTCGAGATTTTCACGCAGGGCGGTAACCTCAAAGCTCACCTTGCCGATGGGGGCATGGATGATGCCGGCCTTGTCGGTGCGGTAGCGCACCTGGCCGGACTTGGCGTTCTTCACCGCGGCGGCCACGTCGGGGGTCACGGTGCCCACCTTGGGGTTGGGCATCAGGCCGCGCGGGCCAAGGATCTGACCCAGCTGGCCGACCACGCGCATGGCGTCGGGAGAGGCAATCACCACGTCGAAGTCCAGGTTGCCCTTCTTCACCTCGTCGGCCAGGTCGTCCATGCCGACAACATCGGCGCCGGCCTCTTTGGCGGCATCGGCATTGGGGCCCTGGGTGAACACGGCGACGCGCACGTCCTTGCCGGTGCCATTGGGCAGCACGGTGGAACCGCGCACGGCCTGATCCGACTTGCGCGGATCGACGCCGAGATTGAAACTCACATCGACGGACTCGTCGAACTTCGCATGGGGCAGCTCCTTGAGCAGGCTCAGCGCCTCTTCAACCGCATAAAACTTGCCGTGCTCCACCTTTTCGCGGATGACCTTTGCACGCTTGGATAACTTTGCCATGACTTAATTCACCCCTTCCGTCTCGATGCCCATACTACGCGCGCTGCCGGCAATCGTCCGCACGGCGGCGTCCATATCGGCGGCGGTCAGATCCGGCATTTTGGTGGTGGCGATCTCTTCCAGCTGGGCGCGGTCCACCTTGCCCACCTTGTCACGGTTCGGCACACCGGAACCCTTGGAGATACCGGCCGCCTTCTTCAGCAGCACAGAGGCCGGCGGGGTCTTGGTAATAAAGGTGAAGCTGCGGTCGTTGTAGACCGTGATCACCACCGGAATCGGCATGCCCTGCTCCAGACTCTGGGTCTGGGCATTGAAGGCCTTGCAGAATTCCATGATATTGACGCCGTGCTGGCCCAAGGCTGGGCCGACGGGCGGACTGGGGTTGGCCGAACCTGCAGGTACCTGCAGCTTGATATAGGCCTCGATCTTCTTTGCCATGATTTACTCCTGGTGGGTACGAACGCCTTGCGGCTCCCCGGTTTGAAAAGAGTGCTGAGTTCCAAGTGCTGAGTGCTGAGTAAAAAAACCTGAACACTCAGCACTTGGAACTCAGCACTCAGCACTATCCTTTTTCGACTTGGCCGAACTCCAGCTCCACCGGGGTGGAACGACCGAAGATCAGCACCGAGACGCGCATGCGGCTCTTGTCGTAGTCCACTTCCTCGACCACGCCATTGAAGTCGTTGAAGGGGCCGTCGATGATGCGCACCATCTCACCGGCCTCGAACAACACCTTGGGACGCGGTTTCTCCACGCCTTCCTGGACACGCTGCAGGATGGCCTCGGCCTCCTTGTCGCTGATGGGCGAGGGGCGGTCGCCGGTGCCGCCGATGAAGCCCAACACCTTGGGCACGTCCTTCACCAGGTGCCAGGTCTCGTCGTTCATCTCCATCTGCACCAGCACGTAGCCGGGGAAGAACTTGCGCTCGCTCTTGCGCTTCTGGCCTTCGCGCATTTCAACGACCTCTTCGGTGGGCACCAGAATCTCACCAAAGTAATCTTCCATGCCCATGCGCTTCACACGCTCCTCGAGCGAGCGCTTCACATGCGATTCGAACCCCGAATAGGCGTGAATTACGTACCACCGCTTTGCCATGAATCGTCTTCCCCTTAACCGGTCAAAAAGCGGACAGCCCAAGCCAGGAACATGTCGAGCAACCACAACAGGATGGCCATGATCATGACCACCACCAGCACCACCAACGTGGTCTGGGTGGTTTCCTTGCGCGTCGGCCAAACAACCTTGCGCATCTCGATGATGGCCTCGCGCCGAAAGGCCCAGGCCGCCCGCCCCAATTCAGTCTGCAACGCGATCAGAACGGAGATACCCACCGCGACGAGCAAGCCGATCACTCGCATCCAGGCAGGCTGGTCACCAAAATAGTAATAGGCACCAATACCCGCAACCAGTGGCACCATCGCTAACAATAATTTGACTTTATCCAAGGTCGGCTTCTCTGCGTATGCCACCCAACACAGCCATGGATGGCAGGCCAGGAGGGAATCGAACCCCCAACCTGCGGTTTTGGAGACCGCTGCTCTGCCAATTGAGCTACTGGCCTAAACTCTTTCACGAACCCACAAACACCAAAACGGCTTGATGCCGTACGTGACTAAGACAATCGATAGCAAAACTCCATGCACAACGAATGGGAGCACCCCGCCGGGATGCCCCCATGTCGGGCATTCTTACTCGATGATCTTGGAGACCACGCCCGCACCCACGGTACGACCGCCTTCGCGAATCGCGAAGCGCAGGCCTTCTTCCATGGCGATCGGCGCGATCAGGCTCACCGTCATGTTGACGTTGTCTCCCGGCATCACCATTTCAACACCATCGGGCAGTTCGCAGGCGCCGGTGACGTCGGTGGTGCGGAAGTAGAACTGCGGACGGTAGTTGTTGAAGAACGGCGTGTGGCGGCCGCCTTCGTCCTTGCTCAGCACGTACACTTCGCATTCGAACTTGGTGTGCGGCTTGATGGAGCCGGGCTTGCACAGCACCTGGCCGCGCTCGACCTCTTCGCGCTTGGTGCCGCGCAGCAGCACGCCGACATTGTCGCCGGCCTGGCCTTCGTCGAGCAGCTTGCGGAACATTTCCACGCCGGTGCAGGTGGTCTTGGCGGTTTCCTTGATGCCGACGATTTCGATTTCGTCGCCAACGTGAACCACGCCGCGCTCGATACGGCCGGTGACCACGGTGCCGCGACCGGAGATGGAGAACACGTCTTCCACCGGCATCAGGAAGTCGCCGTCGACGGCGCGTTCCGGGGTGGGGATGTAGTTGTCCATTTCCTCGACCAGCTTGAGGATGGAGGGCACGCCGATGTCGGACTGGTCGCCTTCCAGGGCCTTGAGGGCGGAACCGACGACGATGGGGGTGTCGTCACCGGGGAAATCGTAGGTGTCCAGCAGTTCGCGGATCTCCATTTCGACCAGCTCGAGCAGCTCTTCGTCGTCGACCATGTCGGCCTTGTTCATGTACACCAGGATGTACGGCACGCCCACCTGACGCGACAGCAGGATGTGCTCGCGGGTCTGCGGCATGGGGCCGTCGGCGGCGGACACCACCAGGATCGCGCCGTCCATCTGCGCGGCGCCGGTGATCATGTTCTTCACGTAGTCGGCGTGGCCGGGGCAGTCGACGTGCGCATAGTGGCGCGTGTCGGACTCGTATTCGACGTGGGCGGTGGCGATGGTGATGCCGCGCGCGCGCTCTTCGGGAGCGCCGTCGATCTGGTCGTAGGCCTTGAATTCACCGCCGTGCTTCTCCGCCATGACCTTGGTCAGGGCTGCAGTCAGCGTGGTCTTGCCATGATCGACGTGGCCAATGGTGCCAACGTTGACATGCGGTTTCGTTCGTTCAAATTTTTCCTTGGACACGGCGTTAACCCCTTATCTCAAATTTAACCAATCTCAAGATGCTTTCTTGATGACCGCTTCGGCGACACTGGCAGGCGCCTCGGCATATTTAGCGAACACCATCGTGTAGGTAGCACGACCCTGGGTGGAGGAACGCAGGTCGGTGGCATAGCCGAACATCTCGGCCAGCGGCACCTCTGCACGGATAACCTTGCCGGTCACCGAATCTTCCATCCCCTGGACGATGCCGCGACGGCGATTCAGATCGCCCATCACGTCACCCATGTAGTCTTCAGGCGTCACTACCTCGACATGCATGATGGGCTCGAGCAGTACCGGGTTCGCCGTGGCGGCGCCATTCTTGAAACCCATGGAGCCGGCGATCTTGAACGCCATTTCCGAAGAGTCGACGTCGTGATAGGAACCGTCGAACAGAGTGACCTTGACATCCACTACCGGGAAGCCGGCGATAACACCGTTTTCCATCTGCTCCTGGATGCCCTTGTCGACGGCGCCGATGTATTCACGCGGCACCACACCACCCACGATTTCATTGACGAACTCGTAACCGGCGCCCGGCTCCTGCGGCTCGAGGCGCAACCAGACGTGACCGTACTGGCCGCGACCGCCGGACTGACGCACGAACTTGCCTTCGGCCTCGACGCTCTTGCGAATGGTCTCGCGGTAAGCCACCTGCGGCGCACCCACGTTGGCCTCGACCTTGAATTCACGGCGCATGCGATCGACGATGATGTCGAGATGCAGCTCGCCCATGCCGGAGATGATGGTCTGGCCGGACTCCTCGTCGGTGTGCACGCGGAAGGACGGGTCCTCCTGCGCCAGCTTGCCGAGCGCAACGCCCATCTTCTCCTGGTCCGGCTTGGTCTTGGGCTCGATGGCCACAGAGATCACCGGCTCCGGGAACTCCATGCGCTCCAGGGTGATCACTTCCTTCAAATCACACAGGGTGTCACCCGTGGTGACGTCCTTGAGGCCGACGGCGGCGGCGATGTCACCGGCGCGCACCTCTTTGATCTCTTCACGCGAATTGGCGTGCATCTGTACGATGCGACCAAAGCGCTCCTTCTTCGACTTCACCGGGTTGTAGACGGAGTCGCCAGAATTGATCACACCGGAATACACGCGGAAGAAGGTCAGCGTACCGACGAAAGGATCGGTAGCGATCTTGAAGGCCAGCGCGGCAAACGGCGCATCGTCGGAAGCCGGGCGCTCGGCCTCGGTTTCAGCAGCGTCATCGAGCACACCCTTGATGGGCGGCACATCCACCGGCGAGGGCATGTATTCGACGACTGCGTCCAGCATCGCCTGCACACCCTTGTTCTTGAAGGCGGAACCACAGAAGCAAGGCACGATCTCGTTGGCCAGGGTCTGCAGGCGGATGCCCTGCTTGATCTCTTCACTGGACAGGTCACCCTCTTCCAGGTACTTCTCCATCAGCTCTTCGTTGGCCTCGGCGGCAGCCTCGACCATCTGCTCGCGCAGCTCC
>DRQN01000019.1 GCA_011371455.1 Gammaproteobacteria bacterium
CTTTTCGCCACGGCATCGGCTGTGGCTGCGCCAGGTCTCCGCACTCTTGTTGCTGGGGGTGGGGGCCTATCTGCTGCGGACGGCCTGAATGGCGAGCCTTTCGGGCGGTGGCGAGACGAAAAAAGCCGGCATCACGACCGATGCCGGCTTTTTTGTTGCAAGGGGGGAAATGTCTTCCCCCGTCTTTGGTTGCCCGCGGATCAGATGGGTGCGCACACCTCGCCGATACCACCGGGGATGGTGATGCAGGCCTCCAGGCCACTGCTGCCGGCCTTGACCCGTCCGCCGCTAAGGGTGGTGCAGTCGCCGTTGTAGCAGTAGTCACCACTCACTTCGCCACCAATGCCCAGGTTGCTCAGCAGCAGTTCAACATCGCCGCGGAACTCGCCCTTGGGCAGGGTGATGCTGGTGGTCTTGTTGCAGCCGCGCGGGATGTTACAGCTCTTGGGTACATTGCAGGACTTGGCGACCTCGCAGGATTTGGCAACGTTGCAGCCGCCTTGGCCGGTGATGACATTCCAACCGCAAGTGGCGATGTCGGTGACCCACCGGGTCCCGCAAATGGCCGCACTGGTGATGGTTCTGTAGCCACAGATGGCGCCGTTGGTAACGGTATCGACACCGCAGATGGCGGCATCCGTTACCTGTTCATAGCCGCAGATGGCGCCATCCACCACCCACTCGACCACCGTTTCCACGGTGCTGATGGGAATGGTGATGCCGGTGTTGCCGCGCATCTCGATGCCGCTGGCGTCGATCTGGCCGCTCATGCCGATGCGGGTCAGGGGGGTGACGAGGCCGCCGCTGAGGGTCAGCCCGGCGCTGCTGACGTTCAGCTGCCCCTGGCTGATGGGGGTGCCGGCAATGTCCATCTGGCCGCTGATGCCGATGCTCCAGTCGCTGGGCGAGCCGGTGAAGTTGGCGTCCAGCTGGGCGTCGCCGTCGAAGCCGACGCCGGGGTAGATGCTGCTGCGGGTGAGGCCGGTCAGGCGCACGCCGTTGCGGTCGGCGCTGAAGGTGGCGCTGGTGGCGGTCAGGTCACCCAGGTCGACGCCGACCAGACGACTCAGGCTGGAGGCATCGAGGCTGTATTCACCCTCGCCGCGCAGGAAGGATTTGGCGATGTCGTCGCTGATCAGGCCGGCCATGTTGACCGTGGTGCTGGGCCGGATCGGTACCAGTTCCTGGGGCAGGAAACCGGTGTCGGGAGCCAGCATGCCGCTGAAGTAGGCATTCTGTTCACCCTCGCCGGTCTTGAGGCCGAGGCTGGCGTTGCCCAGTTCGAAGCCGAAGCTGAAGAACTCGAGGAAGTCGATGCCGACGTTGAGGGTGCCGTTGCCGCCATATTCCACGTCCGGCGCGAGGCTGTTGAAGAGGGTGTTGCCGTCGTCGTTGGCGTCCACGTCGATCACCAGCGAGCCGTCCAGGTTCAGCGGCAGGCGGGCGAAGGGGATGACGCCCTGCAGGTACAGATTGGCGTCGAAATTGCCGATGTCGTCGCCGATTCCCCAGGTGGTCTGCGGGGCGAAGGGGATCAGGCCCTGCAGGGACATGGCGATGCCGAGGTCGTCCACGCCGGCGATGTCGGACAGGCCGGGCAGGCCGCCGGTGAGGAAGAAGAAGGGATCCTGGGGATCGAGGACGAAGGTGACGGACTGGCCGCCCGGGGCCTCGAAGCCGATAGGACCGACGCTGGCCTCGAAGCCGGCGCTGAACATGAAGAACAGGTATTGACGGTCGTCCTTCAGCGGTGCTTCGAGGTCGGCCAGGTTGCTGCCGTAGTCCAGGCCCACGTCGGCCACCACCGGGGTGCCGATCTCGGCGCCGGCGAGGATGCCCATGTCGGGGAAGGGCACCTGCGCGGTGCCACGCAGGCGCTCGATGCCGGCCAGTGCGGAATCGCCGTATTCGAAGATCAGTTCGGCCTCCTGCAAGACCATGTCGCCCAACGGGGTGAGCAGCAGCAGCGAGCCGCTGGCCTGCAGGCTGGTGAGCGTGCCGTTACTATATTGCTCTTCGAGATTGCCTTCGTGCACGCGGAAGGTGATCTGGCCCACTTGCAGATCGCGGAAGGCGCTGTCGTCGACCACGTCGACCGGGGCGCAGCCGGCATTGCCGACGGCGTCACCGGTGCCGCTGGCGGGGCACAGGTCGATCTCGTCGGGCACGCCATCGCCGTCACTGTCGGCCTCGACGATGACACGGATGCGCACGCTTCGTTCGAGTCCGGCGCTGGGCAGGTTGGCGGCCAGGGTCAGCTCGAAGCGGCCTGTTTCGAGGGCGCTTACCGTCTGACTGAGGCGGTAACTGTTGCTGCCGGCAGCGAGACGGATGGTGCCGCCGTTGTCGTGGCCCAGTCGCAGGCCGCGGTCGCTGCTCTCGCGCAGATTCAGGTCACGGGAGACGCTGTCGGGATTGAAGGCCAGCAGCTGGTAGCTGATGTCACGGGTCTCGCCGAGACTCAGGCGCAGTTCGTGCTGGCCGGTATCGAAACGGAGGCTGGCTTCGCGCTCGGCCTCGATGGCCCACGCCAGATCCTCGACGCGGAAGGGCTGGCTGAGGTCACGGCGCAGGACGAAGCTCTTGTCGCTGTCCTTGCGGCCGTTGGCGGCGACGTCGCCGAAGCTCAGGGTGCCGTCGATGAGCGTGATGCCGTCCGGGACATCGATGATGCGCGCGGTGACCCGGCTGGCGGGAAAGGCATCGTTGTCGAGACTGGCCCGGTAGGTGTATTCCACGGTGTTGTCGTCGATCTGACGGCTCTCTTCCAATACGTAGCCGTCGATTTTCGCCGCCGTGGTGATGATCTCTTCCTGCAGACCGTCGGGAGCATCGAACAGGGCCTCGGGTGTGCTGGCGCCATTGTCACAGGCGCTGAGCAGGAAGATGAGCAGCAATACGGCAAGCTGCCAGTGTCTGGGGGGTAGATTGTCCTTGGGTAGAATGTACACGGGAATGTCCTCTTTCTCTGGTAAGTTTGTTTGCAGAGAGGAAGGCTATCAATGGAAATTCACGCCGGGTATTAGCCAAAGGTCTAATCTGGTGGAGGCAGGTTTGGGTATAGACCTGAATCCGTGGGTTCAGGTATAGACTCAGCTATTGAACTGTTTATGAGGGAAGCATCATTTTGAGCGAGACAAAAGAGCGGATGTCACCCGAACTCACGGCGCAAATTCACCGCGAAAAGATTCTGCTGTTGCGCCAGCAGCTGTACTTCGTGCTGATTGCGGTGGTATTTGTCACCAGCGGTGTGGCCATGATCTTCTGGGGCGCGGTGGAAACGGAGCTGTTGCTGCTGTGGATGGGGCTGCAATACGGTCTCAGCCTGTTCCGCTGGTGGCTGTCGGCGCGCTTCGACCGGGCCGAACTCGATGTCCGGGGGGCGCGCCGCTGGGGCTTGATATTTGCCCTGGCCTCGGGAGTATCGGGCTGCCTGTGGGGCTGGGCAGCCTTTATCTTCATGCTGCCGGACAACCCCTTCTATCTTATCAGTCTGGTGATCGTCATCCTCGGCATGGCGACCGGCTCCATGCCATCGCTGTCGGCCTACCTGCCTGCCTATGCCGCCTATATGATGCCGGCACTGATCGGCCTGAGCTGGAGCCTGGCGGGGATCGGTAGCCAGGGCTACATCCTTGCCATCCTGACCCTGGTGTTCATGGCCGTGAATCTGATGTTTGCCCGCAATGTGCACCGCTCACTGGTGCAGTCCCTGCGGCTGCGCTTTGAAAACCTGGCATTGGTCGAGGAGCTGCGCGAGCAAAAGACCATCGCCGAGCAGGCGAACCTCGCCAAGTCACGCTTTCTGGCCGCCGCCAGCCACGACCTGCGCCAGCCGCTGCACGCCCTGGGCCTGTTCGTCGACGCTCTGCGCAGTGTGCGGGACGAAGCCACACGCAAACGCCTGCTGTCACAGGTGGATGTCTCCCTGGATGCCCTGGGCAAGTTGTTCAATGCCCTGCTGGATATTTCGCGCCTCGACGCCGGGGTGGTGGAGGCGCAGGTGGAGGACTTCCCCCTGGCGCGGGTGCTGGAAAAACTGGAGGGCGAATTCCGCGCCCTGGCGGAGCAGAAGGGGCTGAAGTTCCGCCTGCTGCCCTGCAGCGTGGTGGTGCAGTCCGACCCGCTGCTGCTGGAGCGCATCTTGCGCAACCTGATCAGCAATGCCATTCGCTACACGGAGACGGGCCGCGTGAGCGTGGGTTGCCGCCGCCGCGCGGGCTGGGTGGAGGTGCAGGTGCGGGACACCGGGCGCGGTATCCCCGAGGAGGCCGTCGCCCATATCTTCGATGAATTCCAGCAGCTCGACAATCCCGAGCGCGACCGCGCCAAGGGCCTCGGCCTGGGGTTGGCCATCGTGCGGCGCCTGTGTGACCTGCTGAACTATCCACTGAAGGTGGAGTCGACGCTGGGCAAGGGCTCGCTGTTTTGCATCGGCCTGCCCCTGGGGCGCGCCGAGGCGGTACGGGAGCGGCGCAGCGCGACGCTGCGGCCGGAGCTGGAGGCCGCGCAACGCCTGGTGCTGGTGATCGATGACGAGGCGGACATCCTCGAGGGCATGCGCGAGATCCTGCAGCGTTGGGGCTTCGAGGTACTGGTGGCGGAATCGTTGCCGCAGGCGCAGCAGGCGCTGGCGGCCCGCGGGCGCGCCCCGGACGCCATTCTGGCCGACCTGCGGCTGCGTGATCACCGTACCGGCATCGAGGCCATCGAGGCCCTGCAGGCCACCTATGGCGCCCATGTGCCGGGCCTGATCCTTACCGGCGACACGGCGCCCGAGCGCCTGCAGATCGCCGGCGCCGCGGGCTACCAGGTCTTGCACAAGCCGGTCAAGCCGGCGCGCCTGCGGGTCGCCTTGCAGCAGTTGCTGGCATCCGGGCCAGCGGATTCAGCCTGAGGGGGTATCGCCCGCCAGCAGGCCGAGGCGTTGGGCCTTCTGCACACACTCGGTGCGATTGCCGACCTTGAGCAATTGAAACAGCGCGCCGAGGTGAGCCTTCACCGTGTGCTCGGTGAGGTTCAGGCGTTGCGCGATCTGCTTGTTGGCCAACCCCTCGGCCAGCAGGCCCAGCACCTGCCGCTGGCGCGCGGTGATACCCCGGCCGGCAGGCAGCGCATCGTCCGCCGCAAGCCGGTCGAGTTGCGCGCGGATGCCATCCGGCAGGTAGGCCCGGCCCGTTTCGAGCACTTCGCGAATGGCGCCCAGCATCTGCCCGGCATGATAGGACTTGGGGATGAAACCGAGGGCGCCGGTGGCGAGGGCGGCGCGGATCTGGTGCAGGTTTTCGCTTGCCGAGACCACGATCACCGGCACCGTGATGCCCTCTTCGCGCAGGATGTGCAGCAGGCCCAGGCCATCGGTATCGGGCAGCCCCAGATCGAGCAACAGCAGGTCGAAATCGTTCTCTCCGCGCAATCGCCGCAGGGCTGCCTCGCCGCTATCGGCGCAATGCACCTGCACGGCGTCATCCAGCTGCGCGAGGATGTGGCGCATGCCATCGAGAAACAGCGGGTGATCGTCGGCCAGGAGTATTTGCATAAAGTGCCCCCCTATTATTTACGCCAGAAGGCCGGGCTGAGCAAGACCAGCACGGTGAAGATCTCCAGCCGGCCGAGCAACATGGCGAAACATAAAACCCATTTGGCGACGTCGTTGATGGTGCTGTAGTTGCTGCCCACCTCGCCGAGGCCGGGGCCGAGGTTGTTCATGCTCGCGGCGACGGCGGAAAAGGCGGATACCTGGTCCAGGCCGGTGGCCATGATGATCAGCATCATCACCGCGAAGGAGCCCACGTAGAGGGCGAAGAACCCCCATACCGCATTGATCACGTGTTCCGGCACCGGCTTGTTGCCGATCTTTACCGGGCGCTGGGCGTTGGGGTGGATGAGGCGGAATACCTCGCGCAGGCCCTGTTTCACCAGCAACAGGAAGCGGATCACCTTGATGCCACCGCCGGTGGAGCCGGCGCAGCCGCCGATGAAGCTGGTGAACAGCAGCAATACCGGCAGGAAGCCGGGCCAGGCGTAGTAGTCGGCGGTGGTGAAGCCGGTGGTGGTGCCGATGGACACGGCCTGGAAGATGCCGTGGTGCAGGGAGGTGCCAAAGCTGTCGAAGGTGCCGGTGAAGTACAGATAGACGCTGGACACCAGAGCGCTGAAGCCGAGTACCGCGGCATAGGTGCGCACTTCCGGATCGCGCAGGTAGGGGAGCACGCTGTTGCCGCGCCAGGCAACGAAGTGAATGGCGAAGTTGATTCCCGCCAGCAACATGAACACCACCGCCACGGACTCGATGAGGGCGCTGTCGAAGTAGCCCATGCTGGCGTCGTGGGTGGAAAAACCGCCGATGGCGATGGTGGAAAAGCTGTGGGCGATGGCGTCGAAGGGGGTCATGCCCGCCGCCCAGTAGGCCAGTGCGCAGGCTACGGTAAGGCCGAGGTAGATGTACCACAGGGCCTTGGCGGTCTCGGTGATGCGCGGCGTGAGTTTGTTGTCCTTCATCGGCCCCGGGGTCTCGGCGCGGTACAGGGACATGCCGCCGATGCCCAGCATGGGCATGATGGCCACCGCCAGCACGATGATGCCCATGCCGCCCATCCACTGCAGCTGCTGGCGGTAGAAGAGGATCGAGTGCGGCAGATCGTCGATGCCGGTGATCACCGTGGCGCCGGTGGTGGTGAGCGCGGAGATGGACTCGAACACCGAGTCGGTGAGCGACATGTGCGGGCTCTCCGACAGCACGAAAGGCACCGAGCCGGACAGCCCCAGCACCAGCCAGAACACGGCGACGATGATGAAACCGTCGCGCAGGCGCATGTCGCGCTGCACCTTGCGCACCGGCAGCCACAGCAGGGCGCCGAGGGCGAGCAGGGCGAGGAAGGCGCCGATGAAGGGCAGGATGGCGCCGTCGCCGTACCACAGGCCCACCAGCACCGGTGGCACCATGTTGAAACTGAAGACCATCAGCAGCAGACCGACGATGCGTTGAATGGCGCTGTGTTGCATATTTGCCCGCGGCTCAGAGGAAGGTGGCGCTGACCTGGAACAGGCGCTCCACCTCGGGAATGCGTTCCTTGTCGACGACGAACAGGATGACGTGATCTTCGGCCTCGATCACCGTGTCGTGATGGGCGATCATGACCTCGTCGCCGCGCACGATGGCGCCGATGCTGGTGCCCGGCGGCAGCTCGATGTCCTCGATGGCGCGGCCCACCACCCGCGAGGAGTGCTCGTCGCCATGGGCCACCGCCTCGATGGCCTCGGCGGCGCCGCGGCGCAGTGAATGCACGGCGGTGACGTCGCCGCGGCGCACGTGGGTGAGCAGGCTGCCGATGGTGGCCTGCTGCGGCGAGATGGCGATATCGATGATGCCGCTCTGCACCAGATCGACGTAGGCCGAGCGGTTGATCAGCGCCATCACCTTCTTCGCGCCCAGGCGCTTGGCCAGCATGGCGGAGAGGATGTTGGCCTCGTCGTCGTTGGTCACGGCGCAGAATACGTCGGTATGGTCGATGTTCTCGTCCAGCAGCAGCTCCTCGTCGGCGGCGTCGCCGAACAGCACCAGGGTCTTCTCCAGCTCCTCGGAAATCTGCTTGGAACGCCGCGGATTGTGGTCGATGAGCTTGACCTGATACTTGTCTTCCAGCGCCTTGGCCAGGCGGATGCCGATATTGCCGCCACCGGCGAGGATGATGCGCTTGACCGGTTTGTCGAGGCGCCGCAGCTCTTTCATCACCACGCGGATGTGGCGCCGGGCGGCGATGAAGAACACCTCGTCGTCGGCCTCGATGACCGTATCGCCCTCGGGCACGATGGCCTGGCCGCGGCGGTAGATGGCGGCCACGCGGGTATCGATGCCGGGCATGTGCTCGCGCAGCGCCTTCAGTTGGTGGCCCACCAGGGGGCCGCCATAGTAAGCCTTCACCGCCACCAGCTGCACCTTGCCGCCGGCGAAATCCAGCACCTGCAGGGCGCCCGGGTATTCGATCAGGCGCTGCACGTAATCGGTGACCAGCTGCTCGGGACTGATCAGCACGTCCACCGGCAGGGCCTCCTGGGTGAACAGCTGCGGGTGCGAGAGGTAGCCGACGCTGCGCACGCGGGCGATCTTGGTGGGGGTGTGGAACAGGGTGTAGGCGACCTGGCAGGCGACCATGTTGATCTCGTCGCTGTTGGTCACGGCGAGGATCATGTCGGCGTCCTCGGCGCCGGCGCTGGCCAGCACCTCCGGGTGGGCGGCCTCGCCCTGCACGGTGCCGATGTCGAGACGGTCGCGCAGGGCGTCGAGCTTTTTGTTGTCGACATCGACCACGGTAATGTCGCCGGCCTCGCTGGCAAGGACTTCCGCAACCGATGTGCCGACCTGGCCGGCGCCGAGGATGATGATTTTCATCGCATCTCTGGTTTTATTTTTTCAGCTCAATGCTGCTTGTCGCGCCGGGTGTCTATGCCCAGGGATTTCAGTTTGCGGTACAGGTGGGTGCGTTCCATGCCCACCTGCTTGGCCACTCTGCCCACACTCCAGCCCGCCTGGCGCAGATGGTATTCCAGGTAGGCCTTTTCAAACTGTTCGCGCGCCTGCCGCAGGGGAAGATTGAAATTGGTGGCGGCGGGTTCGGCGCTTTCCTGCTGGCTGCTGAGAATCATCTCGACCTCGTCCAGCTCGATCTGTGATTCCAGCCCTCCCACCAGCATGCGCCGCACCAGGTTCTCCAACTGGCGGATATTGCCCGGCCAGTGGTAGTGACGCAAGCGGTTCTGCGCGGCGACGGAAAAACTGCGGTAAGGCAGGCCTTCCCTGTCGCCGAGCAGATTAACATAATACTGCAGCAGCTCGGTGACGTCTTCGGCGTGCTCGCGCAGCGGTGGGACGGGAATCGGCGCCACGTTGAGCAGGTGATAGAGGTCTTCACGGAAGCGCCCGGCATGCACCTCCTGTTCGAGGCAATAACGGGTGCCGGCGATGATGCGCACATCGAGCTCCTGCACCTTGCCGCCGTCGAGGCGCACCCACTGCCCGCTGCTCAATACCGCGGCCAGGATTTCCTGCAGGCCGGCATCCAGCTCGGCGACATCATCGAGAAACAGGCTGCCCCCGCGGCACTGCTCCAGCAGGCCCGGGGCAGCATCGCCGCCCTGCTCACTGCCCAGCAGCAGGGCGGCGCCGTTACCGTCGCGGAAACTGCAGCTGTGGATGTCCATGAAGGGGCCGGTGTGGCGCTTGCCACAGCCATGCAGGTATTGGGCGCAGAAGGTCTTGCCGCTGCCGGGCTCGCCGATCAACAGTACCGTGGTGTCGAAGGCGGCGGCGTGTTCGAGGCGCTCGCGCAGATGCTGCATCTGCGCGCTCTTGCCCAGCGGCGCCGTGTAGCTGGGCTGGTCCCTTGGTTCCGCCGATGGCGCCGCAGCCAGGGTCTTTTCCACCGTATGCAACAGCTTGGCCAGCGACAGCGGCTTTTCGATATAGTCCCGGGCGCCCAGCCGCGTGGCCTCGACGGCGGTCTCCACGGTGCCGTGGCCGGACATCATCACCACCGGCACGCGCAAGCCCATGTCGGCGGTAAATTCCTTCAGCAGGCTGATGCCGTCGATGTCCGGCATCCAGATGTCGAGCAGGATCATGTCCGGCTGCCGGCGCTGCACGACCTGTCGCGCGGCGGCGCCGTTTTCGGCGGTTGTCACGGCATAACCCTCGTCTTCGAGGATGTCCTTGACCGAACTGCAAATGTCCGGCTCGTCGTCCACGACCAGAATAGTGGCTTTCATGAGCGTCTACGTTCCTTGGCGTGATGCGTCGGATGCAGCTGCGTGACATTACCCGCCGGCTGCTCCAGGGCCGGCAGGCGCACCACCACGCGGGCGCCGGCGCGAGTGTTTTCGGCAAACAGGTTGCCCATGTGTTCCTCGACGATGCGCTTGACCACCGCCAGCCCCAGGCCGGTGCCGCGCGGCTTGGTGGTGGCATAAGGTTCGAACAGCTTGTCGAGCATGTCGTCGGGGATGCCCTGGCCATTGTCCTCGATGGCCAGTTCGACGAAACGCATCGAACCCTCCTTGCGGCTGGCCAGGGTGATGCGGATCTGCGCATCGCCCTGCCCGGCCAGGGCATCGATGGCATTGCGGATCAGGTTGTGCAGCAGTTGCCGCAGGCGCCCGGGATCGGCCTCCACCGGCGGCAGGTTTTGCTGCTCTTCAAAGTGAAACGAAATCTGCCTGCCGTAGCCGCGATACAGATCGAGCACCTCACGCACCAACTCGCCCAGGGACAGCGGACGTAACTGGATCTGGGGGGGCTTGGCGTACTCCGAAAAGGCCTGCACCATTTCCTTCAGTGCCTGCACCTGCTGCACGATGGTGTGGGTGGAACGGTCGAGCACCTCGGCATCCTTTGGTGCCATGCGTGCGAGGTACTTGCGCCGCAGGCGTTCGGCGGAAAGCTGGATCGGCGTCAGTGGATTCTTGATTTCGTGCGCCAGGCGCCGCGCCACCTCGCCCCAGGCGGCATCGCGCTGGGCCCGCACCAGTTCGGTAACATCCTCCAGCACCACCACGTAGCCGGCGGGAATGCCCTCCATGCCGGGCAAGCGGGTGCCGTGGCAGGTAATGATCTTGTGGCCGCCGCTGCCATACAGCGAGACCTCTTCACGCCACTCCGTCTCCGTTTCATTGAGGTGCGGCAGCAGGGTCTGCACGAACTGGGTGACTTCAGGAAAGTCTATTTCCAGTTTGGCGAGCTTGTGCCCGGCGCTGTAGTCGAGATTGACGCCGAGAATATGGCTGGCGGCGGCGTTCACGGCGCGCACCGTAAGGTCGCGGTCCAGGGTCATCACCCCCGATGACAGACGTCCCAGCACCGCGCGCAGATAGGCGCGTTCGCGGTCGGCCTGGCGCTGGCTGCGCATTACCTGATCCTGGGCCTCGGCGATGCGCTGGGTCATTTCGCTGAACGACTGCACCAGCGAGCCCAACTCGTCGCTGCTGGTGACGGGCAGCTTCTTGTGATAATTGCCGGCGGCCACCGCGCGCGTGCCGATGGCAAGAATGCGAATCGGCGCTACCAGTCGCTGGGCAAAAAAGAACGCCGCCCATACCGCCGACAGCAGGGTCACCAGCAGGATCAGAAACAGGGTAAAGGCAAAGCTCTGCTTGAGGGGTTCGCGCAGGTACACCAGTTCCTTGTATTTTGTATAGGCCGCCTGCACGCTCTCCGCCATCTGGCTGATACGCTCGCTGACCGGATACAGGGCGATGAGGATTCTTGCCTCGCTGGCGGCATCCGTCTGCTCCAGGCTGATGGCGACGCGGGTGTGCAGGCCCTGGTCGCGCAGCGGCGCGAGGCCAATATAGAATTTGTTGTCCCTGGCCTGTTGCAGCACCGCCTCGTCGGGCAGGCTGGGAATGATGGTGCTGGGGTCGGCGCTGGAAGAGGCGATCACGCGGCCATTGGCCTCGGCGATCAGCAGCTCGCTGGCGCCGGACTTTTCGCGCAGTTCGTTGAGGTGGAAAAGCAGCGCGCCATCGTCGGTCTGCTGCAGCTGCCGGGCCAGCTCACGGGTCTCCTTGAGCTTGTCGCGCATGCGCATGTCGAGCGCCGACTTGCTCAATTCCAGTGCCTCGGTCATGGCGCGGTCGATGCGCACGTCGAACCAGCTGTCGATGCCCTTTTGCATGAAGCCTAACGAAAAATAGAAAACGATGGAGACCGGCGTCACCGCCATCACGACAAAGATCAGCACCAGCCGTGCGGTGAGGCGGGAACCGGTGGCGGAGCGGCGGTACTGATGAATCAGGCGCAGCAGGCTGACGCCGATCAGGCCGGTGAGCACGATCAGGCCGAGGATATTGATCACCACCAGCACGATATGCAGGCGGCCGAACTGGGCGGAGTTTTCCGTTGCCGCGGACAGCAGCCACAGCGAGCCCAGCATGAAGACGCCCATCAGCGCGACCGGGATGAAGCTGGTCGAAATGCGCCGCAGCCAGGCGATGAACGTAGTCATCCGGACGTCCCCAGATCCCAGCTGTACCAGCCACTGGTCAGCCACCAGTCACGGGAGATGTAGGCGCGCATGCGCAGTGGTACCGGCAGGCTTTCAAGATCCAGATAGGAACGGATGCTGACCATGTAGTGCCTGTCGGGCCTGAGCAGCTTGGCGTCGATGATGGGCAGGCCATGGATGTTGCCGAGGGCGCGCAGTGCGGTGGATAACGTGAAGTAGCTGGCCTCATGGCCGCTGTTGAGGTTGCGTAGCAGATATTGATCGGTAAGGGCGAAATACTGCAGGGTGGTGCGTTGTTCGAGGCTGGCGATGTCGTCGTCCCACAGGTAGCGTCGCGGGCGGCGGACTTCGATGTCCAGGGCGAAGGTCAGGGGCACGCCGTTGTCCAGCGCCTCCAGTACCTTTTTTGGCAGCTTGAAGATGAGGCGGGCATCGAGACGGTAGACGCCGTCTTTGAGGGTGGTCCTGGCGTCCTGCACACTGAACGGTTGCGCCGGCACCGGCAGCGGGACGGCGTAGATCAGCAACGCGCACAACCAGCCCAGCAGGCGGCAGCCGGGCCGGACCTGGCGCATCAGGGCTGGGCTGTGGCGCGTTTGTGCAAGCATGCGTAATAAAAACCGTCCATTTGGGCCATACCGCCGGGCAGGATCTGGCGACCGATACCACTGCCCCGGCCCCAGCCCGCCGCCAGGGGGCGGCCCTCGGCGTCGGGCCGCTCGGCGAGGAAGGCCGTGACGCGCTGTTCATTTTCCGGCGGCAGTACCGAGCAGGTGGCGTAGAGCAGCATACCGCCGGGCGCCAGCAGGGGCCAGATGGCGCGCAGGATCTCCCCCTGCAACTCTAGCAGAGTTTCGATGTCGCCCGGGCGCCGCAGCAGTTTGATGTCGGGGTGGCGGCGGATCACGCCGCTGGCGGAACAGGGGACGTCGAGCAGGATGCGCTCGAAGGGGCGGCCGTCCCACCAGTCATCGGGCCGGCGCGCATCCCCGCTGCGCACCTCGGCCCGCAGGCCGAGGCGTTGCAGGTTGTCCGTGAGCCGCTCGAGACGCCGGGCCTCGATATCCACCGCCAGTAGCTCGATGTCGTCGCTGCCTTCGAGGATGTGCGCGGTCTTGCCACCGGGGGCGGCGCAGACATCGAGCACCCGCTGGCCGGGGCGGGCGTCGAGCAGTTGCGCGGCCAGTTGCGCCGCCTCGTCCTGCACCGATACCGCGCCCTCGCTGAAGCCGGGCAGCTGCGTAACATCGCAGGGGCTGCGCAGGCGGATACCACAGTCGCTGTGCGTGGTGGCCTCGGCAGCGATGCCGGCCTGTTCGAGCCGACGCAGGTAGTCAGCGCGGGATTGGCGGCGGGCGTTGACGCGCAGGGTCATGGGTGCGCGCTCATTATTGGCCGTGAGAATCTGCTGCCAGTCATCGGGCCAGGCCGTGCGCACGCTGTCGATGAGCCATTGCGGGTGGGCCCAGCGCCCGGGCTCGCTGGCATCGGCGGCGGCGAGCAGTTCCTCCGCCTGGCGCTGGAAGTTGCGCAGCACGGCGTTCACCAGGCCGC
>DRQN01000020.1 GCA_011371455.1 Gammaproteobacteria bacterium
CCACATCGCCCGCCGCATGGCGGACATCCAGCCCTTCCACGTCATGGACCTGCTGGCGCGGGCGCGGGCGCTGGAGGCGCAGGGGCGCGATATCGTGCACATGGAAATCGGCGAGCCGGACTTCGTCACCCCGGCGCCGATCCGCAAGGCGGCGAAGCGGGCGCTGGACGCCGGGCGCACCCATTACACCCCGGCGCTGGGCCTGCCCGCCCTGCGCGAGGCCATCAGCGCCTTCTACCGCCGTGACCATGGCGCCGAGGTGCCGGCCGAGCGCATCATCGTCACTCCCGGCGCCTCCGGGGCGCTGCTGCTGACCCTCGGCGTGCTGGTGGACCCGGGCGACCGGGTGCTGATGGCCGATCCCGGCTATCCCTGCAACCGTCATTTCACCCGCCTGATGGAGGGCGAGGCGGTGGGCGTGGCGGTGGGGCCGGAGACGAACTACCAGCTGACGGCCGACTTGCTGGCCGCCCACTGGGACGGGCGCAGCGTCGCCGCGCTGCTGGCCTCGCCCTCCAACCCCACCGGCACCCTGGTGCCCCGTGACAGCCTGCGCGGGATGCAGGGCATGGTGGAAGAACGCGGCGGGCGACTCATCGTCGACGAGATCTATCACGGCCTTGTCTACGATGAGGGCAGCGAGGGCGATAGCCGCACCGCGCTGGCGGTGTCCGACGAGCTGTTCGTCACCAACAGCTTTTCCAAGTATTTCTGCATGACCGGCATGCGCCTGGGCTGGCTGGTGGCTCCCGAGGCCTACGTGCGTGAAATCGACAAGCTGGCGCAGAATATCTTCCTCGCCGCGCCGACGATTTCGCAGCACGCCGCCCTGGCCGCCTTCGAGCCGGCCACCCGCGCCATCCTCGACGAACAGCGCGAGGCCTTTCGTCGACGCCGCGACTTCCTGCTGCCGGCCCTGCGCGGGCTGGGTTTCGACATCCCCTGCACCCCGCAGGGCGCCTTCTATCTCTACGCCGATTGCTCGCGTTTCAGCGACGACAGCGCCGCCTTCGCCCATGACCTGCTGGAGCAGGCCGGCGTCGCCGTCACCCCCGGCAAGGACTTCGGCGCCAACGCCCCCCAGCGTCACCTGCGCTTCGCCTATACCACGTCCATGAGCGAACTGGAAAAGGGTGTCGAGCGGCTGGCGCGGTTTCTGGTTGGCTAATGTGCCAGTTTGTTTTGCACCACAGAGGCACGGAGTGCACAGAGAAAACATTATCAAACCACCGCATATGAAACGCGGAGGCCGCAGAGCCGCGAAGCCACAGAGGAATTCGTTGAAAAACTCCGTGCCTCTGTGGTGAATATAAAAAATCTGAACTTTGCCACGCGGCCATGCTCTATATCCCTCGTTCACGATGACAGCACGGTGGGGACGAGAAAACATGACCAATGACCCCCTACGTTGGATCAAGGGCTTTCCGTGGTACACGCTCGGTCTCGTACTGCTACTCCGAATCGGCGTGGCGGAAGCCAACTTCGTCCCCACCGGCTCCATGCAGCCAACCATCGGCGTGGTCGATGTGTTGGCCGTGGACAAAACCGCCTTTGGCCTCAAGTTACCGCTGAGGGACGGCCTGCTGTTTCAGTGGGGCGTTCCGGAGCGCGGCGATATCGTTACCTTCGATCCCTCTCACACGGATGACACGCTGATCAAGCGCGTGATCGGTCTGCCTGGTGACGTGGTTGAGACCCGGGGCGGTTTCCTGTTTCTGAATGGCCGGCAGCTGGGCCAGTTGCGCGGCGACGGCCTGATCGAGGAAAACCTCAATGGCCATCGTTACCTGACCAGCCGCGCGCGCCCGCGTGAGTTTGCCCCGGTGCGCGTGCCGGCCGGCCACCTCTTCGTGATGGGCGACAACCGCGCCAACAGCGCCGATTCCCGCTATTTCGGTTTCCTGCCCATGAACCGCCTGCGCGGCCGCGCCGTGGCGCGCCTGTTCAGCACCGAGTGGTTTTCTCACCCGCAGGCCGCCTTGAGCCGCTTCGGCGCGCTGGATTAACCGCCATGAGTCCGCTGGCCACACCCCTGATCATGGAAGAACAGGGGCATCAGACAGGGCCGTGAGCAGTATCCCATGCCCTGCAATACTGACTTCTCCACCCTCGGGGCGAGCCATACCCGTGGTGAACAATGACGGGCCGGGATGGAAACACGGAGGTCACGGAGCCGCGGAGTTTTCAACGAATTTCTCTGTGACTCTGTGTGGCTCCGTGACCTTCGCGTTTCATATGCCGTGGCCTGATCGATGAATCATAAGCATGATTCGCCCCGAACCGGCGCCGGCGGCTTGTGCGTGCGTCAGGGTGGGTTCTTCCACATTAATCCTCGAGCAACTCCCCCGTCTGCCCCTGAAACTGCTCCACCCACATCGCCGTGGCGCCCGCCACCGCGGCCGGCATGACCAGGAAATTCACCACCGGAATCATCGTCGCCACGCTCACCGCGCCGCCAAAACCCAGTGACATCAGGCGTTTCTTGCGCAGGCACAGCTTCTGTTCATCGGCGCGCAGGCCATGATTGCCCATCGGGTAGTCGGCGTATTCCAGCACCAGCATCCAGGCCATGAAGGCAAACCAGGCGAAGGGCGCGATGATGTTGATACCCGGGATCAGGAACAGGAGCAGGAAGGGGATGGTCCAGGCCAGCAGGTAGAGCAGCTTGCGCAGCTCGTCGATGAAGGTGGGTACCAGCTCGGCCAGCATCTTTTTCCAGCCGCTGTCGCCATCGAGCTGCTCGCCGGTGAGATGCACCTCCACGGCCTCGGCCAGCAGGCCGTTGAAGGGCGCGGCGACGATATTGGCCAGCAGGGAAAAGGCGAAGAACAGCACCAGCAGGGCGGACACGCCGAACAGCAGCCAGAACAACCATTCGGCCCATTGCAGCCAGCCGGGCAGCTCGGGCATGACGCTGTTCAGCAGGGCCTCGAACTGGCTGGCGCCGAACCAGATCAGGCCGGCGAACAACACCAGATTGATGACCAGGGGGATGGTCACGAAGCGCCGCAGTCCCGGCTGCATGATGAGTTTCAGGCCGCGCAATAAATAGCCGGCGCCGGTGATGGGATTGCTCATGAGCTACCTCGGTGGTTTGAGTGGACGCCGCTGCGCGCCAGCAGGGCGGCGCCAACGGCGG
>DRQN01000021.1 GCA_011371455.1 Gammaproteobacteria bacterium
CGGGGAAGTAGATGTGCGCGTACTGGGTGGTCTCAACGTCCACGTAAGAATCCTGCACGATCAGGCACTCCAGCTTTTCCAGCGTCTTGCGGATGCGCGCGGTGTTGGGCATGGAGGTCATGGGGTTGGTGGCCACCAGCCACAGCCCCTTGATCTGCCCGGTCTCGATGGCCGGGAAGATGTCGGTCTCGGTGAGGCCACGCTGCTTGGGCAGGAACTCGGGGTCGATGCCCCAGAACCTGGCGATCTCTTCGCGTTCTTCCGGGTTTTCCAGGTAACGGTAGCCCGGCAGGCCGGAGCAGGAAGACCACTCGCGGGTGCCCATGGCGTTGCACTGGCCGGTGATGGACAGCGAGGTGCCACCGGGCTTGCCGATGTTGCCGGTGATCAGATTGAGGTTGTTGATGCCCACCACGCCGTCGGAGCCGTGGGTGGACTGGTTGATGCCCATGGTCCAGATGGACATGGCGGCGCCGGCCCTGGCGTACAGACGGGCGACGTTGCGAATGGTATCTTCGTCGATACCACAGATCTTCGAGGCGGTGACCGGATCATAGTCCGCCACCACCTTCTCCACCGCCTCGATGCCGTTGGTGTGCGCCTCGATGTAGTCGCGGTCTTCCAGGCCCTCGTCGAGAATCACGTGCATCAGGGCATTGAGCAGCACCACGTCGGTGCCGGGGGTGATGGCCAGGTGCATATCGGCGTTCTGCGCCAGCATGGTGACGCGCGGGTCCACGACAATGAGTGGGAATCCACGCTTTTCGCGCGCCTCGCGCATGCGCCAGTAGATGATGGGGTGCTGCTCGGGCAGGTTGGAGCCGAAGGCGATCAGGCAGTCGGTGTTCTCGAAGTCCTCGTAGCAGCCGGGCGGGCCGTCGGAGCCGAAGGAGCGCTTGTAGCCGGACACCGCCGAGGCCATGCACAGGGTGGTGTTGCCGTCGTAGTTGTTGGTGCCGATCACCGCGCGCGACAGCTTGCCCAGGGTGTAGAACTCCTCGGTGAGCAGCTGGCCGGTGGAGACGATGGCGAAACTGTCGCGGCCGTATTTCTGCTGAATGCGCTGGATCTCGCTGCCGGCCTTGTCCAGGGCCTCGTCCCAGCTCGCCTCGCGGTAGTCCTCGGTGATGCGGTCGCGCAGCAGCGGCTCCTCGCCACGGCCCTTGGCATCGAAGATCTCGTGCTCGAAGATGCCCTTCACGCACAGCTTGCCGCGATTGACGTCGGCCGAGCCGACGCCACGCGTGGACACCGGCTTGCCCTCGCCGTTGACCCCCACCTCGATGGAGCAGCCGGTGGAGCAGTAACCACAAGTGGTGTACACCCATTTTTCGACGTCCTTGCCGGGCAGCTTGATGGGATTCTTTTTTGCACGTCCGAAGAGCATGGGATAGACCTCTGGGTTTGCAGGCTTGCTATGTTGTTGCTGGTTTGGTGTTGGCCACGGAGGCACGGAGTACACAGAGGAAAGGAAAGTTGTTCGTCATTCCGGGCAGGGCGCAGCGCAGGCCAGGAGCCCAGCTGCACGAATAGAGTGCTTCGCCGGAAAGACGGCATTTTTCAAGTTGGTTTTCTCCGTGTCCTCCGTGCCTCTGTGGCAAAAAAATGCTCACGATGACAACGACAGATACACCGTGCCGTTCTCGACCTTCACCGGGTAGGTGGCGGCGCAGCCCTCGTCGGGCGCCACGGCCTCGCCGGTTTCCAGCTCGATGTTCCAGTTGTGCAGCGGGCAGGTCACCTTGTGATCGTGCACGATGCCCTGGCTGAGCGGGCCGCCCTGGTGGGGGCAGGAATCACGCAGGGCGAAGATCCTGTCGTCGTTGGTGCGGAAGATGCCGATGTCGCCCTCGGCGGTCTTCACCACGCGGGCGCCCAGCTTGGGGATGTCCTCGACACTGCCTACTTCGATCCAGTCACTCATGTTCGTTTACCTTTGAAAATTTTTTGGTTCACCACAGAGGCACGGAGTACACGGAGAAAAGCTTTTTAATGATGTCGTCATTCCGGCGAAACGCTCCGTTCGTTCAACTGGCTGGGTTTTCCCGGAATGACAAATCATTTTTTGTTTCTCCGTGCCCTCCATGCCTCTGTGGCAAAAAATCATTTGTCGAACCGCCCGATCAACCCACCTGCTTCAGCGGTTCGAATTCCTTGCGCAGCTCGGCCTTTTGGGCGTGCTCGGCCCAGGGGTCGATCTGCGCGTATTTCTGCGATTCCTTGAAGCGGTCGGCCAGGGCCTTGCGGTTCTCGTCGCTCTCCATCACATGCTGCTGGATATGGCTGAGGCCGACGCGCTCCACCCAGGGCGCGGTGCGCTCCAGGTAATGGGCCTCCTCGCGGTAGAGCTGGGTGAAGGCGGCGCAGTATTCCATCACCTCCTCTTCCGTCTCCACCTTGCCCAGCAGGTCGGTGACGCGCACCTTGATGCCGCCGTTGCCGCCCACGTGCAGTTCGTAGCCGGAGTCCACGCAGACCACGCCGAAGTCCTTGATGGTGGCCTCGGCGCAGTTGCGCGGGCAGCCGGAAACGGCGATCTTGAATTTGTGCGGCATCCATGAGCCCCAGGTCAGCTTCTCCAGCTTGACGCCGAGGCCGGTGGAGTCCTGGGTGCCGAAGCGGCACCAGCTCTTGCCGACGCAGGTCTTCACCGTGCGCAGGGATTTGCCGTAGGCGTGGCCGGAGACCATGCCGGCGGCATTGAGGTCGGACCAGATGGCGGGCAGGTCTTCCTTCTTCACGCCGAACAGGTCGATGCGCTGGCCGCCGGTGACCTTCATTTCCGGCACGTCGTATTTCTCCACCACGTCGGCGATGGCGCGCAGTTCCTTCGGATTGGTCAGCCCGCCCCACATGCGCGGCACCACGGAATAGGTGCCGTCCTTCTGGATATTGGCGTGGGCGCGCTCGTTGATGAAGCGCGACTGCGGATCGTCCTGGGCCTCGCCGGGCCAGGCGGCGATGAGGTAGTAGTTGAGCGCCGGGCGGCAGGCGGCGCAACCGTCGGGGGTGTGCCACTCCAGGGTATCGATGACCTGGCGGATGCTGGTCAGCTTCTGTTCGCGGATGGCCGCGCGCACCTCGTCGTGGGTGTGCTCGGTGCACTTGCATAGGGGCTTGGCGGAGGGCGCCTCGGAGTAGTCGCTGCCCAGGGTGTGGGCGAGGATCTGCTCCACCAAGCCGGTGCAGGAGCCGCAGGAGGCCGAGGCCTTGGTGTGGGCGCGCACCTCGTCCAGGGTGAACAGGCCCTCCTCGGTGATGGCCTTGACGATGTCGCCCTTGCACACGCCGTTGCAGCCGCAGACCTCGGCGTCGTCGGCCATGCTGGCGGCCAGGTTGGTGCCGCCGTGGCCGGCGTCGCCCAGGTGGTGCTGGCCCAGCAGCAGGGAATCACGGATGTCGCTGACGTCGGTGCCGTCGCGCATCAGCTGGAAGTACCAGGCGCCGTCCACGGTGTCACCGTAGAGCACGCTGCCCTGGATCTTGTTGTCGCGCAGCACGATCTTCTTGTACACGCCGCGCGCGGCGTCCTGCATGACGATCTCCTCGGTGGAGTCGTCACCCATGAAGTCGCCGGCGGAGAACAGGTCGATGCCGGTGACCTTGAGCTTGGTGGAGGTCACCGAGCCCTCGTAGCGGGCGATGCCCAGCTTGGCCAGGTGGTTGGCGGCCACCTTGGCCTGCTCGAAGAGCGGCGCCACCAGGCCGTAGGTCTGGCCGCGATGCTGCACGCACTCACCGACGGCATAGATGCGCGGATCGAAGGTCTGCAGGGTATCGTTGACCACCACGCCGCGCTCGCAGTGCAGGCCGGCATCCCTGGCCAGGTCGATGTTGGGACGGATGCCCACGGCCATCACCACCAGGTCGGCGGCCACTTCCAGGCCGCCCTTGAAGCGCACGCCCCTGACGTGCCCCTCGCCGAGGATGGCCTCGGTGCTGGCGCCCATGAGGAAGTTGAGGCCGCGCTCCTCCAGCGACTGCTTGAGCATGCCGCCGGAGACGGGGTCCAGCTGGCGCTCCATCAGGGTGTCCATGAGGTGCACCACGCTCACGTGCATGCCCTGCAGCTTGAGGCCGTTGGCGGCCTCCAGGCCCAGCAGGCCGCCGCCGATGACCACCGCGTGCTTGTACTTCTTCGCGGCCTCCAGCATGGCGTCCACGTCCTTGATGTCGCGGAAGCTGATCACGCCGTCGAGATCGTTGCCGGGCACCGGCAGGATGATGGGGTGCGAGCCGGTGGCCAGCAGCAGGCGGTCGTAGGACTCCTCGCGGCCCTTGTCGGTGATCAGCTTGCGCGCGCGGCGGTCGATCTTCACCACCTTCTCGCCGGTGTGCAGGGTGATGCCGTTGTCCTCGTACCACTGCAGGTCGTTGAGCATGATGTCGTCGATGGTCTTCTCGCCCGCCAGCACCGGGGACAGCAGGATGCGGTTGTAGTTGCCGTAGGGCTCCTCGCCGAAGACGGTGATGTCGTACATCGCCGGGTCGAGTTTCAGCAGCTCCTCCAGGGTGCGCACGCCGGCCATGCCATTGCCGATGAGGACGAGTTTTTCTTTCATTAATGCTCTCCGATCATTGAGGGGGCGGCACCCGGCTGAATCCAGGGCACCGCTGAATATGGCTGCCTGCAATGCAAACACCATGCCAATCAACCAGCGCGGCCGATAACCTACTGTTTGCATTGGGCAAAGGGGCAAGGGTTGAACCTGTAAAGGCTACGAGACAAGCACCTTGTGCACCATTATGGTGCAACTTCGGCCGCCCCGCGCATTGCGATCAGGCATGATGAACCGCCACGCCGGCCCGCCACGCCCTGCGCACTCCCGGGTGCGGCGCACTCAAAACAGGCGGCAGTTTCCGGGCAGGCCTTGCCAGACGCACCGAGAAAGTGCAGCTCAGCAGGTGAAAAATCACCAACTCCCGGATATTTGCCGGACAATCATGGACTTGAGAGCATGGCATGATTAGTGCTAAGGGACCGGCAACCATTCTCATCTTGTCCAAGGATTCGCCACCATGCCGCTGATGCTCAACATCTTCGACCTCAAGCAGGACAACATCCGCATCCTGCACTACACCTGGTTCGCCTTCTTCATGACCTTCGTGGTCTGGCTGGGCCTGGGCCCCATGATGCCCTTTATTCAGGAATCGCTACAGCTCACCGACCAGCAGGCCAAGGTGTTGCTGATCCTCAATGTGGCCATGACCATCCCCTCGCGCATCATCGTCGGCATGCTGGTGGACAAATTCGGCCCGCGCATCATGTATACCGGCATCCTCACCCTCGGCGGGCTGATCAGCATCGCCTTCGCCTGGGCCGACAGCTACGAACAGCTGGCCATCCTGCGCTTCCTGTCCGGCTTCATCGGCGCCGGTTTCGTGGTCGGTATCCGCATGATCGGCGAATGGTTCCCGGCCAGGCAGACCGGCGTCGCCCAGGGCATCTACGGCGGCTGGGGCAATTTCGGCTCCGCCGGCGCCGCCATGACCCTGCCCTTCATCGCCGCCAACATCGGTGACGACAACGGCTGGCGCATCGCCCTGACATTGGCCAGCGTGGCCGCCATCGCTTACGGCATCTTCTACTACACCCGCGTCAGCAACACACCCAAGGGCTCTACCTACTTCAAGCCGAAGAAGAGCGGCGCCATGGAGATCACCAGCGGCGGCGACCTGGTGCTGTACGCGCTGATGAGCATCCCCCTGTTCCTGGCCCTGGGGCTGCTGACCTGGAAGCTGTCACCGGCCAACATGGGTCTGATCGGCGAGATCACCACCAACCTGATCTACGTTGCGCTGGCGGCTCTCTATCTGCTGCAGGTCTGGAAGATCTGGCACATCAACGGCCGCGTGCTGAA
This sequence comes from Gammaproteobacteria bacterium, assembly GCA_011371455.1. Lineage (GTDB taxonomy): Bacteria > Pseudomonadota > Gammaproteobacteria > SZUA-152 > SZUA-152 > DRQN01. The sequence continues at coordinate 5,862 of DRQN01000021.1, forward strand.
AGAGCCGGTGCCGGACCTGCACCGCTACAAGTTCAAGCAGGTGGCGATCCTCGACTGCGCCTACCTGGTAACCTTCGGCACCGAGCTGGCGGTGGTCTCCATGCTGGCCATGTTCTACGTCGAATGGTTCGACATCCCCAAGGTCACCGCCGCCCTGCTGGCCGGCATCTACCCCTTCATCAACCTGGTTGCACGCCCCGGTGGCGGCTGGGTCAGCGACAAGATCGGCCGCAAGCTGACCCTCGGCATCGTCTTCGCCGGCATCGCCGGCAGCTTTCTGCTGCTGGGGCTGGTCGAACACAGCTGGCCGGTGTGGCTGGTGGTGGGACTCACCATCATCGGCGGCATCTTCTCCAAGGCCGGCTCCGGCGCCGTGTACGCCATGGTGCCGCTGGTACAGCGCCGCATGACCGGGCAGATCGCCGGCATGGTCGGCGCCTTCGGCAACGTCGGCGCGGTGCTGTTCCTCACCATCAACTCGCTGGTGGACTACGACCAGTTCTTCCTCGTCATCGGCATCGTCGCGGCCTTCGTGTTTTTCCTCATTCTGTTCTTCCTCGAAGAGCCCAAGGGTCAGATGGCGGAAATCATGCCCGACGGCACGGTGCAGATGATCGAGGTGAAGTAGCAGCGACGTTTGCGCCACGGCGGTTCATGGAACGAGCCTCCGTGGCCTCTGTGGTAAAGACTCGCCACCCACGGCCTTCAAGGCCATGGCGATAAGCAACACCAGCAGGGGATCGGTGATCTCGGCCGTATGCGCATAGACAAACAGCTGCCCGATCTCGATGAGCAGCATGAGCAGAAACGCCGTCACCACGGCGAAGCGAAAACGTCCGCTTTCCTGCTGCAGCAGCAAAATCAGCGCGCCGTAGAAAAAGCCCTTCTCGAACACCACGCTGATATTGATCAGCATGGAACCACCGAGGAAACCGTGGAACGGCAGCCAGTGGAAGTCCCCCGGCACCGGACGCAACTGGAACGGCGCCAGCCCGCTCAACAGCAGGGACAGCATCAGCAACAGAATCAGCCACAGACGCCCGAAATGCCCCCGCCCCGGCCACAGAAACCACAGGCCCAGGCCCAACAGCGCGCCCAGCACATTGTTGGCGCTGAGGCTGTTCTTTACGATCATCACCTCCAGCGCAAACACAGCGGCGATCAGCAGCAGCAAGTACAGCCCGGCCCTTCGGTAGCGGCACACCTGCGGCCACAGGCAGGCCACTACGGCCCAGGCCACCGCATCGTGCAACAGGCCGATCGGCGAAAGCCGCGGATGCAACAGCAGAGGCTTGAGGCTGTCCTTCCACAGCTGCCAGTCGATACCGGGTACGAAGGGCATCAGGCGATAGGCCAACCAGCAGCCGATCAACAACAGAGCCGCGTTAACGTGCCGCCCGCCCGCATTGCCGGTGCGGGTGAATCGCAACCACGGCAACAGTGTCAGGCCCGCGCCCAGCGCAACGCCCAGCATGTTCCAGGACACATCCTGCAGATTGGCATCGCGCCCCGGCAGATACACCTGCAACACCTGCACGCCCACCGCCAGCAACAGCGCCGCAGCAGCCAGCCAGGCCTTGCGACCATAGGCCAGTACGCCGAAATAGCCAAACGGGGCAAACAGCAGGATATTGCTCAACGCGTCGCCACGCCCGGTAAAGCTGTGCCAGCTGGCGAAGAACGCCGTCCAGGCGCCGGCGGGCGCGGCGTGAAAATTGAACGGATAAAGAGAGCCATAGACGATCAGCAGGCCGATAATGAAAAATACAGGCTTCAACAAGATGGCCCCCGACGGCTGGCGACGCGACAACAGAGAAGACTGCCAATGATACAATTGCCTCGCCGCCAGCGCCGCATCTTTCGCCCATTCACCACACAGAACCCCAACCCTTCATGACCACAAAACTCAACGTCACCATCGGCCAGCACTCCGAGCAAGGCCTGAAAAACGAGAACCAGGACTTCCACGGCGCCGTCATTCCCAAGCCACCGCAACTCGACACCAAGGGCATCGCCATCGCCATCGCCGACGGCGTGAGCAGCAGCATCGACGGCCGCGAGGCCTCGCAGACCGCGGTAGGCAGCTTCCTCTCCGACTACTACTCCACCCCGGACTCGTGGACCGCGAAGACCTCGGCGCACAAGATCCTCACCGCCATCAACAGCTGGCTGTACAGCAAGGCGCAGCACACCGAACACGCCACCCGCGGCCTGCTCACCACCTTCAGCGCGCTGGTGCTGAAGTCCACCAACGGGCACATATTCCATGTCGGCGACTCGCGCATCTATCGTCTGCAAGGACATAACATGGAGTTGCTGACCACCGACCACCGCCGCTGGGTGTCGGAAGACAAAAATTACCTCAACCGCGCCGTGGGCATCGACATCCACCTCGACATCGACTATCGCAAGCTTACGCTGGAGCCGGGTGACATTTTCATTCTCACCACCGACGGCGTGCACGACTTCATCAGCGACGCCGACATCCAGCGCATCGTGGAAGAAAATCACGACCAGCAGGCGGCGGCGGAAAAACTGGTGCAATTTTCCCTGGAGCGCGGCAGCAATGACAACATCACCGCGCAAGTGGTGCGCATCGATACCCTGCCGGTGAAGGACGCCAACACCGTTATCAAGGAATTGACCCAACTACCCTTCCCGCCACCACTGGAACCGGGCATGGTGCTGGACGGCTACCGCATCCTCAAGGAGATCCACGCCAGCAAACGCACCCAGGTGTACAAGGCCGAGGACACGGAAAGCGGCCAGACCGTGATCATCAAGACCCCCTCGGAGAACTACGACGACGACCCCGCCTACATCGAGGGCTTCGTGCGCGAGGAATGGGCCGGCCGGCGCATCAACAACTCGCGCGTGCTCAAGATCATCGAGCAAAAGCGCAAGCGCAACTTCCTGTATTACGTGATGGAATACGTCGACGGCCAGACCCTGCGCGAGTGGATGGACCAGCATTCACAGCCGGACATCAAGGAGGTGCGGCTGCTGGTGGAGCAGATCGCCACCGGCCTGCGCGCCTTCCACCGCCTGGAGATGCTGCACCAGGACCTGAAGCCGGAAAACATCATGCTCGACGCCAACGGCACGGTGAAGATCATCGACTTCGGCTCCACCAAGATCGCCGGCATCGCCGAGATCAGCAGCCCCATCGAGCGCGTCGAACTGCTGGGCACGAAAAACTACACCGCCCCCGAATACCTGCTCGGCCAGCCCGGCAGCAACCGCTCCGACATCTTCTCGCTGGGCACCATCACCTACGAACTGCTCACCGGCAAACTACCCTACGGCGACGCCCTGGATCGCACCGAAGGCCGCCGCGCGGTGGCCAAGCTCGAATACCAGCCCAGCTACCAGCACAACCCCATGATTCCCGTGTGGATGGACGGCGCCTTGAAAAAGGCCGTACATCCGGAGCCCAAGCAACGTTACGACACCCTGTCGGAATTCCTCCACGACCTGACACACCCCAATCCCCGCTTCAGCGGCGAGGCCTCGGTGCCCCTGCTGGAACGTAACCCGATTGCCTTTTGGCGAGGGCTGAGCATTGCGTTGGCGATTGGCAATGGCGTGTTGCTGTATCTGTTGTTGCGCTAAGGGGGGAGGTTCCTGGCGGCGTAAAAAAAACCTGGGCAATTTCGCTCAATTTTCCCTCCCCGGCTCCCGATAGTTATCCCATGAACAACCACCACGCCGCTGAGGCGTGGATCTGACGGAGTCCCGAATGTCTGCCGACCTCAAAAACCGCCTGCTGGCCCAACTCATCGACGACATGGAGAACGACAAGCTGGTGCTGCCCAGCCTGCCGGAAGTCGCGCTGAAGGTACGCGATACCCTGGATGACGAAAATGCCAATGCAAGGGACGTGGCCAGGGTTATCGGTACCGATGCCGCCCTCTCGGCGCGCTTGATCGCGGTGGCCAACAGTCCGCTGCTGCGCGGCAGCAGGCACATCGACAGCGTCGACATGGCAGTGGCGCGAATGGGCAACACCATCGTCCGCAACACCGTCAACAGCCTGATCGTGCAACAGATATTCCAGCCCACCACCGAGATCACCGACCGCCTGTTTCGTTCCTTCTGGGAACACAGCACCGAGGTCGCCGCCATCAGCCAGGCGCTGGCCGGCTTCGCCAGGCTAAAGCCGGACCAGGCCATGCTCGCTGGCCTGGTGCACGATATCGGCGCCCTGCCCATCGTCAAGTACGCCGAGGACATCCCGCAACTGCTGGAACACGAACAGGTACTGATCGAGATCATCCAGGAATTGCACACCACCATCGGCACGGCCTTGCTGAGCAAGTGGGAATTCCCGCAGGACATCATCAACGTCGCCGCCAAGCATGAAGACCTGGGTTACCAGCACGACGGGGCAGCGGATCTGGTGGACGTGGTGATCGTCGCGAACCTGCAGAGCTACTTCGGCAAGAACCATCCCCACGCCAAGGTAAAATGGGACACGGTACCCGCCTTCGCCACCCTCGGCATGGACACCGAGGTCAGCATCATCGACATGGAGGAAACCGGCGAATCCATCCGCGAGGTGGCTGACGCATTGCGCGCCTGAGAATTGCAGGAGCACCTTCAAGCCGCGAACAGGACGGGCGCCATTCACGGGGCCGAAGCCCCATAAATCTATCGCTTTTCCCTGTCCATTGCCTGAATCCGCGGATTCAGGCATCGATCAAGGTCCTGAGCGGCGCCTGCCGGAAGTCACTCAGCGGCGCCCGCATCCGATGACTGGGCCCGCATTTTGTTTTTCCACGCGCGGTGCTCGACCATAATGGTGACGATTTCGTCGATATTGTCGGTCACCGTGATGTAATCGAAGTCCTCTTCGGAAATCGTGCCATTGCTCAACAGAGTGTCGCGCAACCAGTCCATCAGCCCCTGCCAGAAGGTGGTGCCAAACAGCACCATGGGCATGGGGTAGATCTTCATGGTCTGCATCAGGGTCAGCGCCTCGAAGAACTCGTCCAGCGTACCGAAGCCGCCAGGCATGCAGACATAGCCCATGGAATGCTTGACGAACATCACCTTGCGCACGAAAAAGTAGCGGTACTCCAGGGTAAGGTTCTGATAAGGGTTGGGTTGCTGTTCCCGCGGCAGGCTGATATTGAGTCCGATGGACTTGACCCGAGGCCCGGCCCCCGCCTCACAGGCGCCCTTGTTGGCCGCCTCCATGATGCTGGGGCCGCCGCCGGTGATAATGGAAAAGCCCTCGGCGGCCAGGCGGCGCGCGATCTCTTCCGCCTGCTGATAATAGGTGTTTTCCGGCGGCAGGCGCGCAGAACCGAAGATGGAGACGGCGCAATCGATGCGTGAAAGCTTGTCGAAGCCCTCGGTAAATTCACTGATGATGCGGAACATCCGCCAGGCTTCGTCACCCTTCAAGTCTTCGATCATAATCGGCCCTCTTTGATAGATTCACCTAGCACTCTTTCCAAGGCAATAAATTAGCGGCAGGGTGGGCACTGTCCACCAGAAATACCGAGGCGGAAAGGGCGCTCAAATCACCTTCGAAAAACGCTGCTCCCTGGACTGGCGCAGATATTTGTCGAACACCATGCAGACGTTGCGGATCAGCAGGTGGCCCACGGGCAATACCGTGATCACGCCATCGCCGATGGTCAGCAGGCCATCTTCCTGCAGCTCTTCCAGCTGTTTCATCTCCGGCGCGAAATAGTCGCGGAAATCGATGCCGAACTGTTGCTCGATATCGGCCTCGATGAGCGAGAAATGGCAGATGAGCTGACTGATCACCTCGCGCCGCAGCAGGTCGTCGGCATCCAGTTCGAGGCCGCGGAAGATGGCCAGCTTGCCGGCGTCGATGGCGGCATAGTAATCGTCCAGGCCCTTGAGATTCTGACTGTAAGTAGCACCCACCTTGCCGATGGAGGTGATGCCGAGGCCGACCAGGTCACAGTCGGCATGGGTGGAATAGCCCTGGAAGTTACGGTACAGGGTGCGCTCGCGCTGGGCCACGGCCAGCTCGTCGTCGGGCTTGGCGAAGTGATCCATGCCGATGTAGACATAACCGGCTTTAGACAGCTGTTCGTTGGTGTTCTGCAGAATGTCCAGTTTTTCCGCCGGCGAGGGCAGATCGGCCTCGTTGATGCGGCGCTGCGGCTTGAACATTTCCGGCAGGTGGGCGTAATTGAACACCGACAGGC
>DRQN01000022.1 GCA_011371455.1 Gammaproteobacteria bacterium
CGCAGGGTCACCACGCCGTCGCGGATGGTCTGCGGCGGGATGTAGGCCTGGGCCAGGATCAGGCCGTGGCGACGGTAATATCGCGCCACCTCGGCGGCAATCCCTTGCAGCTCGTCGATGCCCAGACCGGCCTGTTGCTGCTCCGAGCGCAGCTTGTCGATGAGCCCTTGCAGGGCCTCGGGTGTGATGGGTTCGCTATCCGCCGCCGGCTGCTGCAGATTATCGATGAGACGCTGCAGCTCCTGCTGCAGCGCCGTCTCCGGTGGTGCAGCGCTCACATCGGCCGCCAGACGTTCCGCCAGCAGGCGGTCCACCAGGGCCTGCAGCCCGGCCACGCGGATACCGTTCTCCGGCCGGTCCCGTACCCCCGCCAGCTCGATGCGGCGGACGAAGATTCGCGGGCCCTGCGGGCCGGGCGCGGGGGCGGCCGGCTTCTCATCGCCGACCAGCACCTCGGGCGGCAGCGGCGGCCGCTCGGGCATCACGAACTCACGCCCGGATTCACTACCGGCAACGGCCGCTTGTGGCGGCGCCGCCAAAGCCTGCCCGGCCAATAGCGACGACAACAGCATTCCCGCCAACAGGCGCCACCACCCTGGCGTCGATACGGCTAACCCGATGTTCGGGCCGATGGCGGGGTGTATCGGCAACGTGTTCTGCGTTGGATGTGAAGGATTCATCAGCCGGGCAGCTGCACATTCAGTGCCAAAACACGGATTACAGAAGGATGGAGCTATTGCCGATAAGTCATCACCTTGTCATGGCAGAGGCACGCCGTCATACTAAATCGGTCTGGTGATTCGGGGTTTTTCCGGACAAGTTGCCGTAGAATCACCCCGCTCAATATGAACCAAAAACACACCATACTTGTCCCTCCAAGGACCACACGGGCCACGGCAGACAAATACCCCATGCGATTGACCACCCTTCTCTTTCTTGCACTTTCTCTGTCGCCCCTCCTCCCCTTCCCTGCATACGCCACCGCTGACGAGACCCTGTTCGCCGAAGAGGAAAATAGTGGTTACACGGAGATCGACGAAGAAGAAGACGACGACGATGACGAACTGCCGCTGAACGTCATCGAGGAACGCTACGAGAACGGCCGCATGGCCTTTCTGTTCGGCCAATATGAAGTGGCCTACAAGGCCTGGCTGCCCCTCGCCGAGACCGGCTACGCCAAGGCCCAGGCCAGCATCGCCTGGATGTACCACACCGGCAATGGCGTCAAGAAGGACATGCAGACCGCCGCCGAGTGGTACCGCAAGGCGGCGGATCAGGGACATGAGATAGCACAGAACAACCTGGGCGTCTTTTACGAAGACGGTTTGGCCGGCTCCGCCAACGCCAAGAAGGCCGCCATCTGGTACCAGATGGCGGCCGACCAAGGCTATGCCTATGCCCAGTACAACCTCGGCATGCTCTACGCCGAAGGCCGTGGGGTCGCCAAGGATATCGAACAAGCCAAATACTGGCTGCGCATCGCCAGCCGGCAAAAGGTGGAACAAGCCACCACGGCACTGGGCAAGCTGAATGTCGAAATGCCGGTGCGCAAGGCCGAGAAACCGGCACCGCGCATCGCCCACGCCCCCCACCACAGCTCGCCGGTCAGCAAGGGCATCGCCTGGGTCAGGAAACAGAACCCCAAGCACTTCACCATTCAGCTGGCGCGCAGCAAGGACCTGCCGTGGATACTGCGGCTGGCGGCCTCCGGCAGTGTCGATCAACCCCTGATCCATTTCCAGTCCACGAACGAGAAAGGCGTCGAGTGGCACCACCTGATCTACGGCAGCTTCCCCACCCGCAAGGCCGCCGAGGCCGCCATCGAAAAACTCCCCACCCCCATGCAGAAATGGACACCGTGGGTGCGGCCGTTTTCCGGCATCCAGGAGCAACTCGCCCAGTAGCCCGGACCTGCGCATAAAACCACCGTTCGTCGGGCTATTACCCCGTTCATCACCCGGGGTTTTACAGTAGCGCCATTGGGTTTATTCTGTAGCCGTGCCCTTTCGTGGTGATATTGCCTGTCACTCAACAAGAACGGATTCCGATTAGCCGGAGAGGTTTTATATGATGCAGGAAAGAAGGACATCCACCGAACGCCGGGTAAACAGCGACAGACGAAGCTGGCAGTGCCAACTGGACTTCCCCTACCTCGATGGCCAGGGCACCCTGGTGACGGAAGACCGCCGACGGATCGTCGAGCGGCGCATCAATTTTCTCGAACACATCGATGGTGACCGGCGCAAGCCACTGCTCACGGCCTTCGTGGAAAAAAACTGACGGCGGATCGGCAGGGCTGCCTGCAACGGGAGCGTCGCGCGGGGATGGCGCCGTCTGGCGCCGGTACTGAAGAAAAAATAAGTGGTAGGCGCGAGTGGATTCGAACCACCGACCCCCACCATGTCAAGGTGGTGCTCTAACCAACTGAGCTACGCGCCTCCGAAGAGAACGCGTAAGATACAGATCGGCGCGGCTTTTGACAAGTACCCAAAAGCGCGTGTTATCGCGGCAAGCCTTGTCCTGCCCGGGGAGTCCTGCCCGGGGAGTTTTACAGCGCCTGCAAGTTATGCTTTAATGATCGGGCCGTCGGCAGGGCACACAGACCCAGCCCATGGCGGCGGAAGAACGGCGATACCGGCAATCGCCGCAGCTCGACACACAGACAGGGATTTCAGACATGTCCAGCGGCCAGGGACAGGCACGACACCCCG
>DRQN01000023.1 GCA_011371455.1 Gammaproteobacteria bacterium
GAACCCCAACAGAATCGTCACCCGGAATATGAGCACCCCAATTGACGGTCAAATTTGAGCAACCATATTTGCAGCGGTTTACATGGCTTTGGAGATGGCATATTGCTCCGGCATGTTGGGGTTCATAAAAAACATTCACCCCAACACTTGTGACACCGCTCTGCGGTGTCACAAACCCTGTGGCGCTCCGCGTGGGCACAAAATACGCGCCCACCCTACAAGAAATTGCTTTTTCTTGTTATGCCTCCCTGTGGCGACCCCCATCCCGGGTTTCGCAGGCTCGACCCAGGCTACACTCCTAAATCAGGTTACGCACAAACGGGATCGTCAACCGCCGCTGCTGGGCCAGGGAGGCCTGGTCCAACCGGTCGAGGAGAGCGAACAGGGAGGCCATGTCGCGCGGGCTGCGGCGGATCAGGTAACGCGCCACCTCGTCGGGCAGGTCGAAACCCCGCGCCCTGGCGCGCGCCTGCAGGGCGTGGATCTTTTCATCTTCCCGTGGCTCCTGCACACGGAACACCGGGCCCCAGCCCAGCCGTGAACGCAGGTCCGGCAACTCGATCGTCAGCCCGGCGGGACTGGCATCGCCCGCCGCCAGCAGCACCGCGCCGCTGTCGCGCAGGCGGTTGTACAAATGAAACAAGGCCTCTTCCCAGTGCGCCATGCCCACCACCGCCTGCACGTCGTCCAGGCACACCAGCGACAGGCTTTGCAACCCGTCCAGCGCCTCGACCGGCATTTCGGCAAACTCCGCCAACGGCAAATAGGCGACTGCGCGGCCCTGCTGTGCAGCACGCTCGCAGGCCGCCTGCAGCAGGTGGCTCTTGCCCACGCCGGGCGCGCCCCACAGGTAGATGAACTGGTCGCCGCTGCCGTCCACACCCTGTTGCAGGCTCTGCACCACGGCGGCGTTTCCGGCGCCGCAGAAATCATTGAAACTCAGGCCTTCCCGCCAGGCGTAGGCGAGGGGCAACTGCTCCCCGACGGCGGGGGGCTTGGCGGACTGTCTGACGGTCATGGGCGGATATCCGGCAATCAACGGGAGGAGGCGTACAGATCGCTCTCGGTGTAGCGGCGATGCACGAAGCGCAGCAGCACCATCACCACGGCCGCCACCGGCAGCGCCAGCAGGATGCCGACGAAGCCGTACAGCTGGCCGCCGGCCATCACGGCGAAGATCACCGCCACCGGGTGCAGGCCGATGCGGTCGCCGACGAAGTAGGGCGTGAACAAGACGCTTTCCAGGGTCTGTCCGACGGCAAACACGATGAGCACATAGACCAGGTGGATGAGGTCGTGAAACTGCATCACCGCGGCCACCCCGGCCAACGTGACGCCGAGAATGAAGCCGAGGTAGGGCACGAAGCTCACCAGCCCGGCCAGCGAACCCAGCAGCAGCCCCAGGTCCAGTCCCAGCCACATCAGGCCCAGCGAATACACCGTTGCCAGGCTCAGCATCACCATCAGCTGGCCGCGCAGGAAGGCGCCCAGCACCTCGTCGGACTCGCGCGCCAGCGCCACCACCGTGGGCTCCAGGCGGCGCGGCAGCAGGCCGCGGATGTTGGCCATGAGGATGTCCCAGTCGCGCAGCAGGTAAAAGGCCACCACCGGAATCAGCACCAGGTTGGCCAGCCAGCCCATCAGCGCCATGCCGGACTGCGACACCGTCTGCACCAGGCTGGCGGCCACACCGCCGGCCTTGCGCCAGTGGGTCTGGATGGCCTGTTCGAGGGTATTCCAGTCGAGGCTGGGCAGGTCGATGCCGAAGGTGGCGCCCAGCCAGGGCACGACATGCAGCTGAACCCATTCCAGATAGCGCGGCAAGGCTTCCACCAGTTTGCTGACCTGCGCCTCCAGCGCCGGCAGCAACAACAGCGGCAGGGCGGCCAGCAGCAACAGCAGGATCACGAACACCAGCACCACCGCCAGGGTGCGTGACAGGCCGTGCCCCTCCAGCCAGTCGACCAGCGGGTCGCCCAGGTAGGCCAGCAGCGCCGCGGTGACGAAGGGCGTCAGCACCGGCGCCAGCAGATAGAGCAGGTAGCCGCCGGCCGCCAGCGCGACCAGGTAAAACCATTGGCGTGATTCGTTCATTGGTTGGCGTCTTTCCTTATCCAGAGTTGGCCGGGTTGCGAAGCACGTGGCGGCCCCAGATCCATACATAGTTGGCGCCGCTGATCAGCGTCGTGGCCCATACGATATAGACCAGACTGTCGACAATCCAGGGGACCTGGGCGAATTCGCCATGATAGAACACCACCGCCAGCACCAGCACGATCTGAAAGAAGGTATTGACCTTGCTGACCCGGGTGGGCTGCATCTCGAAACGGCCATAGCGGTAATGCAGGGCGATGGCGCCCAGCACGATGATCACATCCCGCAGCATGACCGCCACCACCAGGGCCAGAGGGATCAGCCCCAGCCAGGCGAGACTCAGAAACGAGCCCACCAGCAGCAGTTTGTCGGCCAGCGGGTCGAGAATGGAGCCCAGCCGCGACTGCCAGCCGAAATGCTTGGCGAGAAAGCCATCCACCCCATCGGAGATACCGGCGATGGCGAACAGGATCAGCGCCGCGCCATATTGCCGTTCCAGCAGCAGCATCACCACCGGAATCACCAGCAGGATGCGCAGGGCGGAGATGATATTGGGGATGTGCCGCACGGGTCTCGGAAGGGCCTCCGTGGCGTTCAGTGGCGAAGCAGGTAATGCTGGCTGTCGGCCGGGGGGGCGGGAGCATCGTCCCCCGCCGGCTCATCCCGCGGCGCGGCCGGGGCCAGCAACCGGCCGAGGGCGATGGTCTGGGCCACCCCCTCGGGCGAGCCCTGCAGCGCCAGGCCGAAGTCGACCCGCCCGCCCCCCAATTGGCGCACGCGCACGTGTTTCACCTGCTGCAGAGAACGCAGATAGCCCTCCACGCGGGCGAAGTCGGCCAGGCTGCGCACGCCGTCCACGGTGAGCCGCAGGTGCGCTGGCTCGCGGCGGCCCGGCCGGGGCGCATAGCGCTGCGCCAGCCAGCTCACGGCGCCGGCCATGCCCTCTTCCACCACCTCCGCCGCCAGGACGCCGTTGGCGCGCCACTGCTCGCTGTCGCGCCCTTCGATGATCCACCAGTCCGCCCGCCACTCGCCGTCGGCGGTGCGCTGCAGCCGCCCCATCAGCACCGCCTCCGGGCGATAGCGCCGCGAGGCGGCGAGCACCGGGTCGCGGAAACGGCCCCAGACATCGGCAAAGTTCACCTGACGCTGGTCCTGCAGGTCCAGCAGCGGCAGCAGCAGCGGCAGGCCAAGCCGCCTGGCCTCGTGCGTTGCCAGGCGCTGCAACTCGTCGGTGCCGTCGGCGCCCAGCAGGTAGCGCCGCTTGCCATCCACCACCGCCACCCAGGCAAGCACCGCCGGACGTGTCGCGCCCCATACCGGCAGGCCACTGTCGCGCAACAGCTTGTCCACGGCCTGTTTGTCGAACTGGAAAAACAGCAGCTGCGGATCGTCACCGGGCAGCGGCTCGCCACGCAGCTCCACCGGCAGGGTGCGGTAGCGATACTGCTGCAACAGCTGTGCGGGGCGGCGGATGGCCCGCGCCACCTTTGGCTGCAGGCGCGCGTCACGGCGGCCGCTGACCTTGCCCACCACCTCCGCCAGCGCCGCCGACATGGCCAGACCGCGTTCGCTGCGGCTCTGATCCGGCACCAGCATCTCGGCCTCGTACAACCCCCTCACCTCCGCCGCCAGCGCCATCGACGGTAGCAACACGAGCAGCAGGCAGAGGACGGACAGGGCGCAAAAAACACTTGAACGATTCATGCAACGCACGCTATGCGAGCCCCGCCCGCAAGTCAACATGCCGGCCGCGCCACGCCTTTTCAGCGCCCGCAAAAGGCACAGGGGCCCCCGATGGCTGAATCCAGCCATCCGGGGGCCCCTGTTTCGCATCAAGCCGTATGCGGCGATACGGCGTGTGGGTTTAGAACTTCAGACCACCCCAGAGCCACATCTTGTCGGTATCAACCTTGCCGGTCCCGGCATCGCCGGCCTTGTAGCTCGCAAACTTCAGGCCCACGCTGTAGTTCTTGCCAAACTTCTTGGCGGCCAGAAGATCGATCTC
>DRQN01000024.1 GCA_011371455.1 Gammaproteobacteria bacterium
AGGCCGACATCATCGTCGCCGCCATCGGCCAGACCGGCCGCCTCGACGGCATGGAAGACCTGGCCAACGAGCGCGGTCTGATCGACGCCGACAAGAACTTCCAGATGCCCAACAAGGAAGGCTATTTCGTCGCCGGCGACATCGTTCAGCCGCACCTGCTGACCACCGCCATCGGCCAGGCCTCGGTGGCCGCCGAAAGCATCGACCACTACCTCAAGCACCAGGAGCCGGGTAACCGTCCCAAGGTCGACGTGCACCACTTCGACCTGCTGAAGAAGCTGCGCGAACAGCACCTGGAACCGGAACCCTTCCAGCCCGAGGGCGACGAGAAGGTTCGCGGCATCGACCGCGGCCGCCGCGGCACCTCCGAGGCCGACTTCGCCATCCACAACTTCGAGGACCGTTCGGCCTACTCCATCATCTCTGCCGACGAGCTGTTCCTCGGCCACTTCGAGTACGCGCCGCGCCACAAGCGCAAGGAAGTGGTGCCGGACGCCAGCGAGGTGCTGGGCCACTTCGAGGAACGCGTGCTGCCGCTGCCGGAGGAGGAAATCGTCGCCGAGGCCGGGCGCTGCATGAGCTGCGGCATGTGCTTCGAGTGCGACAACTGCGTCATCTACTGCCCGCAGGACGCCGTGCACAAGGTTCCGAAGGACAAGCACACCATCGGCCGCTACGTGGAGACCGACTACACCCGCTGCATCGGTTGCCACATCTGCGCCGACGTCTGCCCCACCGGCTACATCAAGATGGGCCTGGGCGAATAGCCCGGCGCCGACACCGACCACCGATCAGGCCGTGAAACCGGGAGTAATCGCCGTGAAACGCTATGGGTACTCACTCTTGCCATTGCTGGTCCTGCTGCTGACGGCGGGCGCGCCGGCGCTCGCCGGCGCACCGAAGCCGGACATCCCCGAGGCCATCAAGGGCGAGCAGTGCGTGGAAGATACCGGGTTCATGCGCCGCAATCACATGGAGCTGCTGGAACACCAGCGTGACGACACCGTGCGGCGCGGCATCCGCAGCAAGAAGCACAGCCTGAAGAACTGCTTTACCTGCCATGTGGTGAAGGGCGACGACGGCAAGGCGGTGACGGCCAGCGATCCACGCCACTTCTGCCGCGAATGCCACGATTACGCCGCCGTAAACGTGGATTGCTGGCAGTGTCACGTGTCCACCCCCGAGCCCAGGGGGGACAAGCTATGAGCGATGAAAAAGCCATGAGTGACAACCAGATCGACAGCTACAAACGCCGTTTCCTCGGCCAGAGCGCCGCCATAGCCGGCGCCGCGACCCTGGGCGGCGGCCTGGTGCTCACCAGCGTGGCAGGCGCCCGCCCCGCCGAGCAGGCCGCCAGCAGCGCCAACCGCTGGGGCCTGCTCATCGACACCAGCAAGTGCGCCAGCGACTGCGACGAATGCGTCAAGGCCTGCGAGACGGAGCACGGCTGGGGCCGTGGCAGCACGGACGAGCAGCATTCGCGGCCCGAGCAGAAGGCACAGTGGGTACGCAAGGTCACGGTGCGCGACCGCGCCACCGGTCATGAGACCTCGCTGCCCATGATGTGCCAGCACTGCGCCCATCCGCCCTGCGTGGACGTCTGCCCCACCGGCGCCTCCATGAAACGCGACGACGGCATCGTGCTGGTGGACAAGCACCGTTGCATCGGCTGCCGCTACTGCATGATGGCCTGCCCCTACAAGGCGCGCTCCTTCATTCACGAAGCGCTGCACGAGCAGAAGACCGAGTCGCCGCGCGGCAAGGGCACGGTGGAGAGCTGCAACCTGTGCGTGAACCGCGTCGACCGTGGCGAACAGCCGGCCTGCGCCGAGGCCTGCCCGGAAAAGGCCATCCTCTTCGGCGACCTCGAGGACGCCGGCAGCGACATCGCCAAACGCCTGGCCAGCGAGCCCAGCACCGAGATCCGCGGCGACCTGCGCCTCGACCTGGGCGTGCGGTATCAGCACATCTGACCAGGCTATGGCTATTCACCACAGAGGCACAGAGAACACAGAGAATGCATTGTTGGAATGGAAAAGCGGGGAAACATGGTGGGGAGATCAGAATTCTGTTTCTTTCCATATCGAATGCTTCCAAATATCCAATCCCTCCGTGCACTCTGTGTCTCTGTGGTGAACTGAATGACTACACGAAAGCCAACGAGCATTTAACCGAGAGTTAAACCATGAAACCAACCACCTTTCGTGAGATTTCCGGCGACAGCACGGGCTTCTGGGCATTGCTGGGCCTTCTGGGACTGCTGATCGCCGCCGGCCTCGGCGCCGCCTGGTACATGGAGCACAACGGCCACTGGGTCACCGGCATGAACAACCAGATCGTCTGGGGCATGCCGCACGTGTTCGCCGTATTTCTCATCGTCGCCGCCTCCGGGGCGCTGAACGTGGCCTCCATGGCCTCGGTGTTCAATCGCAGCGCCCTCAAGCCCCTGTCGCGCCTCTCCGGCCTGCTCGCCATCGCCCTGCTGGCCGGCGGCCTGATGGTGCTGGTGCTCGACCTGGGCCGCCCCGACCGGCTGATCATGGCCATGATGAACCTCAATTTCATGTCCATCTTTGCCTGGAATATCATCCTCTACAACGGTTTCTTCCTCATCGTCGCCATCTACCTGTGGACCATGATGGAAAAGCGCGCCAACCGCTACACCAAGAGCGCCGGCCTGTTCGCCTTCCTCTGGCGCCTCATCCTCACCACCAGCACCGGCTCCATCTTCGGCTTCCTGGTCTCCCGCCAGGCCTACGACGCCGCCATCATGGCGCCCATGTTCATCGCCCTGTCCTTCTCCTTCGGTCTGGCCATCTTCATGCTGGTGCTGTTCGCCAGCTACCACTGGAGCGGCCGCCCCATCGGCAAATACATGATCAACCGCATGCAGCGCCTGCTGGGCCTGTTCGTGGTCGCCGCGCTGTTCTTCGTCGTGGTCTATCACCTCACCAACCTGTACGCCGCGGAACACCGCGACGTGGAACGCTTCATGCTCGACGGCGACAACGTCTACAGTGGCCTGTTCTGGGTCGGCTACGTGCTGCTCGGCAGCCTGATCCCCATGGCCATCGCCTGGTTCGCCCCCTTCCGCGCCTCCATCGGCTGGGCCGCCACCGCCGCCCTGCTGGTGGTCGGCGGCGGCCTGGCCATGATGTACGTGATCATCATCGGCGGCCAGGCCTACCCCCTGCAGCTGTTCCCGGGCAAGGAAGTCAGCAGCAGCTTCTTCGACGGCGTGGTCAACCCCTACGCGCCCACCCTGGCGGAAACCCTGCTCGGCATCGGCGGTATCGGTATCGCCCTGGCCATCGTGGTGGTCGGCATCCGCCTCATGAAGTTCCTGCCCCTCAGCCTGGAAGACGCCAGGGTCGACCCGCACTACAAGGCGGACGGGGCATAATCCGCGGACAAACCACCGTTCTGCAGGAGCGGGCCATGGCCGCGATGGGTGGATGGAAAAAACAATATATTTGTGGGAGCGGCTTCAGCCGCGAAAACAAGGCTGGATTCATTCGCGGCTGAAGCCGCTCCCACAACACTCGAAATAGCAATCTCGGCGGTCAAGGAATAAACCCATCGTGGGCACGGCCCGCTCCGAAGCAGTGGGTCATTTCGCAGGATAGGCTAGAATCAACGGCCACATACCGCACCAATTCCGGAAAATACCATGCAGACAGAACACCCATTCGCCCAATACGTGCGCATCCTCGGCAAGGGCAAGAACGGCTCCCGCGCCCTCACCCGGAAAGAGGCCTACGACTCCTTCCGCATGGTGATGAACGACGAGGTACTGCCCGAGCAGCTCGGCGCCTACCTGATGCTGCTGCGCGTCAAGGAAGAGGAGCCGGAAGAGCTGGCCGGCTTCATCCGCGCGGTGCGCGAGACCATCGAACCGCCCAGCGACGCGCCCGGGGTGGACCTGGACTGGTCCTCCTATGCCGGCAAGCGCCGCCAGCTACCCTGGTTCATCCTCAGCACCCTGCTGCTGGCGCAGAACGGCGTGAAGATCTTCATGCACGGCGCCAGCGGCCACACCGCCGGGCGCCTCTACACCAGGGACGTGCTGACCGAGTTGGGCATCGCCCCCTGCACCTCGCTGAATGAGGCCGCGCGGCGCATCGAGGACAGCAACTTCGCCTACCTCGACCTGGAATTCCTCTCACCCAAGCTGCACGAAATCATCGAGATGCGCCCCATCCTCGGCCTGCGCTCGCCGGTGCACACCATCGCCCGCATGCTCAATCCCCTCGATGCCGACTACGTGATGCAGGGCATCTTCCACCCCGGCTACCGACCCATGCACCAGGAAGCCGCGCTGCTGCTGGGCATCCCCCACCTGGCGGTGATCAAAGGCGACGGCGGCGAGATCGAACGCAACCCCGACATGCCCTGCCTGGTGCAGAGCGTGCACGGTGGCAAGATGTCCGACGAGGAATGGCCGGCCCTGTTCAAGACCCGTCACATGAAGGACGACGAGTTGGACGTGCAACGCCTGCGCGCCGTGTGGGAAGGCGCGGAGAGCGACGAATATGGCGAAGCGGCGGTGGTCGGCACCACCGCCATCGCCCTCAAGCTGATGGGCCGCGCCGACAGCATCATTGATGCCGAACTGCAGGCCGGCGAGATGTGGCAGGCCCGCCAACGGGAACGTTTCGGCGCCGCGGCCTGAGCGCCGCGCGGCAGACACCCATGCCCCAGCTGTTCATCTCCGCCGCGCACAAGTCCTCGGGCAAGACCACCCTCAGCATCGGCCTGAGCGCCGCCTTCCGCCTGCGCGGCCTGGACGTGCAACCGTTCAAGAAGGGCCCGGACTACATCGACCCCATGTGGCTGTCGCGCGCCGCCGGCCGCGACTGCCACAACCTCGACTTCCACACCATGAGCCGGGACGAAATCCTGCGCACCGCCCAGCGCCACGGCGGCGACGCCGACCTCTGCCTCATCGAGGGCAACAAGGGCCTCTATGACGGCCTCGACCTGGACGGCAGCAACAGCAATGCCGCCCTCGCCACCCTGCTGCGCTCGCCGGTGATCCTGGTCATCGACGCCCAGGGCATGACGCGCGGCATCGCGCCGCTGATCCTCGGCTACCAGGCCTTCGCCCCGGAGGTGAACATCGCCGGTGTGATCCTCAACCAACTCGGCGGCCGGCGCCACGAGGCCAAGCTGCGCGCGGTGATCGAGCACTACACCGACGTGCCGGTGATCGGCGCCGTGCACCGCAATCCCGCGCTGCGAATCCGCGAGCGTCATCTGGGCCTGATCCCCAGCAACGAGGCCCAGGCGGTCAAACGGCAAATAGATGCCATGGCGCAGGCCATCGAGGCCCAGGTCGACCTGGACAGGCTGCAAGGCATCGCCGCCAGCGCCCCCCTGCCCGAGGCCCAGCCGCTCGCCGAGATCCACCGTCCCGCCACCGACCTGCGCATCGCCATCGCCCGCGACGCCGCCTTCGGCTTTTATTATCCGGGCGACCTCGAGGCCTTCGCCCGCGCCGGCGCCGAGCTGCTGCCCTTCGATACCCTGCGCGACGGCAAACTGCCCGCCGACATCGACGGCCTGTTCATCGGCGGCGGTTTCCCCGAGACACAGATGCCGGCGCTGGAGGCCAACCGCAGCCTGCGCGAGGAGATCCGCCGCGCCATCGACGCCGGCCTGCCCACCTACGCCGAATGCGGCGGCCTGATGTACCTGACCCGCAGCGTGACCTGGAAGGGCCACCGCTGCGAGATGGTCGGCGCCCTGCCCGCCGACAGCGTGATGCACGAGCGACCGCAGGGCCGCGGTTATGTAAAATTGCAGGAAACCGGCCACATGCCCTGGGCGGCGACCGCGACGCCGCGCGACATCGAGGCGCACGAGTTCCACTACTCGGCGCTGGAAAACCTGTCCGACGGGCTGCGCTTCGCCTATGCGGTAAAGCGTGGCAGCGGCATCGACGGCCGCCACGACGGCCTCCTGCACCGCAACGTGCTGGCCTGCTACGCCCACCTGCGCGACGTGGAAGGCAACCGCTGGGTGGCACGCTTCGTCGACTTCGTGCGCCGGCAAAAGACCCGAGAGCAACAACCCTGTAGGATGAGCACTGCCCACCAGTCGATTGGAACGAGCCAATAATGGTGGGCGGTGCCCGCCCTACAGATACCGCCGATCACTGAAACCTGAATCCGCGGGTTCAGGTGAAAGAACACAACCTAGAGTAGACACCATGAGCCTGATCACCCTATCCCCCAGCGCCATCGAGCAGATCAAGAAATCCCAACAGGGCGACAACGAGGGCCTGGCGTTACGCCTGGCGGCGAAGATGAACGCCGATGACAACCTCGAATACGGCATGGGTTTCGACGAAGCCAGGGACGATGATGCGCAGACGACCATCGATGGCATCCGCATCGTCATCGGTCCCGACTGCGTGGAGCTGCTCAGCGGCGCGCACATGGACTTCGTCGAGCTGGAACCCGGCCAGTTCAACTTCATCTTTCTCAACCCCAACGACCCCAATTACAAACCGCCCACCGAAGACGGCGCCCTCGTCCCGCTTCCCTGAGTACAGCGCGGTGCCGAAACGAAAACGCCCGCTACGGCCAGCGCCGGCCACTGAGCCACGCCATCGACAGGAGCGCCGTCGCCATAAACGCTCGACGGTCAACAGTGAACTGTTCGCACCACTGGCGGGGCTGGTACTGATACTGATCGCCATCACCCTGTTCGGCTTCGCCAGCCAGCGCTGGCCCTCATTGGCGGAGACCCTGCTGATATTGCAGGTACTGACCGCCGCTGCCGGGCTGGCACTGGTCGCCCTCACCCTGCAACGCATCAAGATCCACCTACTACAACCGCTGCAACAGCTGCGCGACTGGGCGCAGAAGATGCGCAGCGGCAACCTGTCGGCGCGCGTGCCCCAGCCTCGCCACGGCGAGTTCGCCGCCCTCGCGCGCGACATCAACGACCTCGGCGAAGCGCTGCGCTCCCTGACCCGGGAAATGGACGAGCGCGTCAACCGCCAGACCCTGCGCCTGCAACGCAAGACCCGTTCGCTGGAGATCCTCTACGACGTCGCCGCGCGCAGTAACGCCGCACAGGATCTGGACGAACTGCTGACGGTGTTCCTGCACACCCTCACCGAAATCGTCTACGCCCACGCCGGCACCGTGCGCCTGCTCACCGACGACGACCAGATGCGCCTGGTAGCCAGCGTCGGCCTGGATGACGCCACCATCGAAGAAATCCGCCTGGTGCCCATCGAGCGCTGTCTGTGCGCGCAGGAATTCGACCGCAACATGATCGTCTGCCAGAACGATCACAACCACTGCCCCAACATCGTCAAGGATCTGCTGTTCGCCGGCGACAAGCTGGAGAGCATCGCCATTCCCCTGCGTTACCAGAACCGCACCCTGGGCATCTACAACCTGTTCGTGGAGAAGCTCGGCCTGGCCGACCGCGACGACATCAAGGACATCCTCACCAACATCGGCCAGCACCTCAGCATGGCCATCGCCAAGTCGCGCTGGGACGAGGAATCAAAGCGCATGTCCATCATGCAGGAGCGCACCATGCTGGCCCACGAGCTGCACGACTCGCTAGCGCAGACCCTGGCCAGCCTGCGTTTCCGCGTCAGTCTGCTGCATCAGGCCTTTCAGCAACACGACGAGGCCACCGCCCAACAGGAAATGGAGCAACTCAAGGGCGGCCTCGACGAAGCCAATATCGAACTGCGCGAACTGCTCACTCATTTCCGCATCCGCATGGACGAACGCGGCCTGATCCCGGCCATCGAAAGCCTCGTCGAGCGCTTCAAGAAGGAGTGTGACATCCATATCTTTTTCCAGAACGAGTGCCAGGACCTCAACCTGCCGCCGGTGCAGGAGGTGCACCTGTTGCACATCATCCAGGAATCACTGGCCAACATCCGCAAGCACAGCGGCGCGGAAAACGTGCGCGTGATGATCCGCTGCCAGCCCGAGCAGATCTTCCACGTACTCATCGAAGACGACGGCCAGGGCATCGCCAGCGAAGCCTGCAATGGCCAGCCGGGCGAACACGTCGGACTGACCATCATGAAAGAACGCGCCAATCGCATCGGCGCCGAGCTGAGCATCGAGAGCGAGATCGGCGAGGGCACGCGGGTTGAATTAAAACTGCACTACGGTCACGATGAGCGCAACGACACACGGGACAGGTTCAGCCGCCAGGCCCAGCCCGTGGTCACTTCGACGGACTCACTCACGGAGCACTGAATGCGGGTTCTACTCATCGACGACCATACCCTGTTCCGGCTCGGCCTGAAGAATCTGCTGGAACGCAGCGACATCGATGTGGTCGGCGCCGCCAGCACCGGCCACGAGGGGCTGAAGATCGTCCATGAAGCCGACCCGGACGTGGTGCTGCTGGACATGCGCATGCCCGACATGGACGGCCTCAGCGTGTTGAAGAAGCTGCGCGAGGACGGCGTCGAGGCGCCCATCGCCATGCTCACCACCAGCAGCGAGGAACGCGACCTGGTGGAGTCCCTGCGCAATGGCGCCCAGGGCTACCTGCTCAAGGACATGGACCCGGAAGACCTGGTGGCCGCGCTGCGGCGCATCGTCGACGGCGAGACCGTGGTCACCCCCCAGCTGGCCGGCACCCTGGCGCGCGCCCTCACCGGCAAGATCGAGGAGCCGGAGGAGGAAACGCCGCTGTCGGAGCTGACCCCGCGCGAAACCGAAATCATCGAACACCTCGCCGAGGGCCAGAGCAACAAGGTCATCGCCCGCGAGCTGGGCATCACCGACGGCACCGTGAAGCTGCACGTCAAGGCCATCCTGAGAAAACTCAACGTGCGCTCGCGCGTCGAAGCCGCGGTGATCGCCGTCGAACAAGGCCTGGGCCGCCGCCGGCCGCCGCCCCGGCGCTGAAACTTCATTTCACCACAGAGGCACAGAGCGCACAGAGATCCAGAAAAATAGGGCTCTCGCCAAGGCGCAAAGTGCGCAAAGAAAAGCTATTATTGGATTTTCTTGGCGTCTCTGCGCCTTGGCGAGAAACAAAACCCTTCTCTGTGAACTCCGTGTCTCCGTGGTGAAAAAACGCATTTCCAAAACATCCTAACGGAGCCCGTCATGCGAAAAACCTACACCGATCTGGTCAACGAGTGCCTGCCCCACATCCGCGAATTGTTCCCCTGGGATCTCGAAGAGGAACTGGTCAACGGCAAGGAACTGCTGCTGGTGGACGTCAGCGAGCCTTACGAATACGCACGCTACCATATCCCCGCCTCCATCAACGTGCCGCGCGGCATCCTCGAAGCCGCCTGCGACTGGGACTATGACGAGACCGTGCCGGAACTGGCGCGCGACCGCGACGCCGCCATCGTCGTCATCTGCCGCTCCGGCAACCGCAGTGCGCTGGCCGCCTGGACCCTGCAGCAGATGGGCTTCAGCAACGTGCGCTCGCTGAAGACCGGCCTGCGCGGCTGGAACGATTATGACCAGCCGCTGGTAGACGGCAACGGCCAGCCTGTCGACGCCGACGACGCCGACGAGATGATGACCGCCAGGCTACGTCCGGAACAGATATCACCGGCCTGAGCAACGCAGCCCCCAAACGCTTATATGCAGCTTCACCGCAAGCACGCCTTTACATCCCCCCCGCCATTGCTTAACGTAGGCGCTCTTTTTCATTGGCAGAGCAAGTACCTGAATCCGTGGACTCAGGAAAATAGTTAGCAATGGCACAGTACGTCTACACCATGAACCGCGTGGGCAAGGTCGTCCCGCCCAAGCGAGAAATCCTCAAGGACATCTCCCTCTCCTTCTTCCCCGGCGCCAAGATCGGTGTGCTGGGTCTCAACGGCGCCGGCAAGTCCACCCTGCTGCGCATCATGGCAGGCCAGGACACCGACATCCTCGGCGAGGCCCGCCCGCAGCCCGGCATCAAGATCGGCTACCTGTCGCAGGAGCCGGATCTGGACGACAGCAAAGACGTACGCGGCAACGTGGAAGAGGCCCTGGGCGACATCGCCGCCGCGCAGAAACGCCTCGACGAAATCTACGCCGCCTACGCCGAGCCGGACGCCGATTTCGACGCCCTGGCCACCGAGCAGGCCAAACTGGAGGCCATCCTGCAGGCCAGCGACGGCCACAACATGGAGCGCACCCTGGAGATCGCCGCCGACGCCCTGCGCCTGCCGCCCTGGGACGCCGACGTCTCCAAGCTGTCCGGCGGCGAGCGCCGCCGCGTGGCACTGTGCAAACTGCTGCTGTCCAATCCGGACATGCTGCTGCTCGACGAGCCCACCAACCACCTCGACGCGGAAAGCGTGGCCTGGCTCGAACGTTTCCTGCACGACTTCCCCGGCACCGTGGTAGCCGTCACCCACGACCGCTACTTCCTCGACAACGTCGCCGGCTGGATTCTCGAACTGGATCGCGGCCACGGCATCCCCTGGGAAGGCAATTACTCCTCCTGGCTGGAACAAAAAGAACAACGCCTGGAACAGGAAGAACGCGCCGAGAACGCCCGCATCAAGGCCATGAAGGCCGAGCTGGAATGGGTGCGCAGCAACCCCAAGGGCCGCCACGCCAAGAGCAAGGCACGCCTGGCCCGCTTCGAGGAACTGAGCAACCAGGACTACACCGCGCGCAACGCCACCAACGAACTGTTCATCCCGCCCGGCCCACGCCTCGGCGACCTGGTGATCGAGGCCACGGACGTCAAAAAAGGCTTCGGCGACCGCCTGCTGTACGAAAATCTCAATTTCAGCCTACCCAAGGGCGGTATCGTCGGCATCATCGGTCCCAACGGCGCCGGCAAGACCACCCTGTTCCGCATGATCACCGGCGAGGAAAAACCGGACGGCGGCGAACTGCGCATCGGCGAGACGGTGAAGATCGCCTGCGTCGACCAGTCGCGCGACGCCCTCGACGGCAGCAAGACCGTGTGGGAAGAGATTTCCGGCGGCCAGGACATCATGCAGATCGGCGCCCTGGAAGTGAACTCGCGCGCCTACGTCAGCCGCTTCAACTTCAAGGGCACCGACCAGCAGAAGCGCGTCGGCGACCTCTCCGGCGGCGAACGCAACCGCGTACACCTGGCAAAACTGCTGGCCGCCGGAGGCAACGTCTTATTGTTAGACGAACCCACCAACGACCTCGACGTGGAGACCCTGCGCGCCCTCGAAGAAGCCCTGCTCGACTTCCCCGGCTGCGCCGTGGTCATCTCCCATGACCGCTGGTTCCTCGACCGCGTCGCCACACATATTCTTGCCTTCGAAGGCGACAGCACGGTGACCTGGTTCGAAGGCAACTACGCCGACTATGAGGCTGACCGAAAACGCCGCCTCGGCGCCGAGGCCGACCAGCCGCACCGGATGAAATACAAGAAGCTGACGCGCTGAGGGCATCCACCACGGATGCATGGAGAGCACGGCAGGATGCGGCAAAGAATGAACCTCGTCAATCGCGCTACGGTAACGGCTGCGGCCCGTGGGGACGGGAATTCAGTTTCGTTTGAAGGTTATCTCGTATTTCAGTTTCTTCTGCGCTGCAAGCCATTCGAGTGATTTGCCGTTCACTTCGGCATAGGGGTACATAAAGTAGTTGAGCGGACCGGCGTTCTGGGGGATTGAGGTTCAGCGCCCTGCCGCCCCTGCCAAGCACTATTCGGTTTGAGTCGACGCTGTTGAGGTAGAATTTTCGTACATCATCCGCCTGCTCAAGACCTACCTTGTTCACATAGACATATTTCAAACATCGGCCGGGTCGGTTTCTACCCACCCATAACCAGGCTGATATTAACCCGGACAATATAGATTATGTTCAGCCGTCGTGTGCCGCTGCGCAGCAAGGCATCAAGGCAAAACGGCAGGCCATGGAGCAGGTTGGTGCTGTATGAGGGTGTTCAAAATCCTGTATCAGCACGGTAGGATGTTGGTGGGTTCCGATCGACTTGCGAAACTCTGGCCATCCGCTGGCCCCGCGCGACTCCCCCCCCACACACCCACGGAATAGAAAACAGCATGAGTAAACAAGACGTACGCATCGGCATCGTTACCGTATCCGACCGCGCCAGCCGCGGCGAGTATGAAGACCTGGGTGGCCCGGCCATCCGCGAGTGGCTGGAAAAGGTCCTCATCACGCCCTGGCAGGCGGTGGCCCGGATGGTGCCCGATGAGCAGGATCAGGTGGAAGCGGCACTGAAGGCCCTGTGCGACGAAGAGGGCTGCTGCCTGGTAGTCACGACCGGCGGCACCGGCCCGGCGCCACGTGATATCACCCCCGAGGCTACGGAGGCGGTATGTGAGAAGATCCTCGACGGCTTCGGCGAGCAGATGCGCGCGGTGTCCCTGCAGTTCGTCCCTACCGCTATCCTTTCACGGCAGATCGCCGGCATCCGCGGCCGTTCCCTGCTGATCAACCTGCCGGGCAAGCCCTCGGCCATCGCCGATTGTCTGGATGCGGTATTTCCCGCGGTGCCCTACTGTATCGATCTCATCGAGGGGCCGTATCTGGAGACCGACGAGGCGGTGCTCAAGGCCTTCCGCCCCAAGCACGCCCGCAAGCCGCCGGCCTGACGCCGCACCGGCTCAGTCTTCGATGTCGTCCACCGAGAAGGCCCGCCCCTCCGGGCGGTGGTTCATGTCCGTATAACCCAGGTCGTCACGCTCGAGGTCGTCGAAGGCGCCAGACCAGTCCTCCGGCGGCGGAACGGACTCCAGGGCCAGCTCGTCCCAGGCCTCGAAATCCAGCTCATCCACTTCACCCTCGAAATGCTGGATCTCGACGGTGGCTTCATCGTCGTCGATGGCAACGACACGAAACATCAGGTCATTGAGGCCGCGGTACCAGTTGCCGATCTCCGGGGTTGGGCTTTGGGCCATGTGTTCCCCCTCGCTTGCTATGGCAATACATAGTTTCAAGATAGCACTGTTTTGGGGGATGTGAATGGGCCTGGCGGGGCGGATCGCCCTCTCTCACCCCCGAGAGCTATTGCCCGCCGAGTTCGAACAGGGCGATGGATTCGACGTGGCCGGTGTGCGGGAACATGTCCATGACGCCGGCGCTGAGCAGACGGTAGCCCTGTTCATGCACCAGGATGCCGGCATCGCGGGCCAGGGTGGCGGGGTCGCAGGAGACATAGACGATGCGCCGTGGCAGCGGTTTCGGCAGGTTGGCCACCACCACCGGGGCGCCGCTGCGCGGCGGATCCAGCAGCAGCTTGTCGAAGCCCTTGCCAAACCACGGTTCTGCACCGAGGTCGCCGTTGAGGTCGGCG
>DRQN01000025.1 GCA_011371455.1 Gammaproteobacteria bacterium
CGGCGTTGACGGGCACCGCTCCGGTTCATGTCGATTCACCACAGAGGCACTGAACACAGAGAAAATGAATATTTTCTTTCTCTGTGTTCTCAGTGCCTCTGTGGCAAAAAGGTTTTTCGGTTCGAGGCCCCCTTCACACCACCGGCGCACGAAACATGGGCGCCAGCGGACGCGGCCGGCCCAGTTGATAGCCCTGCACATGGTCCACGCCCAGCGCCACCAGCTTCTCCAGCACCGCCTGGGTTTCGACGAATTCGGCAATGGTTTGCACGCCCATGGTGTGGCCGATGTTGTTGATGGACTCCACCATGGCATGCCCTACCTTGTCCTCGGCCAGATCCTTGACGAACATGCCGTCTATCTTGAGATAGTCGACCTTGAGGTTCTTCAGATAGGCGAAAGATGAAATGCCGCGGCCGAAATCATCCAGCGCAAAGCGGCAACCCATGCCGCGCAGGATGGCGATGAAGCGCTGCGCGATGACCAGGTTGGAGGCCGCCGCAGTCTCGGTGATCTCGAAACAGATGCTCTCCGGCGGCACGTCGCTGAAGTGCAGCTGGTCGACGACGAAGCCGAGGAAGTCTTCGTCGTCCAGCGACTGGCCGGAGATGTTGATGGAAAACAGGCTGTTGTCATCGCCGCGCTGGCGCCGTTCACTGAGCAGGCGCAGGGTGTTGGCGATCACCCAGCGGTCGATCTCCGACATCAGGTGATAGCGCTCGGCGGCGGCGATGAAGGCCGCCGGGCGCACGATCTCGTCTTCCGTATTGACCATGCGCAGCAGCACCTCGAAATGCGCCGGGGCGCTGGCGTCACCCGCCAAGGGCACGATGTTCTGGCAGTAGAGACGGAAATTGCCTTCCACCAGGGCCTGGCGCACGACCGGTATCCATTGCATCTCGCCCTTGCGCTGCGCCAGCGCCGCATCGCCCGCCTGATACACGTGTACGCGGTTGCCGCCCCGCTCGCGGGCCACGTAGCAGGCGGAATCCGCCATCCGCATCAACTCACCCACGTCACGCCAGCACGAGGTGATCGGCACTAGGCCGATGCTGGCGCCGATCTCGAAGGGCTTGTCTTCCCACAGAAAGCGGTAGGCGCGCACCAGTCGGCACAGTTCACGCGCCTGGCGCCGCGCCGCATCGGTGGAGATGTTTTCGAGCAAAATGCCGAACTCGTCGTCGCCCAGGCGCGCCAGGCAGGCGCCCTCCGCCAGCCTGGTCTTGAGTTCCCGCGACAGCTCCTTCAACAGCTGATCGCCGGCTACATGACCATAACTATCGTTGATCACCTGAAAATGGTCCAGGTCGAGATAGAACAGGGCGTGCTGCCGCTCGTCGTCACAGACGCTGTCCAGCGCCTCCTGCAGGCGCGCCTCGAACTGGCGGCGGTTGAAGAGGCCGGTGAGGCTGTCGTGGCTGGCTT
The DNA here is from genome assembly GCA_011371455.1 of Gammaproteobacteria bacterium. GTDB lineage: Bacteria > Pseudomonadota > Gammaproteobacteria > SZUA-152 > SZUA-152 > DRQN01. Next base: position 1,426 of record DRQN01000025.1, read on the forward strand.
CGTACTCCACCCAGCGTTCCAGCCCGCGCAGTTCGGAGATGTCGCTGAATACCACCACCGCACCATTGATATTGCCGTGCACATCGCGCACCGGCATGGCCGTGTCCTGGATGCAGAATTCCAGGCCGCCACGGCGCAGCAGCATGCCGGTGCCCTGTTCCTGGTCGCAGCTGCGATCACGCAGGCAACGCGCCACCGGGTCTTCCTTGGCCTCCTGGGTAAATTCGTCGACCACGTGATAGATATCTTTCAGCGGCAAACCCTCGGCCTCCTCGAAAGACCAGCCGGTGAGGTGCTCGGCCACCGGGTTGAGGTATTCCACCCGCCCCTCGGCGTCCACCGCGATCACGCCGTCGTTGATATGCTCGAACACCGCCTGCGTCATGCGGCGCTGCTGGCGCTGGGTCTTCTCGTACAGGTCATGATCGGTGCAGTCGGTGCCAACGCACACCGCACCGGTCACCGCACCATCGCCGTCACGCAGTACCGCCACGGACCACGACACACAGACCTCGCGCTCTTCACGCCGGCTCCAGCGGCGATCGAGCAGGGTCTGCCTGTCCAACTGGTTGGGGCACTCGCGCAACAGGGTGAAAACGGCCTCGGGAATAACATCCACGGTGGGCTCATCACCAAACAGCCAGTCACCGGGATGATTGCAGAACCGCACCCGGCCCTCTGCATCCAGTTGGACGATGAGGCTGGCCGAGGCAGCCACCAGCGCCGCCTCCGTGCCGGCGCCACTCTGCACATCGCCCTGCTCGCGGAACACGAACAGCTTGCCCACCACGCGCCCGGCATCGAACAGGGGCGAGAGCATGAAGCTCACGTCCAGCCGTGTGCCATTACGGTGCTGCAGGCGGGCATTGATGTTGAGGTGGGAGCAATTGACGCTGTTCAGCGCCGGGCAGGGCGCAGAGCCCAGGGTGCGGATGTCGGCGAATTTAAGATGGGTTTCGGCGAAGAAATCGCGGCCCTTCAGTTCGGCCGTGGTCCAGCCGAGGATGCGCTCGGCCTCTGCATTCATGTCCAGCAGGCAGCCGCCCGGGTCGAGGGCGACGATGCCCTCCCCTGGTGCCGCGGCGAAATCCGGCAAATCCTTTTGATTAATTCCCTTGACGAGATTGAGTCGGGATCGCAATCAAACCACCTAGGAGCCTGAATTCTCTGGCCGCGGTAACTGAAACCACAGGTTTAGAGTCCGCCCCGAAATATAGCCACAGTTTCCGGTCAGCGCAACAGGAACCCTGCCGGCCGGCATTCACCCCGGCACGGCACATGGACTATTTTGCTTTTCGCGCCGCTGCAATGCGCAGGCGCAGGGCATTGAGACGGATGAAGCCCTCGGCGTCCTGCTGGTCGTAGGCGCCCTCGTCGTCCTCGAAGGTGGCGATCTCCGGGTCGAACAGGCTGTCGCTGTCGGACTCGCGGCCCTCGACGATGACGTTACCCTTGTACAGCTTCAGGCGCACGCGGCCGTTCACCGTGGCCTGCGAGGCGTCGATGAGGGCCTGCAGCATCTCGCGCTCGGGCGACCACCAGTAGCCGTTGTAGATGAGCCTGGCGTAGCGCGGCATCAACTCGTCCTTGAGATGCATGGCCTCGCGGTCCAGGGTCAGGGACTCCATGGCACGGTGGGCCTTGAGCATCACGGTGCCGGCGGGGGTCTCGTAGCAGCCGCGCGACTTCATGCCCACGTAGCGGTTCTCGACGATGTCGTCGCGGCCGATGCCGTGGCTGCCGGCCAATTGGTTGAGGTGCTCCATGACCCGGGCCGGGGTCATGCGCTCGCCGTCGATGGCGACGATGTCGCCGCGCTCGTAGGTCAGCTCGATGATGGCGGGGACGTCCGGGGCGTCCTGCGGCGACACGGTCCAGCGCCACATGTCCGCCTCGGGCGCGGCCCAGGGGTCCTCGAGGATGCCGCCCTCGTAGGAGATGTGCAGCAGGTTGGCGTCCATGGAATAGGGCGACTTCTTGCCGCGCTTCTGCTCGATGGCGATGCCGTGCCGCTCGGCGTAGGCCATCAGCTTCTCGCGCGAGTTGAGGTCCCACTCGCGCCAGGGGGCGATGACGTGCACGTCGGGCTTGAGGGCGTAGTAGCCCAGCTCGAAGCGTACCTGGTCGTTGCCCTTGCCGGTGGCGCCGTGGGAGACGGCGTCGGCGCCGGTCTCGTTGGCGATCTCGATCTGGCGCTTGGCGATCAGCGGCCGGGCGATGGAGGTGCCGAGCAGGTACTCGCCCTCGTAGATGGCGTTGGCGCGGAACATGGGGAACACGAAGTCGCGCGCGAACTCCTCGCGCAGATCGTCGATGAAGATCTCCTTCACGCCGGCCGCCTCGGCCTTGGCCCGCGCCGGCTCCACCTCCTCGCCCTGGCCGATGTCGGCGGTGAAGGTCACCACCTCGCAGTCGTACTCGTCCTGCAGCCACTTGAGGATGATGGAGGTGTCCAGCCCGCCGGAGTAGGCGAGCACGGCCTTGTTGATCTTCGGTTTACTCATGGTCTTGCCTGTTCGAATGGGTTATGGGTCCACGGCTGAGGATGTAACGGACTCGGCGGTTCAACGCAAAGGGCGCAAAGTCTTGAATGTCATTCCTTGCTGCCTCTGCGAGAACATCGCTCAGGCCGGGTATTTCTCGATATATTCAATCCGCCAATGAACGCAAATCAACGCAAATGGAGCCGTTGAAGCAATCGCGTTCATTGGCGTTCATTCGCGGACCCTTTTCCAACCTACGCAAGTCCTCTGCCACACAAAAAATCTTTTCTTTGCGTCCTCTGCGTTCCCAACACCGCCCCAGAAAAAAGCCGCTTATTTCTTCTTCGGCGCATAGATGTCGGTGCAGGTGCCCTCGGCCACCTCGGCGGCGAAGTTGAAGGTCTCCGACAAGGTCGGGTGGGGATGAATCGTCAACGCGATGTCTTCCACGTCCGCGCCCATCTCCAGCGCCAGCACCGCCTCGGCGATCAGCTCGCCGGCGTTGGTGCCGACGATGGCGGCGCCGATGATGCGGTGGTCCTCGTCGAACAGCACCTTGGTCATGCCCTCGTCGCGGCCGATGGAGAGCGAACGCCCGCTGGCCGCCCAGGGGAACACGCCCTTGCTGTAGGCGATGCCCTCGGCCTTGCACTGCTCCTCGGTCTTGCCCATCCAGGCCACCTCGGGGTCGGTGTAGGCCACGGAGGGGATGGTGCGCGCGTCGAAGTAGGACTTCTGGCCGGCGATCACCTCCGCCGCCACCTTGCCCTCGTGGGTGGCCTTGTGCGCCAGCATGGGCTGGCCGACGATGTCACCGATGGCGAAGATGTGCGGCACGTTGGTGCGCATTTGCTTGTCCACGGCGATGAAGCCGTGCTCGTCCACCGCCACGCCGGCCTTGTCGGCGTCGATGAGCCGGCCGTTGGGCGAGCGGCCGATGGCCACCAGCACGCGGTCGAAGGTGTCGGTCTCCGGCGCGTTCTTGCCCTCGAAGGAGCACTTGAGGCCCTGCTTCGTCGGCTCGATGGCGGTGACGCGGGTCGCCGTCCAGATGTTCTCGTAGCGCTTCTTGATGCGCCGCTCCAGGGGGCGCACCACGTCGCGGTCCACGCCCGGGATCAGACCCGGCGACAGCTCCACCACGGAGACCCTGGCGCCCAGGGCGTCGTACACGGTGGCCATCTCCAGACCGATGATGCCGCCGCCCACCACCAGCAGGCGCTTCGGAATCTCGGCCAGCTCCAGGGCGTCGGTGGAGTCCATCACCCGCGGGTCGTCCCAGGGGATGAAGGGCAGCTTGGTGACGCGCGAGCCGGCGGCGATGATGGCGTTGTCGAAGCCCACCACGGTCTTCGCGCCGTCGGCGGCCTCCACCTCGATGGTGTTGGGCGAGGTGAACTTGCCGTAGCCGTGCACGATCCGCACCTTGCGCTGCCTGGCCAGGCCCTTGAGGCCGCCGGTGAGCTTGCCCACCACGCCGTCCTTGAAGCCGCGCAGCTTGTCCAGGTCGATCTTGGGCTTGCCGAAGCTGACGCCGATGTCGCCGAACTCGGCCGCCTCGTTGATCACCTGGGCGGTGTGCAGCAGGGCCTTGGAGGGGATGCAGCCGACGTTGAGGCAGACGCCGCCGATGGCATCAAAACGCTCGATGAGCACCACCTGCTTGCCCAGGTCGGCGGCGCGGAAGGCGGCGGTGTAGCCGCCGGGGCCGGAACCCAGCACCACCACCTCGGCCTGGATGTCGACATCGCCACTGTAGCTGGCGGCGGCCGGGGCCGGTTCGGCGGGGGCGGGCCCGGCGACGGGGGGCGCCTCTTCCGCGGGCGCGGCGCTGGCGGGCGCTTCACCGGCCTCCAGCATGAGAATGGGCGTGCCCTCGGAGACCTTGTCGCCCACCTTGACCAGCACCTCCTTCACCGTGCCGGCCAGGGGCGCGGGGATCTCCATGGTGGCCTTGTCGGACTCCACCGAGATCAGCGAGTCCTCGGGCTGGATCTGGTCGCCGGGGCTGACCAGCACCTCGATGACCTCCACGTCCTCGAAGTCGCCGATGTCCGGGACCTTGATTTCTTCGATGCTCATGTCGTCACCCCGTCACAGAAGCAGGCGGCGCGTGTCGGACAACACGCGGCTGAGGAAGGCGGTGAAGCGCGCGCCGTCGGCGCCGTCGATGACGCGGTGGTCGTAGGACAGGGCCAGCGGCAGGATCAGGCGCGGCTCGAATGTCTCGCCGTTCCACACCGGCTGCATCTTGGAGCGCGAGACGCCGAGGATGGCCACTTCGGGGGCGTTGACGATGGGCGTGAAGGCGGTGCCGCCGATGCCGCCCAGGCTGGAGATGGTCATGCAACCGCCCTGCATGTCGGCCGGCTTGAGCTTCTTCTCGCGCGCCTTGGCGCTGGTCTCGCCCAGTTCCTGGGCCAGCTCCACCAGCGACTTGCGGTCCACGTCGCGCACCACCGGGACCACCAGTCCGTCCGGGGTGTCCACGGCAATGCCGATGTTGTAGTAGTGCTTGAGCACCAGGTTCTCGCCGGTGGCATCCAGGGAGCTGTTGAAACGCGGGTATTCCTTCAACGCCGAGACCAGCGCCTTCATCAGGAACACCAGCGGGGTGATGCGGATGCCTTTCTCCTTGTACTCGGCGGCCATGGACTTGCGGAAGGCCTCCAGGTCGGTGATGTCGGCCTCGTCGAACTGGGTGACGTGGGGGATGGTGACCCAGTTACGGTGCAGGAACTGACCCGTGAGCTTGTTGATCTTCGACAGCGGCCGGGTCTCCACCTCGCCCCACTGGGCGAAGTCGATCTCCGGCATGGGCGCCACGCCGAGGCCACCGCCGGCGGCAGGCTGCGCCAGGGCGCGCTTGACGAAGGCCTTGACGTCGTCCCTGAGGATGCGGCCCTTGGGTCCGCTGCCCTCCACCTGGCCCAGGTCCACGCCCAG
>DRQN01000026.1 GCA_011371455.1 Gammaproteobacteria bacterium
GCCGGTCAGCCTGGTCATGGCGTGCTTTTCGGACTCCTCGAAGGCGCCGTTGTCGTTGGCGTCGACCCAGACCTCCATGGCTGTGGGGGGAGCGCCGCTGGCATCGGTATAGTCGATGCGGAACTCAAAGCTGGCGCCCCCGTTCGCCCGGTCGGGATTGACGCCGTCGGCGCTGAAGTCGGCCTCGCCCGTCCAGGACAGGACCGGCACCGCACTCGCCGACCCCTGGTATTCGTAGGCGCCGATATCGGCGTCGGCCCTGGCATTGCCGTCCCGGTCATCGGCCAGCGCTCCGGCGCCGGCATTATCAATGGCGTCCGATACCGGCTGGATATGGTAATCACGGCCCGCGGCATCCAAAAAGTTTGGATCGTTCTCCGACAGGTAGCCGCTGCTGGTCGGCGGGTTCGAGGCCGGGGCGAACACCGGCTCGTCGAAGAGTTCGGCATCACCATCGTTTTGCACAATGGCATCGCTGATGGTCAGGGTGCCGCCGTTGGAGTAGACGGCGTGTCCCGAAGCCGAGCCGGAGCTGTTGTTCCAGAGGATGCTGTTGCTCAGGGTAATGGCGCCGCTGTTGCTGAAGATGCCGCCGCCCAGGGTGGCCGCCGTGTTGTTGGCCAGGGTGCTGTTGTTCAGCGCCAGGCTGACGCCGCCATTGACCATGAATCCACCCCCCCGGGTGGTGGTGGTGGCATTGTCCGTCACCACGCAGTTGTCAAAGGTGCTTGCAGCACTGATATAGGCACCGCCGCCCTCACCCACAGCCTGGTTGCCGGAGAGGGTGCACTTGGTGGCATTAATGGTTCTGCCATTGGTATAGATACCACCACCCGCAGCGCCCGAGGTATTGTCCGTTATGGTGACATTGGTCAGTGTCAATGCGCCCGTTATATTCTGAAGAAAGATGGCGCCGCCAGCACCGCCCGCAGAGTTGTTGCTGAAGGTCGTGTTGGTGAAGACCGGGTTTGCGCCGCCGTTAAAGGCAATTCCGGCGCCGCGCCCTGCGATATTTGAATAGATCTGCGAATCCGATACCTGCAGGGTAACGCTTCCGCCAAGGTAGATACCGCCACCATCCGAACCACTGCGGTCGTTACCGTGGATTTTGCTGTTTTTGATTTCCATGGCGCCGGTGTAATTCGTGGAGACACCACTGAGGCCGCCCGTGATCTGGAAACCGTCGATGACGATGGTTCCCGAAACACCTTGCAGGTAGATCACGTTATTTGTCGGGGCAGTGGCCTGGATTGTCGTGAGATCCGCTCCGCAGATGGATTGCAGGGTGGTGTCGTCGTCATTGCCGTTATTGGACTGGAGGTAGAGATCCTCCACATAGGTGCCCTGGTCCACCAGCACGGTGTGCGCCCCATCCACCGCGTCGATGGCCGCCTGGATGCTGTTGTACCAGACCGGGCCACTGGAAACGGGGGTTTTGCGGACGCCCTTCGCGGCGCTGCTGTCATAAACGGTAATGTATTTGTCGCTGCTGGCGGGGTCGCCGATGGCAGCATCGGTGTCACTGCCCGCCGGGCCAACATCGACCGCGGCAAACCTGTATTTCAGGTTGCCGCTGACTGTCAGGCTTATGCCTGTCGCTTCATAGAATTCGCCGTTGGTCCAGTCGTTGTCGCTGCCGGCCGAGACCCAGTTCATGGCTATGCTTTCACTGCCGCCGTCATAGCTGCCATTGCCGTCCAGGTCCAGCAGCAGGGTGACCGATCCCGGACCGGCCCCCCAGTCGTCCACGTCGGTGTACTTGAGTCTGAATGAGGTCGTTCCGGTCTGCAGCGTGGTATTCGGTTTTGCGCTGTCAACACGGCAATCAGCACTATCCGTCACCCACTCCAGCACCGCCGGTGAGTTGCCGCCGGCGAGCACCGTGAAGCTGTTCCAGCCGGTGGGGTCGCCAGTGGCCGCATCAACACCATCACTGGCGCTGAAGGCATATTGGGCCGCGCCCGCATCGGTGCTCGCATAGCTGATCGTCTTGCTGTAGGTGTAAATCTTGCCCGTGAGGTAGTCGCCACCGGCCACCGGGGTCATGGCGTAGCTGTTGTCGGCAACACCGTCGTTGTTCAGATCCTCCAGCAGCAGAATGGAGCCGGGGGCCTCGCCGTCCCCGTCCGAGTACTTGACCCGGAAGGTGAAGCTGGCGCCGTCACCGCCGGTGTCCGGATGAATACCGTCACTTTCGTACCAGCTTTCACCCGTCCACGCCAGTTGCGGAATGGCGTTTACAACGCGCAGGGTGTTGATCTGGGTCGCCGGGCCGGTGGCGGCGCCGTCCGCATCCGTCGCTTCGAAATAGTATTTGACCAGGCCGTCGCCGATCTTGGCGAGGGTCAGGCTTTTGGTGTAGTCCCAGCCGTAGCTGTAGGGCATGGTCTGGCTGGGGACGGCCGTCATGGCGAACCGCTCGGTCCCCGCCTCGAACAGGTCATCGTTATCGATGTCCACCCAGACGTAGATGGAGACCGGCGCATCGTTGTCCCAGTCCTTGTACTCCACCCGGAAGGTGACGCTGGCGCCCGGCTCCACCGCATCCGGGCTGACACCGTCGCTCTCAAATCCCGTGGTCCCGGCCCAGTTGAGGATAGGCGTCTGATCGGTATTCTGCACCGGGGTGCGGATAATCTCCCGCATGGTGTCGCCATGGCAGTCTTCTGCACAATAGCCTTGGGTCGTAACAGCCCCCCAGAAATAGGAGCGGTCACTGGCCGACAGGGTCAGGTTCGACGGATCCGGCGGGTAGTTGCCGTTTGGCCTGGTGGTAA
>DRQN01000027.1 GCA_011371455.1 Gammaproteobacteria bacterium
AGGGAATCGGCACCAAGATCGTCAACGAAGGAGGACTCGGCGGTGACTTCTTCCTCTTTCACGCCAAGCTGCTCCACGACAATTTTCTTGACTCGTTCTTCGATGGTGCTCATTTTGGATAAATCCTCCCAATGGTTGCTTTGGCGACCCGCAGGCCGCGGTCGGTATTCTAGAGAAAAGCCAGTCCGGTTACAAGCATAAAAAAGCCTGCAAAAATGACCGTAACCTTTTGATAAATCTACAAATTTGAAAAATACACCAATATTTTACGGGGCTTAGCCCATGTACATGCCGCCGTTTACGTGCAGGGTATCGCCGGTGATATAGCCCGCCTTCGGCGAGGCCAGGAAGGCCACGGCGGCGGCGATCTCCCCGGGCTGACCCAGGCGGCCGAGGGGAATACCCTTGATCAACGCTTCTTTCTGCGCATCGGGCAGGGCACGGGTCATGTCGGTTTCGATGAAGCCCGGCGCCACCGCGTTGACGGTGATGCCACGTGCGCCCACTTCGCGCGCCAGCGATTTGGTGAAGCCGATCAGGCCGGCCTTGGCGGCGGCATAGTTGGCCTGCCCGGCGTTGCCGGCGGCGCCCACCACCGAGCTGATGCTGATGATGCGGCCCTTACGCGCCTTCATCATGCCGCGCAGCACGGCCTTCGACAGACGGAAGACCGAGGTCAGATTGGTGTCGAGGATGTCGTTCCACTCCTCGTCCTTCATCCGCATCAGCAGGTTGTCGCGGGTGATGCCGGCATTGTTGACGAGGATGGTCGGCGCGCCGAACTGTTCACCGATGGCGGCCATGAGGGCGTCCACGGAGGCTTGCTCGGTGACGTTGAGCACCATGCCAGCGCCGCTTACGCCGTTTTCCTTCAGGGTATCGCCAATGGCGGCCGCGCCCGTCGCAGAGGTGGCGGTGCCAATGACCGTGGCGCCCTGGGCGCCCAGCTCCAGGGCGATGGCCTGGCCGATGCCGCGGCTGGCGCCGGTGACGAGGGCGATCTCGCCCTGCAGAATTTCGTTGTCAGACATTAGCTGTTCTCTCCTGTTGCGCCCAGCGCCTTGGCCAGGCTGTCCGCATCCAGGGTGACCTGCGTCCCCATGCCCTTGTTGATTCGCTTGTTGAGGCCGGCCAGCACCTTGCCGGGCCCGCACTCGACCACCGTATCGACGCCCGCGTCGGCCAGCGCCTGGATGGTCTCCACCCAGCGCACCGGGCTGAACAGCTGGCGCTTGAGCGCGGCGCGGATGGCGTCGGCGTTGCTCTCTGCGGCCACGTCGACGTTATTGTAGACGGGAATCGCCGGGGCGCTGAATTCGATGCCGGCCAGGCGCTCGGCCAGCTTTTCCGCCGCCGGCAGCATCAGGCTGCAGTGGGACGGCACGCTCACCGGCAGCAACAGCGCACGCTTGGCACCCGCTTCCTTGGCCAGTTCCACGGCGCGCTCGACGGCGGCCTTGTGGCCGGCCACCACCACCTGGCCGGGGGAGTTGAAGTTCACCGCCGACACCACCTCGCCCTGCGCCGCCTGCTCGCAGACCTCGATGACCCTGGCGTCATCCAGCCCCAGAATCGCCGCCATGGCGCCAACGCCGGCGGGTACCGCCTCCTGCATGAAACGGCCGCGGTCGGCCACCAGTTGCACGGCGTCGGCCAGCGACAGGCTGCCGGCGGCCACCAGCGCGGTGTATTCGCCGAGGCTGTGACCGGCCATGGCCAGCGGCCGGGCGCCGCCCTGGGCCTGCCACACGCGGTGCACGGCGATGCCGCCGGCGAGCATGGCAGGCTGGGTGATGTGGGTTTGGTTCAGCTCATCGGCGGGGCCTTCCTGAGTGATCTTCCACAGATCGTAGCCCAGCGCCTCGGAGGCCTCGGCGAAGGTCTCCGTCACCTGCGCATGCTGCGCGGCGAGGTTGGCAAGCATACCGACGGACTGGGAACCCTGACCGGGAAAGATGAAGGCAAACGACATAAAAAAACTCCTCGAAAAACAGGACTGAACCCTCAGCACTCAGCACTCAGCACTCAGCACTATCAGTATTTCAACAGCGCCGACCCCCACGTGAACCCGCCGCCAAAGGCCTCCAGCAGCAGGGTATCGCCGCGCTGGATACGGCCGTCGCGCACCGCCACGTCCAGCGCCAGCGGCACCGAGGCGGCGGAGGTATTGCCGTGTTCCTGCACCGTGGTCACCACGTGGTCCATGGACATCTTCAGCTTGCGCGCGGTGGCCTTGATGATGCGGATGTTGGCCTGATGCGGCACCAGCCAGTCGATATCGGATTTCTGCAGGTCATTGGCGGCAAGGGTCTCGTCGACGATGCGCCCCAGGGTGTTGACCGCCACCTTGAACACCTCGTTGCCCTGCATGGTGATGTGCACCTCACCGTTCAGCCCCTCGGAGACACCGCCACTGGTCGACAACAACTCTTTATACTGGCCGTCGGCATGCAGGTGCGTGGAGAGGATGCCCGGTTCGTCGCTGGCCGACAACACCACTGCGCCGGCGCCATCACCGAACAGCACGCAGGTGCCGCGATCGGTCCAATCGACGATGCGTGACAGGGTCTCGGCACCGACCACCAGCGCATGCTCGTGGGTGCCGCTGCGGATGAACTTGTCCGCCACGCTGAGGGCGTAGACGAAGCCGGTACACACGGCCTGGATATCGAAGGCGGTGCAACCATGGATATCGAGCCGCTCCTGCAGCAGGCAGGCGGTGCTGGGAAACACCCTGTCGGGGGTGGTGGTGGCGACAATGATCAGGTCGATCTCGTCGACGGCAATATTGGCCGCGTCCAGCGCCGCACGCGCGGCCTTTTCGGCCAGGTCGCAGGTAGTCTCATCCTCGGCAGCGACATGGCGCTTCTTGATGCCGGTGCGATCGGTGATCCACTGATCCGAGGTCTCGACCATTTTTTCCAGGTCGTGGTTGGTGAGTATCTTTTCCGGCAGATAGCCGCCGGTGCCGCTGATTCGCGAATTGATCACACCGTCTGCCTCTCACTGAGCAGCGCTTCCAGCTGTTTGCTGATGCGCTGGGGTACGTTCTTTTCGACTTCCTTCACCGCTTCACGAATGGCATAGGTGAAGGCCAGCACGTCGGCGCTGCCGTGGCTCTTGACCACGATGCCCTGCAGGCCGAGCAGACTGGCGCCGTTGTAGCGTCGCGGGTCGATGCGCCGGCGCAGGGCATTCAACACCGGCAAGGCCAACAGCGCCGCCAGGCGGGTCAGCAGATTGCGGCTGAATTCTTCCTTCATGGCATTGCTGATCATCTTCGCCACCCCCTCGGAGGTCTTCAGCGCCACGTTGCCGACGAAACCATCGCAGACCACCACGTCCACGCAACCCTTGTAGATGTCGTCACCTTCGACGAAGCCGATGTAGTTCAGGCGGCTGTCCGCCAACAGGCGTGCCGCCTCCTTGACGCGCTCATTGCCCTTTACTTCCTCTTCGCCGATGTTCAGCAGGCCAATGGTGGGGGTTTCCAGGTTTGCCACCGCGCTGGTCAGCACCGAGCCCATGACGGCGAACTCGAGCAGGTTTTCGGCGCTGGTATCCACGTTGGCGCCCAGATCGAGCATGTGGATCATCCCGCTCATGGTCGGCAGGGCGCTGCAGATGGCAGGACGATCGATGCCCGGCAGGGTCTTCAGCACGAAGCGCGCAGTGGCCATCAGCGCGCCGGTGTTGCCGGCGCTGACACAGGCCTGGGCCTCACCCGACTTGACCAGGTTGATGGCCACACGCATGGATGAGTCCTTCTTGCCACGCAGGGCCAGCGAGGGCTTGTCGTCCATCTCGACCTTCTGCGAGGCATGGTGCAGGCGCAGCCTGGAATCGGCCTTGGTATCGTGCGCGTTCAGCTCCTCCTGCAACACCCCCTCGTCGCCCACCAGCACCAACGTCAGCCGCGGCAACTCTTTCAGCATCTGCAAGGCGGCGGGCACCACGACAGCGGGCCCCACATCTCCTCCCATGGCATCCAGGGCGATGGTTATATTTTCACTCATAGGATCTGAATTTTTGCGGCGTAACGTGCTGCGGAAAAGGGAGCTGGCGCAACCGGCCGGCCAATTGTCGATGGAAGACGGGAAGACATTGGGGGCAGGTTGTCAAAGAAAGGATGATAAGGGGGCGGGCCGCCCCCTTCATCGGATGACGAACTTACTCGTCGCCCTTGGTATTGACGACCTTGCGGCCACGGTAATAACCATCGGCACTGACGTGATGACGACGGTGTACTTCACCGGTGGTCGGCTCCACGGACAGGGTCGGCCCGGTCAAGGCATCGTGCGAACGGCGCATGCCGCGGCGGGAAGGGGTCACTTTATTCTGTTGAACGGCCATCGTTAATTCCTCATTACTGTCAGTATCTAATCAGTCGTTACGTTCTTTCTTCAACTCGGCCAGCACCGCGAAGGGATTCTTCCGCTGCGGCACCACCTCGTCCTGTTCATCTCGCTCTGCCAGCGCCTCGGCCGCCGGACAGCTCTTCATTTCATGCAATGCCACCAGGGGCAATGCCAGGATCAATTCGTCTTCCACGATATCCGCGGCGGTCATCGGCTGCTCCGAAACCAGCAGCGGATCGTAATTCCCGGGCAGGGACTCCGCCTGCTTCTGCGTGCGCACGATGCCGAGGCGGACATCGACGCTCACCGGCATCTCCATCACCTGCATGCAACGCTGGCACTGCAGTTGCAATACCGCCGCAAGACGCCCCATCACCCGGGGCTGGCCGACCTCGTCCTTGTCGAAATGGAGGCTGACATCCACCACCCCCTTTTCGTCCTGCAGCGACTGGCATAGTCTATCCAGACCCCGCAAGGGCAGCTGCCCCGAGAGGGTGCGCCCCTTCTCGGCCAGGGAAAGCGGCTCTATTGTTTCGCCAAGGTGATCCGACATAAACGCGCCATGATATAAGCAATATCCATTGCTGTCAAAATGAAAAACAATAACCCTAATGCAACCAGCGGCTTAGCTGTCTATACTGACGGAAACACCGGCCTGCCGAGCGGTGCGCAAATACCACTGGCTACCACCTGAACCCGTGGATTCAGATACCAGTTTTTCCATATTTGTCCGATAAGATCCGTAACCCGGTCAGCCACGAATAGACCCAAGAGACAACATGATAAAAAAGATACTCATCGCCAACCGCGGGGAAATCGCCGTGCGCATTGTACGCGCCTGCGCCGAGGCCGGCATCAAATCCGTGGCGGTTTACACCGAAGCCGACCGTTATGCCCTGCATGTCAAAAAAGCCGACGAATCATACAGTCTTGGGCCAGACTCCGTCGCCGGTTACCTGAACGCCCACCGCATCGTCAACATCGCCGTGGCCGCCGGCTGCGACGCCCTGCACCCCGGCTACGGCTTCCTGTCTGAAAACCCGCAGCTGGCGAAGATCTGTGCACGCCGCAACATCCGCTTCATCGGCCCCAGTGAGGAGGTCATCCGCCGCCTCGGCGACAAGGTGGAGGCCCGCGCGGCGATGATCGAGGCCGGGGTGCCGGTCACCCCCGGCAGCGACGGCAACCTGAACGACGTGGAAGCGGCACTGGCCTGCGCGGAAAAGATCGGCTACCCGGTGATGCTCAAGGCCACCGCCGGCGGCGGCGGGCGCGGCATCCGCCGCTGCGCCAATGCCGAGGAGCTGCGTCGCAACTACGAGCGCGTGGTCTCCGAGGCCAGCAAGGCCTTCGGCAGCACCGATGTATTCCTGGAAAAGTGTGTCGACAACCCCCGACACATCGAGGTGCAGATCCTCGCCGACAGCCACGGCAATGTCATCCATCTGTTCGAGCGCGACTGTTCCATCCAGCGCCGCCATCAGAAACTGATCGAGATTGCCCCCTCACCGCAGCTCAGCGACGAACAGCGCCACTTCGTTGGCGAGCAGGCCGTGAAAGCGGCCCAGGCGGTTGGCTACGAAAACGCCGGCACGGTGGAGTTCCTGCTCGATGAAGACGACAACTTCTATTTCATGGAAATGAACACCCGCCTGCAGGTGGAGCACCCCATCACCGAGCAGATCACCGGCGTGGACATCGTGCAGGAACAGATCCGCATCGCCGCCGGCCTCAGACTGCGCTACCAGCAGTCCGACATCCAGCGCCGTGGTTACGCCATGGAATTCCGCATCAATGCCGAAGACCCGCAGAACGACTTTCTGCCCAGCTTCGGCCGCGTCACGCGCTATTTCGCCCCCGGCGGCCCCGGCGTACGCACCGACGCCGCCATTTATACCGGCTATGAAATCCCGCCCTATTACGACTCCATGTGCGCCAAGCTCATCGTCTGGGCGCTGGACTGGGACTCGCTGCTGGACCGCGCCGACCGCGCCCTGCAGGACATTGGCGTCTACGGTGTCAAGACCACCATCCCCTATCATCTGGAGATCATCCGCTCGGCACAATTCCAGAGCGGCCACTTTGACACCTCCTTCGTCGAACAACACCCGGAGCTGACGCATTATTCCGTGCATCGCTCGTCGCGCGACATCGCCGCAGCCATCGGCGCTGCGGTTGCCGCACACCTCGGCTTATAATCCAAAGAACAACAGGAACGCAGACCATGGCAAAGCCACAAGTTCACATTACCGACACCGTGCTGCGTGATGCACACCAGTCCCTGCTCGCAACACGCATGCGCACCGACGACATGCTGCCCATCTGCGAGCAACTGGACAAGATCGGCTATTGGTCGTTAGAAGTGTGGGGCGGCGCCACCTTCGACGCCTGCATTCGTTTCCTCAAGGAAGATCCCTGGCAGCGCCTGCGCCGATTACGCGAGGCCCTGCCCAATACCCGTCTGCAAATGCTGCTGCGCGGGCAAAACCTGCTCGGCTATCGCCACTACGCCGACGATGTGGTGCGAGCCTTCATCGATAAGGCCGCGAAAAACGGCATCGACGTGTTTCGCGTCTTCGATGCCTTGAACGACCTGCGCAATCTTCGTGTTTCCATCGAAGCAATAAAGGAAAGCGGCAAGCACGCCCAAGGCACCATCTGCTACACCACCAGCCCGGTGCACACCATCGAGCAATTCGTCAAACAGGCCCGCGAGTTGCAAAGCATGGGCTGTGACAGCGTCGCCATCAAGGACATGGCCGGCCTGCTAACCCCAACCACCAGCGCCGAACTGACCCGTGCACTGGTCGAGGCCCTGGAGATTCCCGTACACCTGCATTCGCACGCCACTGCCGGGCTGGCCAGCATGTGCCAGCTGAAGGCCATCGAGAACGGCTGCCGGCACATCGACACGGCCATCTCCTCCCTCTCCGGCGGCACCAGCCATCCACCCACGGAAAGCATGGTCGCCGCGCTGCGCGGCACCGAATATGACACCGGCCTCGATCTGCCGGCACTGCAGGAAATCGGTTTTTATTTTTACGAAGTACGCAAGAAATATCACCAGTTCGAAAGTGAATTCACCGGCCTCGACACCCGCGTGCAGGTCAACCAGGTGCCGGGCGGAATGATCTCCAACCTGTCGAACCAGTTGCGCGAACAGGGCGCACTGGAACACATGAATGCGGTGCTGGAAGAGATTCCCCGCGTGCGCAAGGATCTTGGCTACCCGCCGCTGGTCACGCCCACCTCACAGATCGTCGGCACCCAGGCGGTGCTGAACGTCATGACCGGTGGCCGCTACAAGAACATCACCAACGAAGTAAAACTGTATCTGCAGGGCCGCTACGGCAAACCCGCCGCCCCCGTCAACAGCGGGGTGCGACAACAAGCCATCGGCAATGCCGATATCATTTCCTGCCGACCGGCCGATCTGTTGCCGCCAGAAATGGACAAACTGCGCAACGAAATTGGCGATCTTGCCGAGTCGGAAGAAGACGTACTCACCTACGCCATGTTTCCCGAGGTGGGCCGCGACTTTCTCGAACAGCGTCGCGCCGGCACCCTGCAGCCGGAATCACTGGAACCCCTGCCATCGACAGGTGCCGCGCCGGTCAAGGCCGCCACCGAATTCAACGTTTCCATTCACGGCGAGAACTATCACATCAAGGTCGCCGGCACCGGCCACAAGATGCAGGACAAGCGCGCCTTTTTCATCAGCGTCGACGGCATCCCCGAAGAGATCATCGTCGAGTCTCTGGATGAACTCGATACAGGCGAAGCGGACGGTCAGGCATCATCCGGCAAGGGCAGCAGTCGCCCCAAAGCCAGTTCTCCCGGCCATGTCACCACTTCCATGCCCGGCATCATTGTCGACGTATTGGTAAAGGTTGGCGACGAAGTCGAAGCGGGTACGGCCCTCATCGTCACCGAGGCGATGAAAATGGAAACTGAGATTCAGGCGCCGATAACGGGGAAAGTAACCGCCATACACGTGCAGAAGGGCGATAGCGTCAATCCGGATGAAGTACTCGTTGAAATCGCGTGAATCTCCCGCGATATTTCTCACAGAGATATTAACCCGGCGACGATATAGATCGTGTTCAGCCGGCGAGTGACGCCTTGATCTGGAGGATGCTTGAAGTCCTGAACACGGTCTATATTGTGGCCGGGTTAATAAAAAACACCGGCCATTGGCCGGTGTTTTTTTATCGCACCGCGGCAGTACTTAAGCCGCAGTTTTCTTCTTGCGGGTGGCGCGGCGACCCTTTTTCCTGGCCTTTTTTGCCACCTTGAGATCGTAAGCACGCTCCCATTTTGCCGTGAAGGCGGCAACTGCCTTGGCCTTGGCCTCTTCCTTCTTGCGCTCAGCCTCTGCCGATCTCACCGCTTCCTTGACCACCTTGTCCGCTTCGGCAGCCTTGGCGCGTGCGGCGGCCAGCGCAGCCCGCGCCTTTTTCGCGGCGGCCTTTGCACTCAACAATGCACGACTGGCAGCGGCCGATTTTTTCTGCGCCGCGGTCTTCATGGCTGCCGCCACCTTGCTCTTGGCTGCGACGGACTTCTTTTCCGCGGCGGCCACCTTGGCGGCGGCGGCTTCCGCAGCCTTCAAGGTGCGGGCAACAACTTTCAATGCAGCCTCATGCGCCTTGTTCACCGGGGTGGCAGCTGCAACGCTCTTCGGGGAAGGCGCCGGGCGACGTCCTCTCGCCTTCGCCTTTACCGCTGACTTTTTTACCGCGACCTTGGTCTTGGCTACTTTGGTTTTGGCTGCTTTCGCCTTTACCCGGGCTGCCTTTTTCTTGATCATTTCTCACTCCTAGGACAAACATAACTTCGAACACTAGGGAAGTTTATCGCTTTTTTTTTGAATAACAAGTGTTTGCCAAAAAAAAGCAACGAATTTTAGCTGTTTCTTTAAAAAATGACCGTATTCGGCAAAGACCGCGCACAAAGCGACGAGGAAAAACCTGCGAATGCAAGATTACATGCCCATGTTATCCGTTACGTTTAGCGCGTCGACAAGATTGAAAATGCGGAACACACATATTCGATTTCTCGCAGCCGCGGCAAAAACACCGATAGGAAAAAGTCGGCCATTTCTGCTGCTAGCCGTTCAATACCCATTGGCGATATTCCAGCAACGCATCGAGAATATCGCGCTGCTGCTCAGTAATTTCCGCCGAATTCAGCAGCTCATCGATACGCGCCCTGTATTCCCGGTCGACGATGCTGGCATTGAAGGCTGGGTCCGTCAGACGCTGACGTCGATATTCGTTCCAGCGCGCCACTTCATTCTCGGAAAGTGTTTCCGGATAGTTCCTGGCGCGATAGCGAAACAGCATTTCACTGATTCTTCGATCCTGGAATGGAAGCTCCAGCGCCTTTAACCGCTGAGGAGAGGCGTGGCGAATCTTTTCCATTTTCTGCCTGTCTTCATCGCTGAAAAAGCCTCCACTGTAGAGCATCAGGTCTGGATCACTTTCCGGTTCGAATTCACGCTGCTCGTAAACGGATAGCAGCGCGGTAATGAATTGCGGGTTGTCGCGCAGAGTTTTCCGGTGCCGCCGGCAAGCGTCCACATCGATCCGCCATTTTTCCGCAGCCTCCGTGGTAAGGGTGTTTTGCGGAACTACCACCGGGCATTTATTGACGTGAATGGTCTTTACCGGCAGGCGTTCGGTACCTTCCGGCAATTCTGCCTGACGGGTGAACAGCCGCTGTCGGAGTTCATCGACGGACAGTTGAACGAATGCCGAGGGATCATGCCGCAAGTCATAGACCACGACTTCATTGCGGTTCGTCGGGTGATTTGCCAGCGGCGCCACCAGGGCGATGCAACCCAGGTCGGCGGGGTACATGGATGATACATGAAGCACTGGCGTCATTTTTGCCACATTCAGCAAGGACGCCACCCGCTGTTTCGAGCGGTGCCGGAAAACATAATCGTAAAGGCGCGGCTGCCTGTCGCGGATCAAGCGGGCGATGGCGATGGTGGCGTACACATCGGACAGGGCATCGTGCGCCGATTGGTGTGACAGCTGGTTGGCCCGGGTCAGGTCTTCGAGGCGGAAGCTGGGCTTGCCGTCTGCATGGCGGGGCCATTCGATGCCTTCCGGCCTGAGGGCATGGGCTACTCGCACCAGGTCGATAATGTCCCAACGTGAATTGCCGTTCTGCCATTCTCGCGCATAGGGGTCGAAAAAATTGCGGTACAACACATTGCGCGTCACTTCGTCATCGAAGCGGATATTGTTGTAACCCGCCACACAGGTGCGGGGACGGGAAAATGCTTCGTGGATTCGCGCAATGAATTCCGCTTCGGGAAGGCCTTCTCGAAGGGCCAGTTGGGGAGTGATGCCGGTTATCAGGCAGGCATCGGGCTGCGGCAGAAAGTCATTGGCGGGACGGCAGTACAGCACCAGCGGCTCGCCGATGATGTTCAAGTCGAGATCGGTGCGAATGCCGGCAAACTGCGCGGGCCGGTCTCGGCGCGGGTCGGCGCCAAAGGTTTCGTAATCGTGCCAGTAGATGCTGTCCGCGCTCATGCGTGCTTCCTCGGGTATCGATAAGCGCAATTATACCTGCGGACAGGGAACGGCCGGCGGCAAGTCTGCCGGCGCGGGTGAAACGGCAGGGGGATAAAAAGGCCGCTTTATTCGCTGTTGCTGCAATCTTCCGCCGGCGGCGCGGAAACCAGCAGCACGGTAACGTTGTCGCTGCCACCGTTGTTCAGTGCCATCTGTATCAGCTGGTCGACCTTGGCCTGCTCATCAATCGGCTGTAAGAGAACCTGGGTGATCTCTTCCACACTCAGTTCACCGCTCAGGCCGTCGCTGCACAACAGGATCTGCTGACCGGGATACAGACGCCCCCGCACCAGCCCCACTTCGAGTCGGTTCAGGCTTTCCATGCCAATGGCCTGGGTGATGAAATTCCGCTGCGGGTGGAATTCCGCTTCTTCGGCGGTAATGTCTCCCTGATCCACCATCAGCTGCACCAGGGAGTGGTCGCGGGTGAGCTGTGTCAGGCTGCCATGGCTCCACAAATAGGCGCGGCTGTCCCCCACCCACACCACCTCGAAACCGCCGTCTTCGACCTTCACCGCCAGGGCGGTGGAACCCATGCCGGCACGCCCCTTGCCATCACGCACCGCGGCCAGCACCGCATGATGCGCCTTGACCAGCGCCTCGGCCAGCGGCGTGCCGGCGCGGACTTCTTCGCGCACCTGTTCGACGACGATCCGGCTGGCCACTTCGCCGCACTCGTGCCCGCCCATGCCGTCGGCCAGCACGCCCAGTCGCAACTCGGCATCGATGAGATAACAATCTTCGTTCTGAGGCCGGATGTGGCCGATGTGGGTGTCATGTCCGCAAGTAAAAATGGTCATCGTAAAAGCATGATTCCTGTGTACAGCGTCAGCGGGATTGGCAAAGGGAGGCAAACCATAGCGAAAGGCCATTTACGGTGCAAATGAAATCCACGAAATAGCGGCAGACAAGTCGGTTTTGGCGCCAACCGTCAGCGCTCGGGCAACAACCGATAGGCATTGCTGTCGATGAAGATGTCGACCAGGTCCTTTTCGACTTTACCCTGCCTTGCCTCGTCACGCAGGATGTCCAACGCCAGTTCCTCCGGCAGACTCTGCTTGTAGGGGCGGTCACCCGAGGTCAGGGCGTCATAAATGTCTGTCACCGTCATGATGCGGGCCTGCAGGGGGATCTGCTCGCGCTCGAGTCCGCGCGGGTAACCGGAGCCATCGAGCTTCTCGTGGTGGCTGTAAGCGATTTCGGGCACCGAGGCCAACCCCTTGGTCCAGGGAATGTGCTGCAGGAAGGCATAGGTATGCGACACGTGGTATTCGATTTGCTGCCGTTCATCGGGCGTCAAGCTGCCGCGCGCCAGGGTCAGCGCTTCCATTTCAAACGCCGACAGCAGCGGGACCGGTTCTCCGCCCTCGCCCGGAAAGCAGTAATCCACCACTTGTTGCAGCGCCGGTGGAATCGTCTGATGAAAGACCGCAGGCTCGTTGGCCTTGATAATAAGATCCATGAACTGGCGGATGCGCTGTGTCTCCTGCGCCAGATGCTGCTCCATGCGGCGACGCCGGGCCCTGAACTCTTCGGGACTCAACTGTTCGAGCTCCTGCTGATCCAGCAGCTCACGGTAGGCGTGCCGCTCCAGGCTGGCGCAGGCGTACTGAAAACGCGCCTGCATCAGCTCGAACTGGCGCGGATACAGTTTGTGGGACTTGGTCAGCACGTGTTCGCGCACGCCGACCTTGCCAAAATCATGCAGCAGGGCGGCGTAACGCAATTCATCCATCTGTTCGCGGGTGAAGCTGACCTCGCGCAACCCCGGCACCGAGGAACGCCCCACCGCCTCGGCCAGGCGCTGGCTGTATTCGGCGACGCGGAACGAATGACCCGCAGTGCTGGGGTCCCGCGCTTCGATGGCGTGCACCGAGGCGGTGACGAAGCCCTCGAACAGTTGCCGGATATCCTCCACCAGGCCCAGATTCTTCAGTGCGATGGCGGCCTGCACACCGATGCCGGAGAGGATCTGCAGGTCTTCACTATCGAAGGCATGGGTACTGCGGGTGTCCACCTGGATCAGCCCCAGCACTTCGTCATCGAGCAGCAGCGGCACGCACATCACGCTGCGAATGTTCAGACCGATAATGGAGTCGTGGCTGTCGAAGCGCCTGTCGCTGCTGGCATCACTGGAAAGGATCGCCCGGCGCCCGCTGATGACCTCATTGACGATGGCGCGCGACAGCACGGCCTCCACCGAACGCTCCTTGCGGCTCATGGCCACCACGGGCTTGAGCGATGCATTGCATTGCCCCGGTTCATTGCACAACAGACCATAGGCATGCTCGGCGGCAGGGAAGATGTCGAAGATGAAATCCATCACCTTGGCCAACAGGTCTTCGTGATTGTTCTGGCCGCCCAGACCAATGCTGACCTGTGCCAGGGCGCGCAAACGGCGCTGCACATCGGTGGCCGCGACACGATCCTCGTGCAGATTGGCCTTGAGCAACCGCAGGGCCTCCTGGGCGTCGATGGCCATGCTCAGATCGGGCTTCGCATCTTTCGAGCCGACCATCACCAGCGAGGCGCTGCTGGCCCGCCGTTGCGCCGGGCTCTCTCCGGCGATCAGCGCCAGATCGAAGGCCTCTTCGTTACCACCGACCTCGGAATCCCACGGACTGCTGGCCGACACATCCTCCGTGACAACGGCGGGCGGACGAAAACGCAGGCGCACCCCGCCCAGCTGCAGGTTACTGCCTTCCCGCAAGGCATAGAACGCCTTCGGCGTCAGCGGGCGCGCATTCAGCAGGGTGCCATTGGTGGAATCGAGATCCTGGATCACGTAATCGCCGCCACGCCGTATGATGCGCGCATGGCGGCGGCTGACGCGGCTGTCCGGCAGGCGGATGTGGCCATCGAGATCGGCCGAATCTCCTTCGCAGCGCCCGATCAGCGTTTCATCGAAAAGGGGGAAACTCTTACCGGCCAGGGCGCCATTGAGCACCTCCAGGGAGGCCGTATGGAGGGTATCGGTGATTGTCATGAAAGATCGGTTATCAAGTCGGACATCCAGCCCCGGATACGGAAATCTGCCCCGCGATTATCGCCTTGGTGCCGCTACGGGGTATATTAACCCGGCATCAAGATAGATTGCTCAGCCGCCCCCGGGGAATATCCGCGCGATTGCCGGCACGGGCATCCGCAGAGCAGCCCCCGGCCAGGCAGGGTTTTATTACCACGCGCCATGACTCACTACTGTATCGGCGTATAATGCCCAAAGATAGTGCCATCAGAACGGAATTTTTTAAGTATTTACCATATCGAAGGCCTCGATAGTGACCAACGAAATACTGAAAGTCCCCAAAAAATTGAAGCCCGTCACCCTCTGGGTGCACCCTGAGGGTCGCGTCCGGGGTTCGTTGTACCTGCGTGAGCAAAGCCCTGATCATGCCGGCCCGGAGCAGCCACTGGAAGTCCTCAACCAGTGCAACCCATTCGTGGTTATCAAGCGCGAAGAGCCGGATGAGCTACGCTTTTACAATATGCGCTCCATCATCCGCGTCGAATACGAGGCGGAACACGGACCCCCAACCGATATCCCGCAGCAACGTTGCCAGGTGCAGATGATGGATGGCTCGTTCATCAGCGGCGCCATCCGCGAGCAATTGCCGCCGGCACGCGCGCGGCTGCTGGACTATCTCAACCGCAGCGATGAGTGCTTTATCAAAATGCATATGGACGAGGGTATTATTTACCTCATCAACAAGGCCTACATCATCCATGTCCATGTGGATGATGCAGTCGATGACGCACGCTAAGGAGAGGCCTGCTGTATGAGCCTGCTGTCCGGTTTTCAGGCCAATCGCGCCATCGCCGCCTTAATGACGGAAAACGCCGCCGCAACGCCCGAGGGCAAACGGGCCGCGCTGAAACTGAAACAGATCGGTGAACCCGCCATTCCCAAGCTCATCGAGGCCCTGGGCAATACCCGGCATCCCGCGGTGATCGAGCAACTGCTGCTGGGCTTCGTGCGCAACAGCACCCTGCCCTACTACCTGACCGGCCTGGCCAGCGACGACGACAACATCGTCGCCGGCGTCAAGCGCATCCTCTGCCGCTCGGGCGATTTCGAGCCCAACCAGCTGTTCGAGCAGCTCGATCACCCGGACATCTCCAAGTCGGCACTGTGCGACATCCTCCTCGCCCATTCGAGCCGCATCAAACCCAACATCCTGCTCGGCATGCTGGACCGTGTTTCCAGCAAGGTGCGCCCCATGCTCTACCGCCTGCTGGACAAGGTGGCCGACGAGGCATTACTGCCCGACATCATCCGCCGCCTGGATGCGAGACAACCCATGGTGCGTGCACACCTGGTGAAAGTGATCGCGAATTTCGAAACGCCACAGGGCCTCAACGCCCTCACCGCCGCCCTCGAAGACCCCCACAAAGTGGTACGCCAGTCCGCCCTGCAAGGCCTGGCGAAGATGCGCTCACCGCAAGCGGTGGAGGCCATCTGCCGGCTGCTCGGCGATCCCGACCTCACCGTGCAGGCCGCGGCCATCGAGACCCTGATCAAGATCCGCGCGCCGAACACGGTGAAATATCTGGTCGACGTGCTGCAGGACGAATCCGAATACGTGCGCCGCGCGGCGGTGGAAGTGCTCAACGAAATCGGCGACCAGAACGCCGTCAAGGATCTGCTCAACGCCCTGCGCGACGTGGACTGGTGGGTCAAGGTGCGCGCCGCCGACGCCCTCGGCGCCATCGGCGGCCCCAAGGTGTTCGACGCCATCCTCGCCCTGATCCGCGACGAAGACGAATTCCTGCGCCGCACCGCGGTGGAGATCCTCAACACCAGCAAGGACCCGCGCGCCTTCGACCGCCTCATCGAGGCCCTGCGCGATGATGACTGGTGGGTGCGCGAACGCGCCGTGGACGCCCTGGCCAGCATCGGCGACGAACGCGCCGTGCCGCATCTCATCGAGATGCTGGAAGAAAATCCCGAAGCCGGCCAGGTGGTGATCCGCGCCCTGCATACCCTCGGCGACAAACGCGCCGTCAAACCGTTGCTGAAGCAGCTCGAACACGCCGACAACACGGTGCGCAAGGAGGCCCTGCGCGCCCTGCAGACGCTCACCGACGAATCCAATGCCGGCAAGGTACAGGAGGCCGCCACCGAACTCATGAATGTAAGCCAGGACGAAGTGGGCAGTGTCGCCAGCGAAACCGTGAAGACCCTCGTCACCCGTTACGGCGACCGCACCACCCGCATCATGGATACCTCGGGGAAGGTCTCACTGGAAGACCAGCCGACGCAGATGACTCCGGTCTCGGATTCACAGAAGACCCACGCCCTCGAAAGCAGCCCCAATGCCATCGACAGCAGTGGCGGCATCATCAACCCCGCCAGGCTGGTGCCCAACAGCATCCTCACCGACCGCTATCACGTGGTGCGCAAGATCGGCGAAGGCGCCTTCGGCACCGCCATCCTGGTGGACGACCTGATGGTCAACGACCAGTTCGTGCTCAAGTTCCTCAACCCGCACGTAGCCTCGGACGAGAACATGATCCAGCGCTTTCTGCACGAACTGCGCTACGCGCGCAAGATCACCCACGAAAACGTCATCCGCATCTACGATCTGGTCACCTTTGGCCAGACCTACGCCATCTCCATGGAGTATTTCCCCAGCCATTCACTGGCGGACGAATTGCGCAAGGACGGCCTGATGGAACGCCGGCGCGGCCTGCACATCCTCGGCGAAATCTGCAAGGGCATGGCGCGCGCGCAGGAAGTCAACGTGGTGCACCGGGATCTCAAGCCGGCCAACATCCTCATCAACGACGAAGACATCGTCAAGATCGTCGATTTCGGCCTCGCCGCCGCGGCCTCCAAGTCCGACTCGCGCCTGACCAAGAGCGGCATCCTGGTGGGCACCCCCACCTACATGGCCCCGGAACAGGTACGCGGCCGCACCATCGATTCACGCACCGACATCTACACCCTGGGCGTCATCATGTACGAACTGTTCAGCGGCCAGGCGCCCTACACCGGCGAGGAGTCCATGGCCATCCTGTTCCAGCACGTCGAAGGCAAGGCCAAGCCGCCGCGCGAGGTCAACCCGGACATTCCCGAATCGCTGGAGGCCATCATCGTCAAGGCCATGGCGGTCGACCCCGACCAGCGCTTCCAGACCTTCGACGAATTGCGCACCGCCCTCGAGGCCGCCTCCACCGAGACAGGGGCAGCCTGATGGCGCGCATCGACGCCTTCCTCAAGCTGGGCCGCGAACAGGGCTGCACCGACATCCACTTCGCCGTCGGCACCCCGCCACTGCTGCGCCTGCTGGGCGACCTGGCGCCGATCAAGTACCGCGCCCTCACCGAAGAGGAACTGGAGAGCCTGATCTTCGAGATCCTCAGCGACAAGCAACGCGCCGAGTTCGAGGCCGGACGGGACCTGGACTTCTCCTACCAGAGCGACGAAGTGGGCCGCTTCCGCGTCAGCCTGTTCCGCAAGATCGGCGGCATCGGCGCCGCCTTCCGCGTCATCCCACCCGCCATCCTGACCCTGGAAGACCTGCAGCTGCCGCCGGTGGTGGCCCGCTTCCTCGACGCCAACCAGGGCCTGATCCTGGTCACCGGCGCCACCGGCACCGGCAAGTCCACCACCCTCACCGCCATGCTGGACCTGCTCAACAAGACCCGGCGGCTGAACATCATCACCCTCGAAGACCCCATCGAACAGATCCACAAGAGCCAGAAATCGCTGGTGGTGCAGCGCGAGGTGGGTACCCACGTGGAAAGCTTCGCCGAAGGCCTGCGCGCCGCCCTGCGCGAAGATCCGGACGTGATCCTGGTCGGCGAGCTGCGCGACCCCGAGACCATCATGATGGCCATGACCGCCGCCGAGACCGGTCACCTGGTGCTGGGCACCCTGCACACCACCTCCGCGGCCAAGACCCTGGACCGCATCATCGACGCCATGCCCACCTCGCAGAAGACCCAGGCCAGCCTGTTCCTGGCCCAGCACCTGCGCGGCGTGGTCAGCCAGAAACTGGTGCGCAGCGCCGATGGCCGCTCACGCAAGGCCATCGTCGAAATCTTCGTCAACACCCCCGCCATCGCCAACCTGATCATCAGCGGCAAGGTATTCCAGATCCCCTCGGTGTTGCAGACAGGCCGAGACAAGGGCATGCAGCTGATGGACCAGGCCCTGCTGGAGGCCATCCAGCGCAAGGAGATCGACCCGGACGACGCCTACATCCATGCCACCGAAAAGCAGCGGTTCCAGCGCTTCGTCAGCGACCCCGAACTGTTGCCGCAAGTCGA
This sequence comes from Gammaproteobacteria bacterium, assembly GCA_011371455.1. Taxonomy (GTDB): domain Bacteria; phylum Pseudomonadota; class Gammaproteobacteria; order SZUA-152; family SZUA-152; genus DRQN01. The sequence goes on from DRQN01000027.1 coordinate 18,221, forward strand.
TCTGGCCGTCTCATGAGCCGCGTCAACGCCTTCCTCGAATTGCTGGTCAAGCAAAAGGGCTCCGATCTGCACCTGGTGTCCGGCAACCCGCCGCGCATCCGCCTGTTCGGCGAGATCCATCCGGTCAAATACCGTGAGCTGAGCAGCGACGAGACCCAGGATCTGCTGTTCGAGATCATGCCCGACCACGCCCGCGCCCGCTTCGAAAACCGCGGCGGCGCCGACTTCGCCTACGAAATCCCCGGCATATCGCGTTTCCGCGTCAACGCCTTCCGCCACCTCAACGGCATCGGCGCCGTGTTCCGCGCCGTGCCGGGCCATGTGGTGCCGCTGGACGAATTGCGCCTGCCCGCCTCGCTGAAGAATCTCACCCATCAGCGCAAGGGGCTGATCCTGGTCACCGGCCCCACCGGCTCCGGCAAGTCCACCACCCTGGCGGCGATGGTCGACTACATCAACGAGAACCGCAAAGGCCACATCATCACCATCGAAGACCCGGTGGAACACCTGCACCCCAACAAGGGCTGCCTGGTCAGCCAGCGCGAGATCGGCGAGCACACGGACAGCTTCGCCCACGCCCTGCGCTCCGCCCTGCGCGAGGACCCGGACGTGATCCTGGTGGGCGAGATGCGCGACCTGGAGACCATCAGCCTGGCCGTCACCGCCGCCGAGATGGGCATCCTGATCCTCGCCACCCTGCACACCAACGGCGCCGCCGCCGCCATCGACCGCATCATCAACGTCTTTCCACCCGGCGAAGAACCGTACATCCGCACCATGCTCTCCACCTCGCTGGTGGGGGTGGTCTCCCAGCAACTGGTGCGCACCGCCGACCAGCGCGGCCGACTTGCAGCGGTGGAGACTCTGATCAATAATGCAGCAACATCGAACATCATTCGTGAAGGCAAGACCGAGCAGCTCGAAAACGTCATCCAGGGCGGCGCCTTGCAGGGCATGCAGAGCATCGACACGGCCCTGCGTCGTCTCCTCGACGAGAAACTCATCACGGGTGAAGAGGCCTATCGGAAGGCACGGATCAAGTCGAACTTCGAGCAGTACAGGGAACAAGATGAGTCAGCCACAACCCCCACGACAACCGCCCAAGATTAGCCTGGTAAAGGATTCCCCACCCCCCTCGGACTCCACACAAGGGGCTACCCCCATGGCGAGCACGGAACCCGCTCATGCCGAGCGAAAGCTCATCCTGACGCTGGAAGGCGACGTGGTGCGCGAATACACCATCGGCGACAAGAGCATCAGCATAGGCCGCAAGCACGGTAACGACATCCAGCTCAACGACCTCACTATCAGTGGCCGCCACGCCATGATCACCAGCATCCCGGACTACGTCTTCATCGAAGACCTGGGCAGCACCAACGGCACCCTGGTCAATGGCAACCACATCAAAAAAGTGGCCCTGGAGCACGGCGACATCATCCAGATCGGCCACCACCAGTTCACCTACCTGTGCCAGACCGAGGCCAAGTACGAGCCCACCATGTTCGTCAAGGCCGAATTCGACGAGACGCAGATGATCATCCCCGAGTGGGACGAGGCCAGCGAAGCCATCATCAAGGGCCAGCCGCTGGGCGGCCTGCGCACCCTCAACGGCCCGGTCGCCAAGTCCGTGATGGAACTGCGCAAGGCCTATAACGCCATCGGCTTTCAGGGCAAGCGCATGGCGCTGATCACCCGCGGCACCAAGGGCTACACCATCGCCGCCGTCACCAGCACCCGCAGCCGCCGCGCCATGGACATCCCCCTCGTCAATGGCATCCCCCTGAGCACCGAGCCCCAGCCCCTGAGCGAAAACGACGTCATCAACATCGCCGGCTTCGAGGTGGAATTTTATTACATTCGCTGACAAATTTTTCCTTGTTCCAGGGCGGGGTATGCAACTTCACTGAGAGAAGGCCGAAATGAATGGAAAACTGATCCTGACTCTCGATGGCGAGGTCATCAGCGAACACCCCATCAAAAAGGAATCCCTGACCATCGGCCGTAAACACGGCAATGAAATACAGCTCAACGACCTCACCGTCAGCGGCCGTCACGCGCTGATCATCGCCCAGGGCAAGCATGTCTATGTCGAGGACCTGGGCAGCACCAACGGCACCCTGCTCAACGGCAATCACATCAAGAACGCCGTACTCAAACACGGCGACATCATCCAGACCGGTCATCACCAGTTCACCTTCCTCTGCGAAGGCCAGGCAGTGTATGAACCCACCATGTTCATCAAGGCGGAGCTGGATGAAACGCAGATGGTGCTGCCCGACTGGGAATCCCGCGAGCAAAGCGTCAAGGGCCAGCCCCTGGCGGGCCTGCGCACCCTCAACGGCCCCCTCGCCCGCACCGTCATGGAGCTGCGCAAGCCCTTCAACACCATTGGTTATCAGGGCAAGAAGCTGGCCCTCATCAGCCGCGGCCTGGAGGGCTACAATATCTGCGCCGTGCCCAACAACCAGGGCCATCTCACCACCGGCACTCCCCTGCTGAATGGCGAACCTCTCAGTCTCGCGCCACAGGATCTCGGCACCAGCGACATCATCAATATCGCCGGCTTCGAGGTGGAATTCTTTCTGATCGACTGACTTCTCCACCCCTGGGGCGAGCCATGCCCACGGTGAATGATGGCGGGCCGGGATGGAAACACGGAGGTCACGGAGCCACAGAGGCACGGCGTTTTCGACGAATTCCTCTGTGCCTCTGTGGCTCCGTGACCTCCGCGTTTCACATGCCGTGGCCTGATCAAGAATCATAAGCATGATTCGCCCCAAACCGGCGCCGGCGGCTTGTGCGCGCGTCAGGGTGAGTTCTTCCACATAATTAACCACAATAGGCTGACCAGCAAGGAAAGGTGGTGCCCGGGGCCGGAATCGAACCGGCACGGCCGCGAGGCCGAGAGATTTTAAGTCTCTTGTGTCTACCAGTTTCACCACCCGGGCGGCGAGCAGTTTCAACAGCGCTAACTATTGCAGAAAACCCCCGGTGCGGGAAGCGCGAGAGGTTCATGCCGTGCAGGGAAAGAAGGGAGACCGGCCGGAAACGGCAGACGATCAAATGGAGGCTGAGCCCGGAGTCGAACCGAGGTACACGGATTTGCAGTCCGCTGCATAGCCACTCTGCCACTCAGCCGGCTATCTGATAATACAAAGGGTCTAACTGAAAAAACCCCGACCACTTCGACCGAGGCTTTCCGTAATTCCAAAGATTTGGAGCGGGAAACGAGATTCGAACTCGCGACCCCAACCTTGGCAAGGTTGTGCTCTACCAGCTGAGCTATTCCCGCGTCACGTCTTCAAGAGCGCTGTATTTTACAGTCCGCGGGAGAGCTGTCAAGCCCTGCTCTGCCCTTGTGCCAGCACAAAATGAGCCACTCATTGCGAGGCGCCATTGGACAGGCTGGGCCAGGCCGCGCGCAGATAGATGACCATCGACCACAGGGTCAGTCCGGCGGCCACGTACAGCAGCACGAAACCGATTTCGGCGGTGGGAAAGTCGCCGATGGGCTCGCGGTAGAGCAACAGCAACAGGGCCAGCATCTGCGCGCTGGTCTTGATCTTGCCGATGGTGGACACCGCCACCGAGGTGCGGTCACCGATCTCGGCCATCCATTCGCGCAGGGCGGAAATGACGATCTCACGGCCGATGATGACCACCGCCGGCAAGACCAGCAACAGATCCGCGAAGGGCGTGGGATTGACGTCCACCAGCATCACCAGCGCCGCCGCCACCATCAGCTTGTCGGCCACTGGGTCGAGGAAGGCGCCGAAGGCCGAGGTCTGCCGCCAGCGGCGCGCCAGGTAACCATCCAGCCAGTCGGTGATGGCGGCGATGGCGAACACCGCCGTCACCGCCGTGTGGGCCCAGGGCACCGGCAGGTAGAACAGCACGGCGAACACCGGGATCAGGGCGATGCGCAGCAGGGTGAGGATATTGGGCAGGTTGTAAGTCATGGAGATCGTGGGGCCAAGGCGTCATTCGTCCGAATGGAACACATCATATACTTTTTGCGCCAGGTTTTTACTGATGCCCGGCACGCTGGCCAAATCACTCACCCCGGCGCGGGCCACTTCCTGCAGGCCGCCGAACTGCTTCAGCAGTTGCTGGCGCCGCTTCGGCCCCAGCCCGCTGATGCCTTCCAGCACCGAGGTATTGCGCGCCCTGGCGCGGCGCTGGCGGTGGCCGGTAATGGCGAAACGGTGCGCCTCGTCGCGTATCTGCTGAATCACGTGCAGGGCCGGTGAGTCCGCCGGCAGACTCAACTCGCGGCCGGCGAACACCAGCACCTCCTGCCCCGGCTTGCGCGCTGGCCCCTTGGCCACGCCGAGCAGGCTCACACCGCTGATCTGCAATTCCTCCAGCACCGCCGCGGCCTGTGCCACCTGCCCCTTGCCGCCGTCGATGAGCAGGATATCCGGCAGCTTGCCCTCGCCCTTTTTCAGCCGCGTGTAGCGCCGCATCAGGGCCTGGTGCATGGCGGCGTAGTCGTCGCCGGGGGTGATGCCTTCGATGTTGAAGCGGCGATAGTCGGCCTTCAGCGGGCCGTGGCCATCCAGCACCACGCAGGAGGCCACGGTGGCCTCGCCCATGGTGTGGCTGATATCGAAGCACTCCAGGCGCTGCGGCAGGCTGTCCAGCTCCAGCGCCTCCTGCAGCGCCTCCAGCCGTTTCAGCACCCCGGCCTTGCCGGCCAGGCGGCTGCGCAGGGCAGTACGGGCATTGGCCTCCGCCATCTGCCGCCAGCGCGCACGCTCACCGCGCAGGCGCCAGGTCAGTTGCACCCTGTGGCCACTCTGCTCCGAGAGCACGGATTGCAGCACCCCGGCGTCCTCCGGCTCGGCATTGAGCAGGATCTCCGGTGGGATCTCGCGGCCGCCCGCCCCGCTCAAATAGAACTGCGCCACGAAGGCGGCCAGGATATCCGCCGCCTCGGCGCCCTCGGCCTGACGCGGGAAGTAGGACTTGTTGCCCAGATTGCGCCCGCCACGAATGAAGAATACCTGCACGCAGGCCGCGCCGCCCTCGCTGACCACGGCGATCACGTCGCGGTCGCCGCCCTCGCCGTCCACCGACTGGGTCTCCCGCATGCGCCGCAGGCTGGCGATCTGGTCGCGGAAACGCGCCGCCTGCTCGAATTGCAGGGCCTTGGCGGCCGCCTCCATGCGCGCCACCAGTTCGTCGATGAGGCGGGAATTGCGGCCTTCGAGGAACATCACCGCATGGCGCACGTCCTCGGCGTAGTCCTCGGGCGAAATGAGGCCCACGCAGGGCGCGGTGCAGCGTTCGATCTGGTATTGCAGGCAGGGCCGCGAGCGATTGCCGTAAAAGCTGTCCTCGCACTGGCGCACACGGAACACCTTCTGCA
>DRQN01000028.1 GCA_011371455.1 Gammaproteobacteria bacterium
CTCATGGATAAGGTCGGACACGGTGAGGCGCGAGACGCCGAGGCGCCGGGCCAGTTCGGTCTGGGACATGCCCAGCTCGGGCAGGATGTCTTCGCGCAGGATGGCGCCGGGGTGAGTCGGTTTGCGGGTTCTGGTAGCCATCAGTAGTCGTCCTCCAAATTCACGTCGTAGGCGTTGCCTTGCCGGAAGGCAAAAGTGATTCGCCAATTACCTGAGACCGTCACGCTGAAGGTGCCTTTGCGCTTCCCTGTCAACTCGTGGAAACGGTAGCCGGGCAGGTTCATATCGGCAGCCTCCGCCGACGCCTCCAGGCGGTCCAGCAGGCGTTCGATTCGCACGGCATGTTGCGTGGTGATGCCCCGCTCGCTTCCGGTCAGGAAAAAGCGCTCAAGGCCCTTGTGGGCGAACGTCTTTATCATAGCCTGAGTGCAATGTCTCGCATTACACCTTTCGAGGTTTTCGGCCACGGATTCGTGAATCGAGGGGCGCCACCAAGGGCATATTAGTAACCGCCAACCCCGCAGGCCGCGTGAGCGCTTAGTCGTCGCTTAGTAAGAATCTCCCTAGGCGCAGAAAAAACACCCGAAACCTGCGGCTGCGGTACCCGCATAGAGCAGCTTCCAGAAGGACCCGCGCATCGAGGAAACCCTGATTCCAGTAGGGGGCTGGTGGCGGGGAAACGGAAAGGTAACATTCTGGGACGAAAGCCGGGCTGCCACCAGATCGGTGGCATTTGAGGACGAAACGGACTTTCAACGGTGGAGTGGCAGGCCATCACCAGGGTGGGGGTTATTTGCCATTCTTCGAGTAGCGCTTGAACGCTGGGCACGCGACCCGGCAAGTCGGCCGGTTCGGGCAGGTGGAGCATGGGCACCGGTGCGCCTCTTCACGCAGCTTGGCTTCCTTCTTCGCAGTCTGGTGGCTATGCGTACCGGCTATGCCCTTACCCTGTAGCAAATAGAGGAAAGGCCCGACGGTTAAGCCGGGCCTTCGGATAGGGGTGCGCCGTGGGACTGGGGAAAGACCAGTTCGGGATGCGCGTCGCATGAATCGAGTTGCGGATCCCGATCCATGCCCCTGCAGCCCGTCGGGTGCCTACTCCCTCGGGGCCGCATAACTGCTACTGGTGATTACGCACCAGGGTTCTTCAGCAGGCCGCACCAGTCGATGGCCTTGGCCGCGAAGTCGAGGCGGGCCTTAACCTCCATGCCGTCGATCTCCCAGCCAGTGCGCCCCTCGTAGCTGACGCCGCGCTGACCTTCAAGATAGGCGCGTTCCAGGGTATCCACCTGGTTCCAGTCTGCGGCCAGGTACCACGCGGTGGTGCTATCGGCATCCAGGCGGGCATCGACCACCAGGGTCAGGCCACGGATGAAGTCGAGGCTCGGCGTTGAATTGCTCTTGGATGGGTCGACCAGCGAGGCCAGCAGCTGCTCGGCGGTAGTCTCCAGGGCAGCCGGCACCACCAAGTAGCGCGGCACGATGTTCAGCGTGGCCTGACCTTTAAGGCCGGTCTGGGTACGCATAGCTGCACGGGCAGCACCAAGGGATGCGATGCTCAGGCTGGCGGCGGTCATCAAGTTATTGTGTGAGGCGTGGAAGATCGCATTACCATCGCTCATTGCTGGGTTGTCGGTCAGGATGGCGTAGACTTCATCGGCCTCACGACGGCTGGCGCTGGCGCCGAATGCCTGTGGCAAACGAGTGAGTGCACTCAAATCGTCGTTGATCAGGGCTTGGCGGGTCACGGAGAACAAACGGCCATAGGTAATCAGCTGATACTCTTCCTTGTCATCACCGAAGGTGCCGTGCGTGTATTCGCCACCTTCAAGGACTTTATCGAGTGCGGGGGCCTCGGACAGCTGAACGCGGCTTTGAGTTTTGAAGTCCGGCACCTCCACTTCCTTGGTCCAGATGCGATGCGATGCCGGTTCATTATCATATCCCTGCATCAGAGCTTTGCCGGCTACGTTGCCCAACAGCGCCGGGAGGTCGCTGGTGCTGTGCATGGCGCGGTTCAGGATAGCGGTGGCGTTCAGGCTGCGGTCGATACGCCGCGCTGCTTCAGGAACGTCTCAGCCATGCCTGCCACGCTCATGCGCGACAGGTCGCGGGCGGCGGCGTGGGGCTTCTCCACCCGGATGCCTTCGCGGGCCAGCAGAGCGTCAGTAGCGGCGGCTTTAAACTCGATCAGATCGTCACCGCTGGTGCGAATATTGTGATAATCGCCAATGGGGCCACGGCCCAGGGCTTTGAGCAGCAGCTGGCCGGCGTCCTTCGCGTCGATGCTCGGATCATCGAGGCAGCGGTCCAGCAGGGCCTCGATTTCATCGGTGGGCATCTTCAGGCGGCGGGAATAGGCGCTCACCAGGCTGCCTTTCATGCGGTCCATGATCTCGGCGACTTTCCTCAGGTCACCGGCTTCACCACCAAGGCCATCGGCGTGGGGGTTGTGCAGCATCATTAGGCCGCCATCCACCAGGGTGACGTGATCGCCCGCCATGGCGATGGCCGAGGCCGCCGACAATGCCGCGCCGACAATATCGACACGCACACGTGCCGGGTGCTGGCGCAGTGAGCCGAAGATGCCTAGCGCCTCGACTACGGACCCGCCGGGGCTGGACAGCTGGACCTCGGCAAGGCCGCCTCGCGCTTCGATGCTGTACTGATTGGGCATGGGCAAATCACCAGTAGTGGACATTTATCCAGATACTAGCGAATGGACAGCCACTGACAAAGTGGAACCGATTTGATGCCGGAAAAATAAATCACCCAGAACGATCACCCGATAAAGTCCGGTGAACCTGTCTTTCGCTCATCGTCAGGCCATCCAGCTCACGGAGTAGGTGTTCGGCAGGGTGCCCCGGTTCGAATCTCAGACGCTCACCTCGGTGGTGAGCAGCGCGGCGATGGCCTCGCTTGCCTTCCAAGGCCCAAGATCAGGGCAAGCCCAATACCGCAGGGCGCGGATTCGTGCACCTCTCGATTCCAGGCGCACGACAGCCGCAGGGGTCGCGTAACCCCCGCCACGGCTTTCGGCAAGCCCTAAGACATCATCGAGCCGGTGGCCGCTCAAACAGGCTGTGATTCCGTCCAGCAGCCACCGGTGGACATCCTCGGGGATAGTTAAGCCAGCCTCCAGGGCCATTTTCAGGCGGATAGCGTTGTCGGCACTCAATGC
>DRQN01000029.1 GCA_011371455.1 Gammaproteobacteria bacterium
ACGACCCCTGCGCCATGATCGAGTGCGAGTTCGTCAAGCCGGGCAAGGGCCAGGCCTTTGCCCGCGTCAAGCTGCGCAACCTGCTCACCGGGCGGGTGGTGGAGCGCACCTTCAAGTCCGGCGAGTCCCTGCCGGGCGCCGACGTGATGGACACGGACCTGCAGTATCTCTACAACGACGGTGAATTCTGGTATTTCATGCACCCGGAGACCTTCGAACAAGTGGCCGCCGATGCCAGCGCCGTGGGCGACAACGGCCAGTGGCTCAAGGAGCAGGACATGTGCACCGTGACCCTGTGGAACGACCGCCCCATCGACGTGGTGCCGCCCAACTTCGTCGAGCTGCGCATCGTCGAGACCGACCCCGGCGTGCGCGGCGACACCGCCAGCGGCGGCGGCAAGCCGGCCACCCTGGAGACCGGCGCCGTGGTGCGCGTGCCCCTGTTCGTGGAAAACGGCGAAATCATCAAGGTGGACACGCGCAGCGGCGAATACGTCGGCCGTGTGAAGGAATAAGCACACGCGCGTGTCATGCCTGGACACAGACTGGCGACCCAGCGCAACGCTGGACGCGCTGAGACAGCGGGCGGCTCTGATGGGCCGCCTGCGCCGTTTCTTCGCCGACAAAGGTGTGCTGGAGGTGGAGACGCCGCTGCTCTCCAGCGCCGCCACCACCGACCCGCAGATCCACAGTTTCGAGACCCGCTACCAGGGCCCCGGCGCGGCGCAGGGCCGGCCGCTGTACCTCGCCACCTCCCCCGAGTTCGCCATGAAGCGCTTGCTGGCCGCCGGCAGCGGCCCTATCTACCAGGTCTGCAAGGCCTTCCGCCAGGGCGAGGCAGGGCGCCTGCACAACCCGGAATTCACCCTGCTGGAATGGTACCGGCCCGGCTTCGACCACTTTCAATTGATGGACGAGGTCGAGCAGCTGGTGATCGAGCTAGCCGATGGACGGTTGCCGGATGCGGCCGCCGAACGGCTGAGCTACGCGGCGCTGTTCCAGCGCCACCTCGGCCTCGACCCGCACACGGCCGACAGCCAGACCCTGACGCGGTGCGCGGCGGGCTTTCCGGCGCTGGCGGGCCTGTCCGGGCTGGGCCGCGACGGCTGGCTGGACCTGCTCATGAGCCACGTCATTCAGCCTCGCCTGGGACAGGGGCGGCTCACCTTCGTCTACCACTATCCCGCCTCGCAGGCCGCCCTTGCACGGATTCGCCAACCCGCCGCCGACGCACCTGCCGTGGCTGAACGGTTCGAGCTTTTCTACCGCGGTGTGGAGCTGGCCAACGGCTTTCACGAACTGACCGATAGCGCCGAGCAGCGGGCGCGTTTCGAGCGGGACCGGGCGCAACGCCATGTGCAGGGGTTACCGTTCATGCCCATGGATGAACGTCTGCTCGCGGCCCTTGGTGAGGGGCTGCCTCCCTGTGCCGGTGTGGCCCTGGGCCTGGATCGGTTGTTGTTGGTATTCAATGGCCTGACACAACTGTCAGATACGGTTGCATTTCCCTTTGAGCGTGCCTGATTCAGTAAAAAACTGGGCTGTTGTCAGGCGTCGATTTATTTTACATTCTTGACCGGGAAAGTGCGCGAGGTTCAATGGCCTTTCCCGTGGGAATCTGCAGAAGCTTGTTTTACCAGCTGATATCGATCGCGACAGAAACCTGGCCTGTATCTTGCTTTTTAACTGAAGTGATGAATTGAAATTGACCTGAAATCGATTTAATAATCGATATCGTCGTTTGTGATGCGAAATCTAAAGAAATAACAACAATGGCCTATCAGGAACGCTCGGTTTGTCAGGAGAAAACGATGGAAAAACGCTGGAGTGAAAGAAAGCAGCTTTGTGTCGGTGTGGATGTCTACCTGAATGGCGATCTGCTGAATTCGGGGCGTTCCTCGGATATCGGCCTTGGCGGCACCTTTCTGGGCGTTGATTCCGTGGCTGGCATCGACGAGGATGCCAACGTCGAGCTGGTTTTTCATCTGCTGTCCGACGAAACCGGCGAAGAAGGCATCCGTCACAAGGTTCATGCCCGTGTGGTGCGGGTCGTTGATGGAGGCGTGGGCCTCAAGTTCTGTAATTTCGATACGGGCGTGTTTCGCTCGCTGCAGGAAATCATGTTCTACCAGGCCGAAAACGGTCCGGCCTCCTGCGCCGGGCAGCGCCGTTCCCTGTAGCCGGGTTGCGGTTTCCCCCGTTTGCGATGAGCCTTGCCGGGGACACTGAGGCGCCTGCCTCAGCGGCCCGTTGCGCCTGCTTCGGGCTCAGTCGATGTCCGCCAGGTGCTGCCCCATCTGCACCGTGGCGCCGGCCGTGATGCCGTCCACCCACCGCACCGCGTCGCGGCCAAACAGCACGATGACGGTGGAACCCATGTTGAAGCGGCCCATTTCCTCCCCCTTGGCGAATTCCCGCGCCTCGCTGCCTTCATAGGCCCAGTGCCGCACCCGCCTGCCTGCCGGCGGGGTGATCTCGCCGGCCCACACGGTCTCGATGCTGGCGACGAAGATCGCCCCCACCAGCACCATCGCCATGGGGCCGGCCTCGGTGTCGAAATAGGTGACGACCCGCTCGTTGCGCGCGAACAGGCCGGGGATGACGCGGGCAGTGGCGGCGTTGACGCTGAACAGCCGGCCGGGCACGTGGCTCATGGCGCGCAGGCGGCAGGCCAGCGGCATGTGGATGCGGTGGTAGTCGCGCGGTGACAGGTAGAGGGTGGCAAAGCGGCCGTCGGTGAATTTCTCCGCCCACTGCTGGTCGCCGCCCAGCAGCTGCAGCAGCGAATAGTCTTGTCCCTTGGCCTGAAAGATACGGTCGGCGTGGATCGGCCCGGCCTGGCTCACGGCGCCATCCACCGGGCAGGCGACGGTCTTTTCACCGCTGACGATGGGGCGCGCGTCCGGGCGCAGGGCGCGGGTGAAAAAGTCGTTGAAGGTGGCGTAGCGATCCAGGTCCGGTTCTTGCGCCAGGCTCATGTCGACGCGGTAGTGCTTGACGAACCAGCGCATGAACCAGCGCCGCATGAGCGGGTTGCCGCTGCGGGTGAGGGCGTGCATGACGCGCGACAGGGTGTGCGTGGGCAGCAGGTACTGCGGCCAGGCCTTGAGGTAGTCGCTCAGATGGGGGGATTGTTCGGGCGTTTGGTTCATTTAGTGATCATGCCCGTGCTTCTTCATCTCCCCGTGCGACTCCTTGTGCATCTTCATCGAGTGATCCGGGTCGTGATCATGCGTCATGCCGCCGGCGCCGCCGCGGCGCACTTTGGCGCTGAGGGTCTGCGACGAACCGTCTGCGAAGTGCAGGGTGAGATCGACCCTGTCGCCGCTCTTCAAGGGCGCGCGGGGGCCGATCAACATGACGTGCAGACTGCCCGGTGCGAAGCTGACCTTGCCGTGGGCGGGGATCATGATCTTTGTTACCCGCACCATGCTCGCCATGCCGTTCTTTTCTTCCGAGCGGTGCAGCTCGACGCGCTCGAAGGCGGGCGATTCCACGGACACCAGAGTGCGTGCCTGGTCGCCGTGATTGTGCAGCCGCAGATAGGCGGCCAGCACCCTGGCGCTGGGCGGCGCCTCGCGCACCCAGGGATCGTGGGCCTCGATGCCGTGCAGGGACGAGGCCCAGCCGCTGCCGGCGAGGACGAGCAGGGCGATGAGCGTGAGCAGTGATTTCATGGCGTTCCTTTGTTGTTTCAGGCGGTCTGTGCGGCGGATTATGACGGGGGCGTCGGGGTTTGGCGGCGGATTTCAAGATACTGCCGGCGGATGTCCTGCGCATGGTGCGGTGCTTCGATGCGCGCATGATAGCGGACCTGCGGGTCAATCAACAGGATCGCGCTGCTGTGGTCCACGTTGTAGGCCTCGTCGCTGCCGGCGCCGCGCCGGAAGCGGATGTCCAGCTGCCGGGCCAGGGCCGCAAGCTGCTCCGGGTCGCCGCTGACGGCGAGGAAGGCCGGGTTGAAATAGCCCGCGTAGGCCGCCAGGGCGTCCGGCGTGTCCCGCGCCGGGTCGACGGAGACGAAGATGAACTGGGTATCGTCCAGCACCCCGGGCTCCTGCGCCAGCAGCTCGTAGGCCCGCGCCAGTTCGGCGAGGGTGGCGGGGCAGACGTCCGGGCAGTGGGTATAGCCGAAGAACAGCAGGCTCCACTTGCCGCGCAGGTCGTCGTTGTCGAGTTGGGAGACACCATTGCGAGTGAGGCTGAAGGGCTGCAGGGTGTGGGGCGCCAGCAGCTTGGCGGCCGTGCCGCCGTCCGCCGGGGGCGGGCCGTGGCGGCTGATCATCGCGCCGGCGGCGATGCCCAGCACCAGTAGCAGCAAGGTGACGGCGATTCTCTTCATCCACGGATTGGCGGCGTGCGTGTGCGGCATCGGCGTATTATCGCATGCCGGTCCGTCGAGCGGGGCGCGGCAAAGTGTCCCGGCGGCGGTAAAAAAGGCGGTGAAAAATAGATGGATCAACTGGGCGTGCCTCAGCCAGTTTCAGCGCTTGCACCTGATCGTCAATAACG
>DRQN01000030.1 GCA_011371455.1 Gammaproteobacteria bacterium
ATGGTCATGCCGTCACGGCCATAGACGATGGCGTTGGACTTGACGTACTTGGCCACCTGCCAGGTGAACAGCAGGTCGCGCAATTCCTGCGCAGTGGGCGCGCGCTGGGTCACTATTTTCAGTTGTGTCTCGCTGACCATTCCCAGGTCGCGGTCCTGCACCAGCAGGCCGCCGTTGACGCGCTTGTAGTCCAGCCATGGCGCGCGTTCGGGCAGCCAGTCACCGCAGGCCAGCACGCGCACGTTCTTCTTTTCTGCCAGTACCTCGCGGGCGTCGTCGTCGATGCTCGGCGCGATGATGACCTCGACGAACTGCTGTTCGACGATGTCGCGCGCGGTAAAGGCATCCAGCGGCCGGTTGAAGGCGATGATGCCGCCGAAGGCGGAGGTGGGGTCGGTGCGGTAGGCGCGGTCGTAGGCCTTGTGGATGTCGTCGGCGATGGCCACGCCGCAGGGGTTGGCATGCTTGACGATGACGCAGGCCGGCTGCTCGAACTGTTTGACGCACTCCAGCGCGGCGTCGGTGTCGGCGATGTTGTTGAAACTCAGTTCCTTGCCCTGCAGCTGCTCGGCGGTGGCGACGCTGGCCTCGGCGGGACGCGCCTCGACGTAGAAGGCGGCCTTCTGGTGCGGGTTCTCGCCGTAGCGCATGTCCTGTTTCTTGTGGAGCTGGGTGTTGTAGGTGCGCGGGAAGTCGTGTTTCGTGCCGTCCAGCTCGACGGCGCCCAGGTAGTTGGCGATGGCGCCGTCGTAGTGGGCGGTGTGCTCGAAGGTCTTCACCGCCAGCGAGTAGCGGCTGGCGTCGCTCACCGCGCCGTCGTTGGCGTCCATTTCGGCCAGCACGCCGGGGTAGTCGGCGGCGTCCACCAGTACGGTGACGGCGGCGTGGTTCTTGGCCGCGGCGCGCAGCATGGTGGGGCCGCCGATGTCGATGTTCTCGATGGCGTCGGCCAGGCTGCAGTCGGGGCGCGCCACGGTCTGCTCGAAGGGGTAGAGATTGACCACCACCAGGTCGATGGGCGCGATGCCGTGCTCGGCCATCACTGCGTCATCGGTGCCGCGCCGGCCCAGCAGGCCGCCGTGGATCTTCGGGTGCAGGGTCTTGACGCGGCCGTCCATCATTTCGGGGAAGCCGGTATGGTCGGAGACCTCGGTCACCGGCACGCCGTTGTCGGCGAGCAGCCGGGCGGTGCCGCCGGTGCTGAGGATCTCCACGCCGCGCGCGTGCAGTTCACGGGCGAAGTCGAGGATGCCGGTCTTGTCGGAGACGCTGATCAGGGCGCGCTTGATGGGAGTCATGGTGTCGTTCTCGATAGTGTTGATTCAGGCCTGGGTTGTCCGCCAAATGAACTCCGATGAAGGCAAATGCTTGTCATGGCCAACGGGCATCCCCTGTTGGTTTCAATTGGCCTTGACTTGCGTTCATTGGCGGGCGGTCGTCTGGCGGTGTCCGGTGCCGCGGCTGCCTTCGGCTCAGTTGATGTCGTATTGCTTGAGCTTCTTGCGCAGGGTGCCGCGGTTGAGGCCGAGCATGGTGGCGGCCTTGCTCTGGTTGCCGCGGGTGTGGCGCAGCACGGCCTCCAGCAGCGGTCGTTCGACCTGGGTCAGCACGAACTGGTACAGGTCTACCGGCGGGTGGCCGTCGAGGTCGCGGAAATAGTCTTCCAGCATGTGCGTAACGTGTTGGCCGAGCGGCCGTGGGGTGGCGGTGGGCCTGTCGCTGATGTCGCCGTCCGGCGACTCGCTGGCGGGGGTGTCCGAGCCCAAGGTGTTCTGCAATCCTTCGGTGATGACGCTGTCGGTCGCCGGCCCCTCGGCGGCCAGGGTTTGGATTTGTGTCATGCGGCTAGTTCCTCCCGAACCATTATGTACTTCGTCAAGGTGATAAATCAGGATTCAGCGTTCCTGTGGTGTTTCGCGGCAAGGCGCAGTGCGCGGGCAATGGTTGTTCCATTGCCAAGCACTGCAACGCCGCAGCGGGACACCACAGGAGCGCCCGAAGGGTTGGCCTGTCAGCGTCCATGGCGGCGTTGCTCCTCTTGCAAAGGGAAACGGCCATTCGCTGCGAGGAGCGCCTTGCCCTGAACGCTGACAGACCAACTGAATCCTGATTTATCACCTTGACGAAGTACTACTTCGTCGAAGAAGTCCTTTGTGATTTGAAATTGTTCTTCGACGGTTTCTGCTTTGTTGACTGCCTGGCGGAAGGCAGCGCCGTGCCGTTGTCCCTTGCTGTACCACGAGATGTGTTTGCGGGCGATGCGCACGCCGGCATATTCGCCGTAGAAGGCGTAGAGGTTCTCGAGGTGTTCCAGTAGCAGGTCCCGTACTTCCTGGCGTGTGGGGTCCGGCAATTTTTCACCCGTCTGCAGGTAGTGGTCGATCTCGCGGAAGATCCAGGGGCGCCCCTGGGCCGCGCGGCCGATCATGACGGCATCCGCCCGGGTGTAGTCCAGTACCATCCTGGCCTTTTCCGGCGTGGTGATGTCGCCGTTGGCGATCACCGGGATGCCAATGGCGGCCTTGATGGCGGCGATGGTGTCGTATTCCGCTTCCCCCCGGTAGGCGCAGGCGCGGGTGCGGCCATGCACCGCCAGCGCCTGAACGCCGGCGCTTTCGGCGATGCGCCCGATGGCCACGCCGTTGCGGTGTTCGGTGTCCCAGCCGGTGCGGATCTTCAGCGTTACCGGCACGTCTACGGCTGCCACCACGGCGTCGAGGATTTTGCCGACCAGCCCTTCGTCGCGCAGCAGTGCGGAACCGGCGGCGACGTTGCATACCTTCTTCGCCGGGCAGCCCATGTTGATGTCGATGATCTGCGCGCCGTTGTCGGCGTTGTAGCGCGCCGCCTCGGCCATCAGCTTCGGATCGGCGCCCATGATCTGCACCGAACGGGGGTCGGTTTCGCCATCGTGGTTGGCGCGTCGCCTGGTCTTTTCCGAGCCCCACAGCAGGGAGTTGGAGGAGACCATTTCGGATACCGCCATGCCGGCGCCGAGACGCTTGCACAGTTGCCGGAAGGGGCGGTCGGTGACGCCCGCCATGGGGGCCAGTACGAGTTGGTTGGATAGCTTGTAGGGGCCGATCTGCATCGAGATGTGTGTCGCCTTTTGCCGCTTTTCCATCACTGCGGGCAGTGGTTGAAACCGGGCGTTCTTGTCGGAATCCCCGCGGGAAATCGGGTCGATAATACTACTCCGTGGCGAGGCGGGGAGACAAGGTGATATGGCGTAAATCTGCTGCTTTTTTAAACAATTCCTGAATCCGCCGCAGTGGACGGCGGCGCGGCAATTATTGCGCCAGTCTGGTTGTTTCGGTGTGGAATTCGAAGTTGACGGCCCTTTTGCCAGGGTCCACCAGGGCCAGTTCGACGGGTATCGGGGTATCCGGCGGCATGCCGGCCGCGATGTCGGTGCCGGCGGGCAGGTATTCGCGTGGCAGGAAGCGGCGCTGTGCCACCGGGGTGCCGTTCATGTCGGAGAAGTTCAGGGTCAGCAGCGGGTAGGGTTGCGGCTGTGGATTCTTGTTGACCAGGGTGGTGCTGGCCAGCAGCGCCTGTGGGGTGTCGGGCAGGGAGCGCACGTCCCAGCCGAGGATCTCGATGCGTGCGTTCGTGGGCGGCGGGCGCAGGCGGCAGCCGAGGTATTCGCAGGCCTGTTCCAGCCAGGGGCGCAGCTCGGGTTTGCGCAGCGCCAGCTGGTCTCGATAGAAGTAGGCGGCCTGGGCGAGGAACACCAGCACCAGCAGCAGGCTGCCGATCACCCAGGGCGTGGCCGGCGGGCGCAGGCTGGCGGCTTTTTCCTCCTGCAGCTGGCGGCGCAGGGGGGCGGGGAGGTTCGCCGTGAGGTCGTGCTCCGTGGTTGCGTGCAGATCTTCGCCGAGCGGCGGCTCGGCGAGGTTTTCGCCCGGTGGGGGTGCCGTGTCGCGTTGCGGGGGGGCGGTGTTCGCGGAGGCATCCGTGGTGTCGGCCGCCGTATCCGTTGTCTCGGCGTGCCGTGGCTCGTCGGCGGGCAGGGTGTCGGCCAGTATCTTTTCCGGGGACTCATCCAGCCAGTCGCGGGGGAGTTTGATGGCCTCGATCTGCTGGCTGGTGAATTCGTCGACGTCATCGAAGGCGGCGCTGCGCCGGGGCGGGCCGATGTGAGGGTCCAGTTCGTCGGCCACGGCGTCGATATCGCCCAGCGCCGGTCCGGGGCCGTCGATCACGGGGCGGTTGTCCGTTACGGCTTCGTCCGTTGCCGGCAGGGGCGGCGTGGTGTTTGTGTCTTCTTCCGCCGGGGGTTCGGTGGGCGGGGGGGCGTCTTTGGCCCGGTCGGTGTGCTGGTTGGCGTCGTCCTCTTCCCGGCCGGGCAGTTGCTCGGTGAGGTAGAGCAGGGCGTTGAAGATGGACAGGCACTGCCCGCAGCGCACGTCGCCCTCGCCGACCTTGAGCTGGTCGGCGCTGACCTCGAAATAGGCCTGGCAGTGGGGACATTGGGTGTACATGGCGCGCGGGTTTTCCCGGATCTGTTGCTGCGTTGCCGCTACGGCCGGTCATTATAGCGCGGCAGGGAGGGCGCTGCTGCATTCTCTGCGCGCGGCGGCGCTTCACCTGAATCCGTGGGTTTATGACGGCGAATTACGCAACGCATTGATCCGTCTCGCCATATGAAAAATCTTGGCAACATTCCGTGCTATTCCCTCGATTTTTCATGAGGCGATACGCATCAAGCCGTTGCATGCCTCATCCGCCCCAAACCCACGGATTCAGGTGTCAGTCTCTTTCCGGCAGGCCCTGCACCCGCGCCTTTTCCTGCGGCGGCATTTCGATGCCATCGAAGGCGAACAGGGTGAAGGAGCTGGTGGTCTCGATGATGCGCGTCAGGCGCACGTATTTCATTTCGATCTTCAGGTTCAGCACCAGCAGGGTGCCGGTGTCGTAGATGCTGACGGGTACCAGCAGGCCCTTGCCGGTGTGGCCCTGGGCGTCGTTGAAGTCGATCAGCAGGCTGCGGAAATATTCGCCGCCGCTGCCGGCGCCGCCGATGGCGCGCACCGCGACGGCGGCCATGTGATTGCCCAGTGATTTGATGCCCAGTTCCAGCTGGCCCTGGCGGTTGATCTGTTGCCAGCGCACGGTGCCGATGTGCCAGTGGGACGGTTCATGCTCGTGCCGGTAGGCCGTCAGCGCCCCGACCCGGGTTCGGGCACGGTTGTCGGGCAAGCGCTGCAGGGCGATGCCGCCATCGCTGTGGTTGATGCAGCACCAGGGCTCGACGGCGTAACCGGCCATGGCGGACTCGCGCAGTACGCGTGCGTGGAGCTGGGTGTCGTGCACCGCATCCCACACGTCCGCATCGGTGGTGAAGCGGGAGACGCGGGTGGCTTCGCGGCCGTCGGCGGTTTTGGTGGTGAGTTGCCGGGGCGCGTCGTCCCTGGCCTGCAGCGACAGACGGTTGTTCCGTTTTCGCGGGCGGTGAAATTCACTCTCGTCTTCTTCCGGGGTGAATTCGGCCTCGTTGCTGATCTGATGGTGGGCGGCGCCAAGGCCGATGCACATCATGAAGGTCTGCTGGCCATCGGCATGGCGTTCGCTGCGGCGTTCGCCCCGTCCCTGCCAGACTTTGCTCAGCTGGATCAGCAAGTCGCGGCGCATGCGCTCGGCCAGGGACTGGGTGCCACCGTCGGGCCTTTGCCGGCTGATCTCCTCCACCCGCTTGCGCAGGGCGCCGATGTCGAGGAAGCGGCCGTCGACGGGGCGGAAGCGGGTCTGCCGGGTGGCCATTTCCGGTGGGCGGCTGCCGGCCAGGTCGACCACGCAGTCGCCGGCCTCGGCGAGGGTGCCCTTTTTTTCCACCAGGCGGCAGCCGATGGTCCATTGGCGCAGAAGACCGTAGAGGATGTCGGCCTGTCCGGCCAGCAGCCGGTAGGGCTGGGCCAGTCCCAGCAGGACGATGCGCAGATAGGCGTGTTGAATGGTGGTCAGGGGCTGGCCGTCGGCGTCGCTGCCATCGATGGCCATGGTGTTGAGGCCGTTGCGCTCGGCCAGTGCGTACAGGCGGTGCAGTTCGCCCCACAGGCCGACGGGCTCGCTGCGGTACTGGGCGTAGGCCTCCAGCATCAGCAGGCCGGTCTGCTCGATGGCCTGGCGCAGGGCGAACAGGAAGGTGTCGGGATCGAGATCGTCGGCGTCGGCATCGCTGATGGCGTCGCTGATGACCTGCTTGTAGCCCTGCGCCAGGTTGTCGAGCAGGTCGAAGACCTCGTCGGCCTGGGCCTGCAGGCGGGGTGTCAGGGGCAGGGATTGGTCGCGGTACTTCTGTTGCAGGGCGGGCAGTTGCCGCATCAGCCAGGGTTGCAGGATCTGCATGGCCGCGAAGCGCTGCGAGGTCGGTACGGTATGCTGGTTGTAGCGCACCAGCAGGGCCGCGACCTGGATCAGGTTGGCGGCGGGATCGTGGGCGGGCAGGGAGGTCAGCCAGTCACGGATCTCGTCGGGGCGGGGCGCCCGTTGTGCGATATCGGCGCGTGCCGGGATGGGCAGGCGCAGTTTCAGCGGGTTCATCGGTCTCATGGCTCATGCAGCGTTGCCAGTACTTGCGGCAGCAGATGAGTAAAGTTGAGGGTTTTTGTGGCGGCCGGGGGCGCGGCATTCAGCGCTTGCGCCGGCCGCTGAGGCGCATCCATTCCTGCTGCTGGGCGGCGGGGTCCATGTCGAACCAGTGCGAATAGTGGTGGGCGATGCCTTTGGCCTGGTGGTCGAGGATGCCGGAGAGGACGATGTGCCCGCCGGGTTCCACCAGGCGGGCGAATTCCTCCGCCAGGTCCAGCAGCGGCTGGGCGAGGATGTTGGCCAGCAGCAGGGGCACTGGCCGCTGCGGCAGGTGCGCCGGGGCGACCGCGTCGAGGCGCTCGCCGACGTCGTTCTTGGCCGCGTTGTCGCGACTGGCGATGAGCGCCTGCGGATCGTTGTCCACCGCCCATGCGTGGCCGGCGCCCAGCTTCAGCGCCGCCACCGCGAGAATGCCGGAGCCGCAGCCGTAGTCGATGATCTCGGGGTGGTCGGCGCCGTGTCGATCCAGCCATTGCAGGCACAGGGCGGTGGTGGGGTGGGTGCCGGTGCCGAAGGCAAGGCCCGGGTCCAACAGGATATTGGTGGCGTTGTCGTCGGGCGCGGCATGCCAGCTGGGCACGATCCACAGGCGCTCGCCAAAGCGCATGGGCCGGAAGCTGTCCATCCATTCGCGCTCCCAGTCCTTGTCCTCCAGCGGCGATACGCGCCACGGCGGCAGATCATCCATTTCCAGTTTTGCGGCGAGGCGTGCGGTAATGTCCCTCATGCCGGCATCGGCCTCGAACAGGCCGATGACGCGGGTGTCCGACCACAAGGGCGTCTCGCCCGGCGGTGGTTCGTAGAGCGGCTGGTCGGCGCCGTCCTGCAGCGTCACCGCCGCCGCACCGAGGCCGGAAAGGGCATCGGCGATGCGCCCGGCATCGGCGGGGGAGGATTCGAGGGTGAGTTGGAGCCAGGGCATGTTTTGAGTGCTTAGTGCTAAGTGCTAAGTGCTAAGTGCTAAGTGCTAAGTTGAAAAAGCACCTTTACTCAGCACTAAGCACTAAGCACTACCCTCAAAGCCCCAGCTTCTTCTCAAGATAGTGAATATTCGTCCCGCCGGCCTGGAAGGCGGCATCGCTGAAGATGTCCTGGTGCAACGGGATGTTGGTCTTGATGCCTTCGATGACGCATTCGCTCAGCGCCGTGCGCATGCGCGCCATGGCCGTTTCGCGTGTGTCACCGTGGACGATGAGCTTGCCGATCATGGAGTCATAATAAGGCGGCACGCAATAGCCGTTGTAGATGTGCGAGTCGACACGCACGCCGAGGCCGCCCGGTGAATGGAACTGGCTGATGGTGCCGGGGCTGGGCATGAAGGTCTCTGCGTCCTCGGCGTTGAGGCGGCATTCGAAGGCGTGGCCGCGGACGGCGATGTCGTCCTGGGTATGGCTGAGTTTTTCGTTGGCGGCGATGCGGATCTGCTCCTTGATCAGGTCGACGCCGGTGATCATTTCGGTGACCGGGTGTTCCACTTGGATGCGGGTGTTCATTTCGATGAAGTAGAACTCGCCGTTTTCGTAGAGGAATTCGAAGGTGCCGGCGCCGCGGTAGCCGATCTTGCGGCAGGCCTCGGCGCAGCGTCCACCGATCTCGGCGCGCATCTCCGGGGTGATGCCGGGGGCCGGGGCCTCTTCCACCACCTTCTGGTGGCGGCGCTGCATGGAGCAGTCGCGCTCGGCCAGATGGATGGCGTTGCCGTGCTGGTCGGCGAGTACCTGGATCTCGATATGGCGCGGGTTTTCGAGGTATTTCTCCATGTATACCACGTCGCTGCCGAAGGCCGCCTGGGCCTCGGCGCGGGTCAGGGAGATGGCATTGAGCAGGGCCGCCTCGCTGTGCACCACGCGCATGCCGCGCCCGCCGCCGCCGGCCGCGGCCTTGATGATGATGGGGTAGCCGATCTTGCGCGCCAGCTTGATGTTGGTCTCCGGGTCTTCGCCCAGGGGGCCGTCGGAGCCGGGCACGCAGGGTACCCCGGAGGCCTTCATGGACTCGATGGCCGAAACCTTGTCGCCCATCAGGCGGATGGTCTCCGGGCGCGGGCCGATGAAGGCGAAGCCGCTTTGCTCGACGCGTTCGGCGAAGTCGGCATTTTCCGCCAGGAAGCCGTAGCCGGGGTGGATGGCCATGGCGTCGGTGACCTCGGCGGCGCTGATGATGGCGGGGATGTTGAGGTAACTGTCGATGGAAGGGGGGGGGCCGATACACACGGATTCGTCGGCCAGGCGTACATGCTTCAGGTCCCGGTCGGCGCTGGAGTGCACGGCCACGGTGCCGATGCCCATCTCCTTGCAGGTGCGGAGGATTCGTAATGCGATCTCGCCGCGGTTGGCGATGACTATCTTGTCAAACATGGCTGGATAAACGCTCTCGTAGGTATCGGTGCAGTGACATCACTGTGTCTCTAATGCACCGCGCAATGCGCGGGCTGGCTGCCGGATGGGTGTGACGGATGGCTGTCAGGCCGGCATTTATTCGATGACGAACATGGGTTCGCCGTATTCCACCGGCTGGCCGTTTTCGACCAGGATGGCGGTGACCACGCCGGCCTTGTCGGCCTCGATCTGGTTCAGCAGCTTCATTGCCTCGATGATGCAGAGGGTGTCGCCGACCTGCACCGTCTGGCCTTCCTCGACGAAGGGCGCAGCGCCCGGCGAGGCGGCGCGGTAGAAGGTGCCGACCATCGGCGCGTTGACGGTGTGGCCCTTGATCTCCGGTTCCTTGTCGATGGCCTCCGGGGCCGCCGCGGCCGGCGCTGGTGCCGGCGGGGTGGCGGCTACCGGCGCGGGCGCGGCGGCGATCAGCGGGGCGCTGCCGTGGCGGCTGATGCGCACGGACTCTTCACCTTCGTGAATTTCCAGCTCGGCAATGTCGGATTCTTCCAACAGCTCGATGAGTTTCTTTATTTTTCGGATATCCATGATCTTGTTGACTCGATGTAGGTTGAATTCAGTGGTTCGATAATTTTCGGATAACGGCTTCTAACGCCAATTCGTAACCCTGCGCACCCAGTCCGCTGATAACGCCTTCGGCCAGGTCCGAGAAATAGGAGTGCTGGCGAAAGGCCTCGCGGGCGTGGATGTTGGACAGGTGGACTTCGATAAAGGGGATCGCCACTGCCGACAGCGCATCGCGCAGGGCGATGCTGGTGTGGGTGAAGGCGGCCGGATTGATGATGATGAAGGCGATGTCTTCGTCGCGCGCCCGGTGCACGCGCTCCACCAGTTCGCTCTCCGCATTGCTTTGCAGGCTGTGCAGGGTGTGACCGGCCTGGCTGGCAAGGTGTTGCAGATGCTGGTCGATATCGGCCAGTGTGGTGCGGCCGTAATGCGCCGGCTCGCGGCTGCCGAGCAGGTTGAGGTTGGGACCATTGAGAACCAGGATGTTCGCCATGTCTGCTTCGCGGTGAAAAGAATGAACTTGCCAACAGGTGAAACGGTGCTTCGAACGTCGGGAATCCGGCGGGGCCTGATGCGGATGTCCCCTCCCCATTTGGCGCGATTATGACCAATTCATGGTGGATTGTCCATGAGTCGGCACGTTTCCGGCTGATCTGCGCCGTTATTTGCATGATCGCCGCAAAGTGTGGCGATTTGTCGATCTCTTAGAGCAGCTTGCGGAACACGTTTTCAGCGCTTTCCTGCTTGAGTTCGCCGCGTTGTACATGACGAACCCGTCCCTGGCGGTCGACGATGACGGTATAGGGCAGGGCGCCGAAACGGTTGCCGTACCGCTTGGCCACGGCGATGGCGTCGTCGTCGCCGATCAGCATGGGATAGTTGATGCCATAGGTGTCCATGAAGTCCCGCACCTTGTCGGCGTCGTCGATGGCGATGCCGATGAATTGCAGGCCGGCGGCGCCGTATTTTTCCTGCATTTCGACGAACATGGGCGTCTCGCTGCGGCAGGGCGGGCACCAGGTGGCCCAGAAGTTGATGACCCGGACCTTGCCGGCCCATTCCCCGGAGCTGCGCATTCTGCCGTCGATGTCGGGCAGGCTGAAGTCCGGTGCGGCCTGGTTGAGCAGGGCCTCGGCGGCCTCCTGGCCGACCGTATTGCCGGTCAGTTTCTGGATCAGCAGGTTGCCGCCCCACATGCCGACGGCAAAGGTCAGCACATAGGCGGTGAGACGAAGTGGTTTTTTCAAGCGCATGCCAACAAGCGTCAGCGCAGGGCCCGGGTGGCGTGGTCGCGGAATTCCGCCGCCGGCATGTAGCCAACCATACGCCAGGCGCGGCGTTCTTCGCCATCGGGGCCGAAGAACAGGATGGCGGGCGGGCCGATGAGGTCAAAGTGCTTCAGCAGGTCCTTGTCCGCGTCGTCGTTGGGGGTGACGTCGGCCTTCAGCAATACCACGCCCTGCAAGGCCTTTTGCACACCGGGGTCGGAGAAGGTGTATTTCTCCATTTCCTTGCAGGAGACGCACCAGTCGGCATAGAAGTCGAGCATCACCGATTTGCCGGCGGCGCTGGCGGCGGCGATTTCCTGTTCCAGTTGTTGCAGGCCCTTGATCTTTTTGAACTGCAGGCCGGTATTCTGCGCGCTGCCCGTGGCCCCGCTGCCCATGCCGATGCTCATGGCCATGCCGTGCAGGGGTTGCAGGGTGTCCTTGCCACCGGTGGCGACGCCGGCCAGCATCAGGGCACCGTAGATGAGCATGATGACGCCGGTGCCCTTCCACAGTTTGCGCCAGCCGGAGGAGCCCTCGCCCACCGGTTCCAGGGCGCCCATGTACACGGCGGAGATGATCAGCAGTGCGGCCCACAGCAGCATGGCGACGGCGACGGGGATGATGCGCTCCAGCATCCAGATGGCCACCGCCAGCAACAGCACGCCGAATACGGCCTTGATGACGTTCATCCAGCCGCCGGCCTTGGGCAGCAGCTTGCCCGCCGAGGTGCCGATGGCCAGCAGCGGCGCGCCCATGCCCATGCTGAGGGCGAACAGGGCCATGCCGCCGAGCACCGCATCGCCGGTCTGGCCGATGTAGATCAAGGCGCCTGCCAGCGGCGCGGCCACGCAGGGGCCGACGATGAGCGCGGAGAGGAAGCCCATCACGGCGACGCCGGTGAGGGTGCCGCCCCGCTGCTTGTTGCTCACCTCGGTGAGGCGGCTCTGCAGGAAACTGGGCATCTGCAGGTCATAAAAACCGAACATGGAGAGAGCCAGGGCGACGAACACGGCGCTGAAGGTGCCGAGAATCCACGGATTCTGGAAGGCGGCCTGTAGGTTCTCGCCGAACAGCCCGGCGATCACCCCGGCCACCGTATAGGTGACGGCCATGGCCAGCACATAGACCAGCGACATGGTGAAGGCGCGCCGCGTGGTGAGCCCTTCCCCCTGGCCCACGATGATGCTGGAGAGGATGGGGATCATGGGAAACACGCAGGGGGTGAAGGCCAGCAGCAGGCCAAAACCGAAGAAGGTGAGGACGGTGAGAATGGTGCTGCCGCTGGCCAGCGAGTCGGCGATGCGGTCCTGTTCGGACTTGGCCGGTTCGGTGCCGGCGCTTGCCGCTGGCGGGGCGGTGTCAAGACTGGCGGCCGTGGCGGCGGGCAGCATCACCGGGATTTCCTTGCTGGTGGGCGGGTAGCAGAAGCCGGCGTCGGCGCAGCCCTGGTAGTCGACGATCACGGTGATCTCGGTGGCGTCGGGATTGCTGCGGATTACCGGTACCTCGAGGTCCAGGCCGTCGTGGTACACCACCATTTCGCCGAAGGATTCGTCCACCTTGACGTCGCCTGCCGGCATCCGTGGCTTGCCGAGGGCGATGCCGGGGGGGGCATCCTTGAGGCGGAAGGCGACCTTGTCACGGTACAGGTAGACACCGTCGGCGACCTCGAAACGGGCGCGCAGGGTGTGGCCATCGATGGCCTTGATGCTGGGGATGAAGGCCTGGTCGACGGGCAGGAGTTCGTCTTTGCCGCCGCCCAGGCCGAGGCTGGCGCCGAGCTTTTTCAGCGCGCCGAGCGGGTTGAAGCCGCTGCCGTCGGTTGCGGCGCCGGCGGCGGGGACGTCGAGGGTGACGGTCTTGGTCTGCGGCGGATAGCAGATGCCCATGTCCGCGCAGCCCTGCGAGGTGATGTCGAGCGTGAGGCTGCCGCTGGCGCCGCTGACCGGGATATCGACAGCGACATGCTTGCGGTAGGTCTCCATCCGGCCGAAGAATTCGTCGTCCTTGATCTTGCCCTCGGGATAGTTGCCCTCGCCGAGGATGACGCCCTCGTCTTGCGGTTCGAACTTGAGCTTGCTGCGGTAGAGGTAGTAGCCGTCGGCGATGTCCCACTCGGCGCGCAGGGTGTTGGCGTCCAGCATGCGGGCCTTGAGCTTGAAGGCCTCGTCCGGCATCAGGGGTTCTTCGTCACTGCCGCCGTAAGCCGCATGGCCGGCGGGCGCAAAAATCGTGGCGGCCAGCAGCAGCCAGGCAAGATGTTTGATGAGGGTCATTTATTTGTTCTCGTTGGTGACGTTGTCATCGATCCAGGCGAGATAAGCCGCCAGCCCCTGGGTTATGGGGACAGCGATTATTTCCGGAAGTTCATAAGGGTGTTGGTCAACAATTGCCTGCTCCAGCCGCCCGTAGGCGTCGGGCCGGGTCTTGATCACCAGCAGGTGCTCCTGCGCGGTCTCGCGCTTTCCGGCCCAACGGTACACGGAATGCACGCCGGGCAGGATATTGACACAGGCGGCCAGACCTTGGTCAACCAGATGGTTGGCGATGGCGCGGGCGCTGTCCTGGTCGGGGCAGGTGCAGTAGATTAACAGGTGATCGGGCATGATTCCGTTTCCTGCGGGTTTGGCGGCTGAATAATACCTGAATCCGTGGGTTCAGGGCGGATGAGGTATGCAACTGCTTGATTCGTTTCGCGTAACGAAAAATCGAGGGAATAGCGGGGATTGTTGCCGAGATTTTTCATATAGCGAGACGGATCGATGAGTCGTGTAATTCGCCGCCATGAATCCACGGATTCAGGTAAATTTAGCGGCTGAACGATATGTAGCTGTAGCTCTGACGCTCCAGAGGGAGGATATACTAAACGCACTTGCATGAATGCGCCGGTGTAATCGGTCACAAATGCCCCCATATCCCAATCTCCGCGGCTGGTATTTGTGCCATGGATGCGCCTGTAGATGCTTTGTTGCCGTGCGGGCAGATGGTAATGCGTCCCGGCTGCGAATAAAATGGGAAACTGCCCCTCCGGATCATGACCATGCGCCCCCTACAAATCCTGTTTCTGCTGTTTCTGCTGGTTCCGCTGCTGGAAATTTATCTGCTGATAAAGGTCGGCGGCCTTGTCGGTGCCTTGCCGACGGTATTCATGGTGGTGTTTACCGCCGTGCTGGGTGCCTGGTTGCTGCGCATACAGGGCCTTTCAACCCTGATGCGGGTGCGCTCGACCCTGGAACAGGGCGGTATTCCGGCCATGGAAATGCTGGAGGGCGCGGTGTTGCTGGTGGCGGGGGCCCTGTTGCTGACCCCTGGTTTCTTTACCGATGCCATTGGCTTTGCCTGTTTGATCCCCGGTCTGCGCCGGGCGGTGATTCGTCATCTGTTGCGCAACGCCATCGAAAAGGGCTTCGGCGGGCCGCAGGGGCCGGCCTCCGGGCCGCGGGGACCGCGCACCATCGACGGTGAGTTCCGCCGCGAGGACGATTGACCGAGGCCACTCCGAATCGGCCACGCAAAAAAAACCCGCCGGAATGGCGGGGTTCGTGCGAGTTCGCACGATGGGGCAGGAGGAATCGGTCTTAGTTGATGGACATTGGGCTTGCAGCATAGACGCGGGTTTCGGTGGCTGCGGACTTCACCGGCTTGCCAGCTTCCTGGGCGGCCAGCATCAGGGCGACATATTCAGCGCCCCAGCTGGTCCGGGCGGAGATGGGCCACAGGGGGGCGCCGGATTCGCCGGTTACCGTGCGAGCAACTTCGCTCTGTCCCCTGTCGAAGCCGCGTTCGAAGCTGGCCAGCAGCTGCGCGGTGTCGTCGCCACGACCGTACAGGGCGACATTGATCATGTGTTGCAGTGGATCGAAGTCACGCGCGACAGTGGTGGCGACAATCCCGGACGGGCCCTTGTCGAAACCCTGCTCGAAGCTGGCCAGCAGCTGTGCGGTGTCGTCGCCGCGAGCGTAGAGGGCGACATTGACCATGTGTTGCAGTGGATCGAAACCACGTGCGACGGTGGTGGTGCCGGCGATTTCGGACGGGCCCTTGTCGAAGCCTTTCTCGAAACTGGCCAGCAACTGCGCAGTGTCGTCACGTCCGTGAAGAGCGGTGCTGATCATCTGCTGCAGGGGATCGCTGTCGCGGGCTGCGGTGGTGATAGCGATCCCGGATTCGCCCTTGTCGAAGCCCCGCTCGAAGCTGGCCAGCAGCTGCAGCGTGTTGTCCCGGGAGTAAGAATAGAGGGCGGCAGTGATCATCTGCTGCAGCGGGTCATTCTCTCGACCGGTGGTGGTGACGATTCCGGGCACGCCCTTGTCGAAACCGCGCTCGAAGCTGGCGTTGAGGGCGTCGCTGTTATCGGCGGCGAAGACGCCGGCCGGCAGCGCCGTGCTGGCGGCAAAAAGAAGGCTCAGAGTGGACTTTTTCATGGCTTTACGCTCCTGAAGGTGAAATTGCCTAATACGGTCGTCTTATATAAAGTGCATAACAGATACATCTTTTCGAGACAATAAGCAATAGTCGCGCCAGTTTTCTTAAGTTATTGATTTTGCGCTGATGTTAAGTTTGTTGTGAGCGAAGCTGCTTTTTTGGGGTGTTTAGAGTGTACGCATGCGAACTGTTAAATGTTAACAACTGAACGGAGAGGGTGACATGGGCGTCATCTCGCTGGACGGGTTGAATACCCTGATCGACAATTTGGAAGAAGGAATCCTGTTTCTTGATAAAGAGCGACGGGTGTTGGCGATCAACAAGGCGGCGATGGACATGTTCGGCCGCGGCGACGAGCATTTTATCGACGAACTTTGTCCCAGTGAACTGGTGGGCAAGACCTGTATCCAGGACTGCGACCAGCGTGGCTACTGCTCCCTGGCCAAGACCGACACCGATGGCCGTCAGATGCGGGACATCGAGCTACGCCGCGCCGACAACACCACCCTGTACCTGCGCATGTGGGCGATGAGCCTGGCGGGCAGTGTGGGGCGGGCGCATTGCGCCATCGTACTCAAGAACCGGACCCTGGAGCGGCAGCTTGAGGAACAGGTGAGCGAGCGCCTGCGCCTCGGCGGCCTGATTGGTCACAGCCTGCCCATGCAGGAGCTTTATAAGCAGATATTGCGTGCCGCGGTCAGTGAGGCCAGCGTGCTCATCGAAGGTGAGAGTGGCGTAGGCAAGGAACTGGTTTCCCGTGCCCTGCACGAGAA
This sequence comes from Gammaproteobacteria bacterium, assembly GCA_011371455.1. Lineage (GTDB taxonomy): Bacteria > Pseudomonadota > Gammaproteobacteria > SZUA-152 > SZUA-152 > DRQN01. Next base: position 15,964 of record DRQN01000030.1, read on the forward strand.
CTCGAACCGCGACAAAGGGCCCTATGTGCGCGTTCACTGCGCCGCGCTGGCGGAAAATCTGCTGGAGTCCGAGCTGTTCGGCCATGCGCGGGGTGCCTTCACCGGTGCCGAGACGGCCCGCGCCGGGCGCTTCGAGGCCGCCGATGGCGGTACCCTGTTGCTGGACGAGATTGGCGAAATCTCTCCACAGATTCAGGTGAAGTTGTTGCGAGTGTTGCAGGAGCGCGAGGTGGAGCGGCTGGGTGAAAATAAGCCGCGTAAGGTGGACGTACGCATCATTGCCGCCACCAATCGGGACCTGGCCGCCATGGTTCGGGCCGGCAAGTTCCGCGAGGATCTCTATTACCGGCTGCGTGTCCTGCCGCTACGGGTTCCCCCCTTGCGCGAGCGGCGCGAGGATATATCCCTGCTCGCGTCACACCTGCTGAGCAACATCGTGCGGCGGGGATACGGTGGCGAAGTGCGCCTCTCCCCCCAGGCTGTGCAGGCCCTGGAGGCCTATCACTGGCCGGGCAATGTGCGCGAGCTTTCCAACGTTATCGAGTATGCCATGGTGCATGTCAGCGGCACGGAAATACTGCCACGCCATCTGCCGCAAGAGGTGCTGGCTACTTCGCAGGTGCGGCAACAGACCCCGATGGGCGTTGCCCTTTCCGAGGTTCGCGCCAACGGCTCCAAAGCCATGCCGGCGATCGCTGACGACTTCCCGAATCTTGCTTTGACACGCTACTACCAGCGTCCCTCGCCAGAAGAAGAAAAGGCCGCGATCGTGCAGGCCTTGCACGAAACCGGCGGCAACAAGACGGCCGCCGCGGAAAGGCTGGGAATGTCTCGGACTACTTTGTGGAAGCGCCTGAAGGAATACGGTTTGCTGTAATGGCGCCGGCTGGGGATCGAAGGCCTGGATGACGTTGACGCAACGTTTCGTGAACAGGGGGCAAGAGATTCGCCGGCTATACGGCACAATGTGCAAATCATGTGCTGTTGTACACTGGGGGGTGCGGAAAAACTTTCCCGGTATGTGCATCGTTTTTTGCGAAACCTGAATTCGTCATAAACTCACGGATTCAGATGAAAGATGCCCTATGATTAATGTGGAAGAGTTCACCCTGACGCGCATAAGCCGCCGGCGCCGGTTCAGGGCGAGTCATGTTTATACTAACCCGGCGACAATATAGATTATGTTCAGACAGGTAGGGTGGGCAGGCTTTTCATGCCCACGCGGGATCAAATCGTGGATCACACCGCGTGGGCACAAAAGACGTGCCCACCAGGCTTCCATGATCAGGGGTGTGGCCAGCGGACTCATGGCGGTTAATAAGAGGAGAGGCGCAGTTATGAAGAAGGCTAAGAGGTATTTTCTTGCTGGTGTTGTCGCCATGCTGTTGGGGGGGATGTCGGCGGCCTGGGCCGGTGAGAAGGATTCGTATATCGGTTTTGGTCTGGGGGTCTTTTCGCCGGGCGATGCTGCCTATGACAGTGCGATGGGCTGGAAGGTCATTGGTGGTTCTGTGATCAATCGGCATCTTTCCCTGCAGCTCGGTTATGTCGATTTTGGTGAGATGAATGGCCCGCTGAATGACGTGGGCAAGACCATGACCATTTCGACGACGGGGTTCGAGTTTTCGGCGATGGGCCATTATCCCTTTGCTGACAGATATTCCGTTTTTGCCAAGCTGGGTTTTCTGGTGTGGAATTCTGCGTGGCGCAACAGGGGGCCCACGAGTGGCACTGTGACCACGGGCGATGCCACGCTGCTCTATGGTTTGGGCGGGCGCTTCGATTGGTCGAGCAGTATCGGTTTTGTGGCAAGCTGGGAGCATTTTTCCCTGGATGACGACACCACGGCGTTTTCGGGCAGTGTCGTTTACAGCTTCTGATTGCCGGTCGCCGGGCCTCAGGGCAGGTAGAGGCTGAAGCGCCCGCCGCCGTCGATGCCTTCGTTGTCGGTGCGGGTATGGCCGTGGCGTTCGCCGTTGCGGTGCATTTGCGCCACCTGGGCGGCGAAGTAGAGACCGAGGCCGGTGCTGCCGCTCTGGAAATCGACCGGTGAGCCGGCCTTGCCTTTGGCGTGTAGCATCTTTTCCGGGTAGCCGGGGCCATTGTCCTCGATGTGGATGCACAGGTAGCCATCGTTCTCTTCGGCGCTGAGGCGGATGGTGTCGCGGGCGTAGCGGTAGGAGTTGTTGATGATGGTGTTGAGGATGCCGGTCACCAGTTCGCGGTCGAAGTAACCGACGAGGTCGTCCGCGCAGGCTATTTCCAGTTTTATGCCGCGGGCGGAAAGCAGTTGCCGATTGTCCATGGCGACGTCTTCGAGCAGTTCGGCGAGGCAATTTTCGCTGATGTTGACGAACATCTGCGCACGCTCCATGCGGTACAAGGCCAGCAGCTGAATCAGGTTGCGATTGAGGCGCTTGCCTTCGTGCTGGGCCTGCAGCAATTTTTCCTGCAAGGGCTTGCCAGTGATATCCGGCTCACCGGCGGCGGCGTCGAGGGTGTCGAGCAGCAGGGTGAGGGAGTTCTTCATGTCGTGAACGGCGCTGGCGATGATGCTGGCGAAGTCCAGTTTTTGCGTGCCCTTGCTCATGGCTGTTTCCGCCCCGCGCCCTTGGCCAGGGAGGTGACCAGTTTGCGGTACGCGGTTTGCAGTTTGTCCTGTTTCTGGCTGGGCTTGCCGAGTGCCTGGGCGCGCAGCAGGTAGCCCTGGGTCTGTTCGAGGAATTCCGGCACCGCGCCATAGCGCTGCATGAACATGATCAGCGACTGCGCGGCGTTGAGATTGATCACCAGGTTTTCCGGCATGCCTTCCGCGGCCTGGGCGAACAGCTTGATGGAGTCTTGCAGGGCGCCGTTGGTGGCCAGTTCCACGCCGCGGTTGTTGAGGGCGATGACTTCGTCGCGGGTGGCGGCGATGAGGTCGGCGGCGGCATCGCCGATCCCGCAGCCTTCCATCATCGCCTGCACGCCGTCGAGGATGTCCTGATTCTCGTGATTGTTGCGCACGATGTGGCGTACGATCTCGTCGCCTTCCTCTTTAAGCCCCAGGCCGTAGCAGGCGTTGGCAAGTTCCATCGCCAGCGGGGTCGTGAGCCCCGCGGGGTTGTCGCGGAACAGCTTCATGGCCTCGGCAATGCCCTTGCGCGCCTCGTCTTCCCGCGCCATCTCCCTGTACAGGGTGATTTCCAGAATCAGGGCGTGCAGGCGGTTTGCGGATTTGCCGCGGCGAAATTCCTTTTTCATCGATGCCAGGGTCTTCACGGCCTCGACATTGTTGCCTTTTTGCAGATAGACGCGGCTGAGCGAGGCATAATCGGCAGGGCTTTTGTAGCAGGAGTTCTTGCCCAGTCGCATCACCCGCCGGTAAGCCTCTTCGGCGGTATCCAGGTCTTCATTCTGCCGGGATATCTCGGCCAGGGCACGCTGGCGTAATACTGCCTTGGGCGATTTTTCCGTGGCCTCGGTGAGAACCTCCTGGGCCATGTCCAGTTGGTCGAGCTTTTCGTAGACACGCGCCAGCCAGTCGTGGGCGAAGACGTAGTTGGGGTGGCTCCTGATGAGTTCCTTGAAGGTGGTCTTGGCTTCTTCGTAGCGTTCGCGGTGGTACAGGGTTTCGCCGTAGCCGAGCTTGGCCCAGGGCAGTTCGCGCTCGGCCATGACTTCGGCGAAGGCGGCGGCGGCAGCGTCGTAGCGTTGCGCCTTGATGGACAGTTCGCCCTTGAGCTTGAGCAGTTCGAAGCGGTTGCCGGGTTGCAGCGCGAGCTGTTTTTCGCACAGGCTGAGGGCGTGGCTGTAATCCTTGCGCTGCATGGCGCTGGCGATCTTGCGCAGGCTGGATTTGCGCGCCAGCAGGCGCTTGAGGCGTGTCTGCAATACCTGCTTGGTGAAGGGCTTGGAGAGATAGTCGTCGGGCTGGTATTCGGCCGCGCCCATGACCATTTCCATGCTGTTTTCCGCCGTGGTCATGATGAAGATGGAGGAGTAGGGTAGCAGGTCGTCTTCCTTGGCCTCCTCCAGTACCTGCTGGCCGTCCTGGCCTTCGCCGAGGTTGTAGTCGCAGAGCACGATGTCGAAACTCTTGTCGCGCATGCACTTGATGGCCTCTTCGCCATTGGCGGTGTCGGTGATGTCGTCGGCGCCATAGGCCGACAGCATGCCGCGCATCATGGAGCGCATGCCGGGGAAGTCGTCCACGACCAGAATGGCCTTGCCTTGCAGGCTCCATAGCTTGGGTGCATTCATGGTGTTTGCCGGGTGGATTTCACGATGAGCCGTTTCCATAAATAAACATCAAAGGCGCCTGGGCGGTTTTTCCGTTCAGGCCTTTTTGTCTTTTTCGCTGCCGTCGTCATCCAGTGAGATGAGGTCTTCGGGGATCTCGGCGATCTCCTGGATCTCTTCGCTGGCCGTTTCCGGCCCGGCGGGCTCTTTGTTCTCTTCAGTGGCGCCTGCTTCCGTGGTTTCCCCGGCGTCGGTGGTCTCTTCGCCATCCTCGCTGCCGAGGTCCAGTTCGGGATCGAGCTCGGCCGTTTCCTGCGGTGCTTCCTGCGGCTCGCCGTCACCGAGCAATTCGTCGATGGCCTGGTCCACGTCGGGCACGCCGCTATCGGGCTCTGCTTCTTCCGCTTCGGGCGTGGCTGGCGGCGCGGCCGCTGCGG
>DRQN01000031.1 GCA_011371455.1 Gammaproteobacteria bacterium
CGGCGGTGTCGTCCTCGGCGAGCAGGATCAGCAGGTCGATGTCCGAGCCCGGATGCAGCTCGTGGCGGCCGTAGCCACCCACCGCCACCAGGGCGATATCGTCGGCATCCGTGCTGACCAGACGCCGCCAGGCGCGTACCAGCAATTGATCCACCAGCTCGGCGCGCGCGCTCACCAGCCGGTCCACCGGCTCGCCGGCGAGGAAGCGCCGTTGCAGACCGTCGTTGGCCGCCGTCAGCTGCTGGCGGAACAGGGGCAGGGGTGTGTCCGTGGCGGCGAGTTGGCGGTCGAATTGCGGCCAGTCGCAGGCGGGCGTCGAAGAATCGTTCATGGGGAATACGTCAGGAAGATTACAGCTCGTCACCGGGCAGGCGGGTCAGCACCTCGACGCCGTCGTCGGTGACCAGCAGGGTGTGCTCGTATTGGGCGGAGAGGCTGCGATCCTTGGTGACCACGGTCCAGCCGTCGGACAGCACCTTGACCTGGCGCTTGCCGGTGTTGACCATCGGCTCGATGGTGAAGGTCATGCCGGGTTCGAGGATGATGCCGGTGCCGGGCACGCCGTAGTGCAGTACCTGCGGCTCCTCGTGGAACTGCTTGCCGATGCCGTGGCCGCAGTATTCGCGCACGATGGAGCAGTTGTTGGCCTCGGCGTGCTTCTGGATCGCCGCGCCGATGTCGCCCAGGTGGATGCCGGGCCTGACCATCTCGATGCCGATCACCAGGCACTCGTGGGCCACGCGGCAGATGCGCCGCGCCATGATGGAGGGCTCGCCGACGAAGAACATCTTGCTGGTGTCGCCGTGGTAGCCGTCCTTGATCACGGTAACGTCGACATTGACGATGTCGCCCTTCTTCAGCTTCTTGTCACTGGGGATGCCGTGGCAGACCTGCTGGTTCACCGAGGTGCAGATGGACTTGGGGAAGCCGTGATAGTTGAGCGGCGCGGGAATCGCCTGTTGCACGTTGACCGTATAGTCGTGGCAGATGTCGTTCAGCTCATTGGTGGTCACGCCGGGCTTGATGTAGGGGGCGATCATGCGCAGCTGCTCGGCGGCCAGCTGGCCGGCGACGCGCATCTTCTCGATCTCTTCGGGGGTCTTTATCTGGATACTCATTCAGGGGATCTCGACCCGTTGCCGGGCGCTGGTTGGGGCTTGTGAACACGGGCTTGTCGGCGGGTTGGCGGGAGTGCTTGAGCCGGGCTCGGATATGTTTTTCAGATTGTTGCCAAAGTCTGTTTATGGTATAAAGCCCGCGCCGTTAAGGCAATCGAACGAGACCTTCGACAGGCGTTTGAGGAAAACGCCGCCACTGTCTCATAAATCCGCACACGTGCCGACACATTTTCCAGGGTGCTTTGGGTGATGAGCCCGGGGTTTGGTCAATGGGGCGCGTGGAGGCCCAACCCAAACACAGGAGTTATGACATGCCTCAAGTGACCATGCGTCAAATGCTGGAGGCTGGTGTCCATTTCGGCCATCAGTCCCGTTACTGGAACCCCAAGATGGCCCCGTACATCTTCGGCGAGCGTAACAAGATTCACATCGTCAATCTCGAAAAGACCCTGCCGCTGTTCATCGAGGCCACCAACTTCCTCGGCAAGCTGGCGGCCAACAAGGGCACCATTCTTTTCGTCGGCACCAAGCGCGCCGCGCAGGAGGCCATCAAGGAACAGGCCGAGCGCGTCGGCATGCCCTATGTCAATCACCGCTGGCTGGGCGGCATGCTGACCAACTTCAAGACCGTCAAGCAGTCCGTCAAGCGTCTGAAGGACCTGGAGGCCATGACCGAAGACGGCAGCCTGGCCCGCCTGAGCAAGAAAGAGGCCCTGATGCTGACCCGCGAGCGCGAGAAACTGGAGCGCAGCCTGGGCGGCATCAAGGACATGAACGGCCTGCCCGATGCGCTGTTCGTCATCGACATCGGCCACGAGAAGATCGCCGTCGCCGAGGCCCGCAAGCTGGGCATTCCGGTGGTCGGCATCGTCGACACCAACACCAACCCCGATGGCGTCGACTACATCATCCCGGGCAACGATGACGCCATTCGCGCCATCCAGCTCTACACCCGTGGCGTGGCCGACGCCATCGTCGATGCGCGCGCCCTGTCCATCGACGCCTCCGCCGCCGACGACAGCTTCGTCGAAGTCGACGAAGAGAAGGTCGTTGCAGAAAAGGCGGCCGAATCGGCCTGATCCCGGCAAGGCCCGTGGCGGGTCGGTGGCGGGCCCCTGAATTTTCTGGCCCTGCGCATGCAGGGCCCTTTATACAACCCGAATCCGTGGGTTTATGGCGGCGAATTACGCAACTCATTGATCCGCCTCGCTATAAATGAACGAGGCAGTTGCATGCTTCATCCGTCCTGAAGCCACGGATTCAGCTACAAATCAAGACTGAGGAAGATTGAACCATGGCAATTACTGCAGCGTTGGTAAAAGAACTGCGCGAACGCACCGGTGCCGGCATGATGGAGTGCAAAAAGGCGCTGGTGGAGACCGGCGGCGACATCGACAGCGCCATCGAGCTGATGCGCAAAACCGGCCTGGCCAAGGCCGACAAGAAGGCCGGCCGCACCGCCGCCGAGGGTCTGATCGCTTTCAAGGCCAGCGACGACGGCAAGCAGGCGGTAATGGTCGAGGTCAACTGCGAGACCGACTTCGTCACCAAGGGCGACGACTTCATCAACTTCGCCAACAGCGTCGCCGAGACCGCGCTGAAACAACAGCCGGCCGATATCGACGCCCTGTTGGCCGCCCCCATCGCCGGTGGCGACAGCGTGGCCGACACCACCAAGGCCCTGATCGCCAAGATCGGCGAGAACATGAACGTGCGCCGCTTCGTCTCGCGCAGCACCGACGGCGTGCTGGGCTTCTATCTGCATGGCGGCCGTATCGGCGTGCTGGTCGAGCTGAAAGGCGGCGACGAGGCCCTGGCGCGCGATATCGCCATGCACATCGCCGCCAGCAATCCCGCCTGCGTCTCCGAGGCCGACGTGCCCGCCGAGATGATCGAAAAGGAGAAGGAAATCTTCGCCGCCCAGGCCGCCGAGAGCGGCAAGCCGCCGGAGATCGTCGAGAAGATGGTCGGTGGCCGCATCAAGAAATTCCTCAAGGAAGTGACCCTGCTGGGCC
>DRQN01000032.1 GCA_011371455.1 Gammaproteobacteria bacterium
GCAGGACCGGGCGGACTGGCTGGCGCTCAGCGCTGGGCTGGCCTTTTCCCTCTCCAATGTGTTGCTTCGCCGCCTGCAGCACCTGTCGGAATCGCTGCGGGTGTTCGTCAGCGTGGCCGGCGTGGTGCTGGTGGCCGGCGTCTGGTTGCTGTTGGCGGGGCTGGATTTTCCCGCCGTCGGCCTGGGCGTGTGGGGCGCTGCGGCGCTGCTGGGCGGGGTGGGCGTTGTCCTTGCCGGGTTGACGGTGGTCTACGGTGTGTCGCGCATGCCTGTGCACCGCTCGGCGATCATCATGTTGTTCGAACTGGTGGCGGGGGCGGTGTCGTCGCAGTGGCTGACGGACGAGGTGGTGACGCCGATGGAGTGGCTGGGTGGCGCCCTGATCGTGCTGGGGGCCTATTTCGCGGCGCGCGGCGCCGCCGAGACGGGCATAAAGGAAACATGAGATGACGATTCTATCTATCACCCACGTGAGCTTCATCGTGCGTGACACGGCCCGCTCGCTGGTCTTTTATCGCGACGTGCTGGGGCTGACGGTGTGCCCCGAGCGCCCCGACCTGGGTTTTCCCGGCGCGTGGCTGGAACTGGACGGCCAACAGCAGATCCACCTGCTGGAATTGCCCAACCCGGACCCGGTGGCGGGGCGGCCAGAGCACGGCGGGCGCGACCGCCATGCGGCCTTTCTGGTCGATGACCTGGCGGCGCTGGCGAGCCGGCTGGAGGCGGCGGGGGTGGCCATCGGCCGCAGTCGCTCCGGGCGCGCCGCGCTGTTTTGCCGCGATCCCGATGGCAATGCGCTGGAATTCATACAGCAGGCGGAAGCCGGCCGCTGAGTGGAGGATGATGATGGCATTGGTTTTGAACTGTCTGTATATTTGCAGATAGGTGCAACCCACAGGGTGTGCCGTGGATCTGGGCATTGCAAGATACGCAGGGGAAGCGGTCTGTCGTGATGGGTACATCGCCTGATGGCCATTGGCTTCAGGCCCAATCAGAGGGTCTGTGATGATAAATGTCGAGCTTATTCTTTCCCAATTGGAAAACGCGTTACAGGGGGTGACTGAAAGCGGTGGTGAGCAACTCAGCGAGGATGACAGGATCGCCATTGCGGAAATGATCGTCGACCTGCAGATGCAGCTGGATATGGTGGGTGAGGAGGCCCATACGCGCTTCGACGCGCGATTGAATGCGCTGAAGGCGATTGCCGAGTCTGTCGGCCTCGAGTGGCGTTTGCGCTGATTGTTTCGAGGGCGCCCCTGCGCGTTTTTTCTATTCTCCTTCTTCCACCTGAATCCGTGGGTTCAGGGCGGAGAAAGTACGCAACTGCTTGATGCGTATCGCGTAATGAAAAATCGAGGGAATAGCGGGCATTATTGCCGAGATTTTTCACATAGCGAGACGGATCAATGAGTTGTGTCATTCGCCGTCATGAACCCACGGATTCAGGCTCCAATAAGCGCTTGATGGCCCCGCGCAGGCAGTCGAACTGTGGCGCATCGAGCGGATTCCCTTCGCTGTCCGTGACGAAGAAGATGTCCTCCGCGCGCTCGCCAAAGGTGGCGATCTTGGCGCTCTGCAGCAACACCCCACAGGCCAGCAGGGCGCGGGCAATTCGCGCCAACAGACCGGGCCGGTCGCTGGTGACTACTTCCATGATGGTGCGCCGGTTGCGCAGGTCGTCGCGGAACCAGACCTCGGTGGCGATGGGAAAGTATTTCTGACGGCGGTTCAGCCGTCCCTGCTGCTGCGTGGGCAGCTTTGCCTTGGCCAGTTGCTGCTTGAGGCGCTGCTGGATTTCCTCCAGGCGCCGCGGCTCGGTGATGGCCTCGCCGTTGTGGTCCAGCACCAGAAAGGTGTCCAGTGCATAGCGGTCGCGGGAGGTGATCACGCGCGCGTCGATGATGTCCAGGCCCAGCTGTTCCAGGGTGGCGGTGATGGTGGCGAACAGGGATTCGCGGTCGCGGGTGTAGACGAAGATCTCGGTGCCGCCGCGATGGGTCTTGCCCCAGGCGCGCACCATGGCCTGGTCATCGTCTTCCGGCTTTTCGAGGATGCTCTGTGTCTGCCAGGCGATCTCCTCTGCCGAGTGGCGCAGGAAGTAGTCGGCGTTGAGACCCTGCCAGAAGGCGTGCACTGCGGCCTCGTCGCAGCCGCGGCGGGTGAGCAGGCCGAGGGCCTGGGCGCGGGTCTCGCGGACCAGTTCCTGGTGCGCCACCGGGTTGTCCAGGCCACGGCGCAGGGCGCGGGAGGTGGTGCGGTAGAGGTCGGCGAGCAGGGCGTCCTTCCACGAATTCCATAGCGTCGGGCTGGTGGCGCGGATGTCGGCCACGGTCAGCAGGTAGAGGTGGTCGAGGCGTTTCTGGCTGCCGACGCGGTGGGCGAATTCGTTGATTATGTCGGGGTCCGAGATGTCCTTGCGCTGCGCGGTGGTGGACATGATGAGGTGGTTCTCCACCAGCCACTTCACCAACTCGGTGTCGTATTCGCCCATGCCGTGCTCGCGGCAGAAGGTCACTGCGTCGGCTGCGCCGAGCAGCGAGTGATCGCCGCCGCGACCCTTGCCGATGTCGTGGAAGAAGCCGGCCAGGGTCAGCACCTCCTGTTTCTTGATGCGCGCGATGATGTCGCTGCAGAGCGGAAACTCGTGGCGGAACTCGGGTACCGTGAAGCGGCGCAGGTTGCGCACCACGAACATGGTGTGCTCGTCCACGGTGTAGATGTGGAACAGGTCGTGCTGCATCTGGCCGACGATGTGGCCGAATACCGGCAGGTAGGCGGCCAGCACGCCGTAGCGGTTCATGCGCCGCAGCTCGTGGGTGAGGCCGGCGCCCTGGCGGAACAGCTCGATGAACAGGCGGTGGGCCTCGGGGTTGCGGCGGAAGGCCTCGTCGATCAGGTAGCGGTGGTCGCGCACCAGGCGAATGGTGCCGGCGCGCACGCCGCGCAGCTCCGGGTGGCGGGCCATGAGCACGAACAGTTCCAGCAGGGCGGTGGGCTTGCGCAGGAAGATGTCGTCACTGACTGCTTCGAGGTAGCCGTGACGGGCCTGGAAATCGGCGCTGAGGGGTTGTGGCTGGCCCGGCTCGTCGGCCAACAGGATCTCTTCCTCGAACAGCTGCAACAGCATCTCGTTGAGGCGCGACAGGCGCAGCACGGTGCGGTAGTAGTCCTTCATGAACTGTTCCACCGCCATGCTGTGGGTCTTGTCGCGGTAGCCGAACTGCTCGGCAAGCCGGCGCTGGTGCTCGAACAGCAGGCGGTCCTCGCGGCGGCCGGTGAGATAGTGCAGGCCGCAGCGTACCTTCCACAGGAAGTTCTGCGCTTCGTGCAGGGCGCGGTATTCGTGTTCCGTGAGAAAGTGGTGGTCGACCAGGTCGTGCAGGGTCTCGGCGCCGAAATGACGCTTGGCCACCCAGCCGATCACCTGCAGGTCGCGCAGCCCGCCCGGGCTTTCCTTGATGTTGGGTTCGAGGTTGTAGCCGCTGTCGTGGAAGCGGTGGTGGCGGGCCTGCTGTTCCTCGATCTTGGCGCGGAAGAAGTCGGCGCTGGGCCACACCCGGTCCGGCCCGGAGGCGGCCTTCATGGCCCGGAACAGCGTTTGCGGC
>DRQN01000033.1 GCA_011371455.1 Gammaproteobacteria bacterium
CCGTTCTTCCGCCGCCATGGGCTGGGTCTGTGTGCCCTGCCGGCGGCCCGATCATTAAAGCATAACTTGCAGGACTGTAAAACCTTCCCTTCAGACTCATTTCATATTGGAAAAGGCTGGGGCTGGACGCGGCCTGGAAATTCTGTTCTAATGCGCGGCTCTCGCGCTTTGTGGGGTCGTTGTCATCCCCGGCGCGCTGTAAAAAACCAACGAATTCAGAGACTGAAGTCATGGCTAAAGTATGTCAGGTCACCGGTAAGCGTCCCGTCACCGGCAACAACGTTTCCCACGCCCACAACAAGACCCGGCGCCGTTTCCTGCCGAATCTGCACTCCCACCGTTTCTGGGTCGAGAGCGAAAATCGCTATGTCCGTCTGCGCGTTTCCGCCAATGGCATGCGCATTATCGACAAGAAGGGTATCGACGCAGTGCTGAGCGAAATGCGCAGCCGCGGTGAAAAGGTCTAAGGCGCGCCCACGCCCCCCCTGAAGGAGAAAGCAAATCATGCGTGACAAAATCAGACTCGTTTCCAGCGCCGGTACCGGCCATTTCTATACCACCGACAAGAACAAGCGCAATATGCCGGAAAAAATGGAGATCAAGAAATTCGATCCTGTTATCCGCAAGCATGTGATGTACAAGGAAGCCAAGATCAAGTAAGGGTCTTGAACCCCTGAGGAGAGCCCGGTGTTTACCGGGCTTTTTTTTGCCCGGCTTTCTGGCATCATTGCCGCCTTGAGGGCCAATGCCCCCCGCCGTATCCGTAACTCTAGAGGAGCCTCTCCGTGTCATTACGCAAAGTTTTGCTTGCCGCCTTTTTGTTTTCCGCCAGCAGTGGCCTGGCCATGGCGCAGAATCTGGACATGAATCTCGGCGACAAGAGCGCCAGCTTCCGCTACAACGCCTTCGTCGGCGGCTCGACCCTCGGCCGTACCGAGCTGAATTTTGGCGTTCTCTACAATGAAGACAAGAACCGCTACGCCGATGTCGGCCTGCTGGTGGTGGACACGGCCGGCAGCAAGGCCCCGGGGCTGGAGGTCGGTATCGGCCCCCGGGTCATGTTCATGTGGGAAGATGACCACGATGCCCAGGGGACGGCGATTGCCCTGGGTGGCCGCCTGAATTACAAGCCGCAGCAGATGAAGCGCCTGCGCCTGGGGCTGGAGGGTTACTTCGCGCCCAGCATCACCTCGTTCATGGATATCGACCGGGCCTACCTGCTGGAGACGCGGGTCGGCTACGAAGTCCTGCCCACGGCCCTGGCCTACATCGGCTATCGCAGCATCCAGGCCTCGTTCAACAAGGGCAAGGGCACGCACGCCATCGACCGCAGCGCCTTTCTGGGCGTCCAGCTCTCTTTCTAACCTGAACCCACGGATTCAGGTCTAACTGACGCTTGAGCTAGCCCGCCCGGGCGCAGACCCACACCTCGACCCGGTTCGCACCCGCCTTGTGCAGGGTGCGGGCCAGTTCCCGCACCGTGCTGCCGGTGGTCATCACGTCGTCGATGATGGCGATGTGGCCCGCCGGCGTCCCCGTCACGCCGAAGGCCCCCTTGATATTGCCGCGCCGCTGTTTGGCAGACAGCTCCGCCTGCGGCGGGGTATTGCGCAGACGCTGGCAGCCGTGGATGTCCAGCGGCAGCCCCAGGCGCCGGGCGATGGGGCGCGCCAGCTCCAGTGACTGATTGAAACCGCGTTCACGCAGGCGGGCCGGGTGCAGGGGCACGGGCAGGAGGCGCTCGGGCAGGCCGTCGCAGTGATCCGCCAGCCACTCGGCCATCAGCCGGCCAAAGGTGCGCGCCAGCGCCAGCCGGCGGTTGAACTTGAGGTCCTGCAACAGGTGGTCCAGCGGCGCTCGATAGGCAAAGGGCGCCAGGCAGCGCTCGAAGGGCGGGGGATCGGCCTGGCAGTGGCCGCAGAGAGCGCCGCCCGGGTGTGCTGCCGGCAGCGGGATGGCGCATTGCAGGCAGGCCGTCTCGACCATGGGCAGGTCGAAGTGGCAGGCGTGACATAGATCCAGCCCGGCCCCACCCTGTTCACCGCACAGCACGCACACTGGTTCCAGTGGAGCGCTCTGGTCAATATTTAACCATCGGTCGATCATCATGCCCCTCCCTGGTTGACAGCCTCCCTGCGCACGCTAAGATGCAACACGCACGAGTATCCCCCATTTATTCCCCGATCCAAAGGAACCCCCGCATGGACAACGAAACCTATCGCCGTATCGACAGCTTCACCCAGCGCATCCTCGAAGGTGGCGACATCAGCGCCGAGGAAGGCCGCTGGCTGCTGGGGCTGGATCACGATTACCTGCCCTGGCTGATGGCGGGGGCCGACCGCATCCGCAAGACCTATCGCGGCAACGAGATCGAAGTCTGCGGAATCTCCAACGTACGCTCGGGAAACTGCTCCGAAAACTGCTCGTTCTGCTCGCAGAGCGCCCATCACAAGACCGCGGCGCCGAGCTATGATTTCATCCCCAGCGAAGAACTGGTGGCGCAGGCCCGGCGTGCCCGCGAGTGGGGCGTGAGCGACTTCGGCGTGGTCTCCAAGGGCTGGGGCATACGCTCGGACAAAGAACGCAAGCAGCTGAGAGAATACTTCGCCGCCATGGACGAACACTCGGACGTGGGCCGCTGCGCCAGCCTGGGTGTGCTGACGCCGGAGACCGCCGCCGAGCTGAAGGCCATGGGGCTGGAGAACTATCATCACAATATCGAGACCGCCGAGAGCTTCTTCGACAAGGTCTGCACCACCCACAGCTACCAGGAAAACATCGACACCATCAGGCACGCCCGCGACGCCGGCCTGCGCGTCTGCGCCGGCGGCATCCTCGGCATGGGCGAGAGCCTGGATCAGCGCATCGAGCTGGCCATGCAGCTGCGCGAGCTGGGCGTCGAGTCGGTGCCCATGAACTTCCTCAACCCGGCCGAGGGCACCCCCATGGGCAAGCTCGCCACCATGGAGCCCTTCGAGATCCTGCAGAGCATCGCCGTGTTCCGCTACCTGCTGCCGCGCGCCGAGATCCGCATCGCCGGTGGCCGCCATTTCCTCGGCGACATGCAGTCGATGATCTTCATGGCCGGCGCCTCGGCGGTGATGATCGGCGACTACCTCACCACCCACGGCCGCCGTCCCCAGGACGATCTGAAGATGTTCGCCGACCTCAAGCTGACCATCCGCGGCGATACCCAGCGCCGCCGTGCGGCCGAGAGCGAAGCCTGATCCAGGCAGCCATGGAGGCCGAACTGAACGCCGCCCTGGTCGAGCGCCGGGCGCAGGCCCTGTACCGCGCGCGGCGGGTGGTGGACGGGCCGCAGGCCCCGCAGCAGACGGTCGACGGCCGCCGGGTGCTGAGCTTCTGCAGCAACGACTACCTGGGCCTGGCCAACCACCCGGCGGTGATCGCCGCCCTGCAGCGCGGCGCCGATGACTATGGCGTCGGCGCCGGCGCGGCGCACCTGATCAACGGCCACTCGCGCGCCCACCACGCCCTCGAGGAAGAACTGGCCGAATTCACCGGCCGCCCGCGCGCGCTGCTGTTTTCCACCGGCTACATGGCCAACCTCGGCGTCATCACCGCCCTGCTGGGCAAGGCCGACGCGGTGTTCGAGGA
>DRQN01000034.1 GCA_011371455.1 Gammaproteobacteria bacterium
GCCTCCGGCAAGGCCAAGGACGTGGCGCTGTCCTATGCCTCCGGCGTCGGCGGTGGCCGCACCGGCATCATCGAGACCACCTTCAAGGACGAGACCGAGACCGACCTGTTCGGCGAACAGGCGGTGCTGTGCGGCGGCGCCGTGGAGCTGGTGAAGGCCGGCTTCGAGACCCTGGTGGAAGCCGGCTATGCCCCGGAGATGGCCTACTTCGAGTGTCTGCACGAACTCAAGCTGATCGTCGACCTGATGTACGAAGGCGGCATCGCCAACATGAACTACTCCATCTCCAACAACGCCGAGTACGGCGAGTACGTCACCGGCGAGAAGATCATCAACGAAGAGAGCCGCAAGGCCATGCGCGAATGCCTGCGCAACATCCAGACCGGCGAGTACGCCAAGCGCTTCATTCTCGAAGGTCAGACCAACTATCCCGAGATGACCGCGCGCCGCCGCCTCAACGCCGAGCATCCCATCGAGAAGGTGGGCGCGGACCTGCGCAGCATGATGCCGTGGATCAACAAGATCGTCGACAAGTCCAAGAACTGATCGCCGACAGGTAGGCACCGGGGACAGGCCAGCGGGTCTGTCCCCGGTTTCGTTTTCCTCTCGGTACTGTCTTCAAGTCTTCAACGCCATCGAGTTTTCACCATGCTCGCCTATCGCTACCCCCTGATCGCGCGTGAAGGTTGGCACTGGATCGCCCTTGCCGCCGCCATCGCCCTGTTGCTGCAATGGCAGTTCGGCTGGCTGGCCGCGCCGCTGTGGTTGCTGGTGGCGCTGCTGCTGTTCCTGTTTCGTGACCCGCCGCGCCGGGTGCCGCCTTCGCCGCTGGGTATCGTCAGCCCGGTGCACGGGCGCGTGCTGTCCATCGATACCGCGCAGGACCCCTACCTGGAGCGGCAGGCCATACGCCTCGTCATACAGATGCGCATGAACGACATCTTTTCCGTGCGCAGCCCCATGGAGGGCAAGGTGCTGCAGCAGTGGATCGGCAAACGCGACGCACCGGACGGTGAGCCGCGTTACGCGCAGTGGATTCAGAGCGACGAAGAAGACGATGTGCTGCTGGTGAGCGCGCCCAGGCTCCGCGCCGTGCGTCCCAGGTGCTATGTGCACAGTGGCGAGCGTATCGGCCAGGGCCAGCGTTGTGGTTTTATCTATTTCGGCGCGCGGGTCGAGGTCTGGGTGCCAACGGGCACACGTATCGATATCAGGCGGGGTGACAGGCTGCGGGCCGGCAGCGACATCATCGCCACCCTGGTGCACGAAAAGGCCGTGCCGCCAAAGGTGGACAGCGGCCCGGCGAGCGGCGATCATTGAGCGATGACTGAGCCCAGCCCGGAACACCCTTCACAAGAGCCCGCAGAAAACGCGCCGGACACGCCGGCGTCGGAAAAGAAACGCCCGCGCGGCATCTACCTGCTGCCCAACCTGTTCACCACCGGCTGCCTGTTCGCCGGCTTCTACGCCATCGTCGCCTCCATGAACGGCCGTTTCGAGGCCGCCGCCATCGCCATCTTCATCGCCATGATCATGGACGGCCTGGACGGCCGCGTGGCGCGCATGACCAACACCCAGAGCGAATTCGGCGCCGAATACGACAGCCTCGCGGACATGGTGTCCTTTGGCCTGGCGCCATCGCTGGTGATGTTTCAGTGGGCCCTGTCCGACCTTGGCAAACTGGGCTGGCTGGCCGCCTTCGTCTACACCGCCGGCACCGCCCTGCGCCTGGCGCGCTTCAACACCCAGGTTGGCATCGCCGACAAGCGTTACTTCCAGGGCCTGCCCAGTCCCGCCGCCGCCGCCGTCATCACCGGCCTGGTCTGGGTTGGGCATGACTACCAGGTTGAGGGGCAAAGCATCGCCGTGCTCGCCCTGTTGCTCACCGTGACCATCGGCGTACTGATGGTGAGCAACGTGCGCTATAACAGCTTCAAGGAACTGGACCTCAAGGGCAAGGTGCCCTTTGTTTCCATCCTGGTGGTGGTGCTGGTGTTCGTACTGGTTTCCATCGACCCGCCGCAAGTGTTGTTTGCGGTGTTCTTCCTCTATGCCATCTCCGGCCCGGTGGGCACGCTGATCTCATTGCGCCGACGCCGCGCCGAGCGCCGGGCGCAGAATTCACCGGGTTCGCATCCCGAAGAATAGGTGCACCTGCCTGAGTGCCGTATTTATCCCTCGTCTTCGCCACTGTCCGGGTGGCGTGTCGGAGTTCTCCGTGACTTCCGGCGAGTCCAGCCTGATTTTCTCGTGTTACTTTCAGCCGCCCCTGTTTGTCCGCTAGCGTGCCTGTCATACCCCGGACTCCATTTCACCTTTTTCCTCGGTCTTGTGTTGCCAGTTTTTCAAGGTTGCCTCCATCTTTCTCGGGGCTATCTTTTTTGCAAGAGTGTGAATATTTCACTTTTTTGCGGACGTGAATTAGGTAGATTATTCAAGAAATATAACAGGTAAGGATGGCAGTAAGTGCTGATTAGACAGGTAGGGTAGGCAGGCTTTTCATGCCCACGTGGAATCAAATCGTGGATCACTCGGTGTCCCCGGGATTGCCGTTAAGTATTGTGTCCCCGGAATTGCGTCCCCGGAGTTGCCGCTGTCGGGGGGATGGATGCTTGCTAACAAACATCTTAACCGATTCTTGGGCAACCTTCTTTCTTTTCAATGGGTTAGCCTGATGGTCTGCTGGTGTTTAGGCTTAACTTAGTGCCATTCATTTCATCTATTGGTTTTGAAAGTCGGGCAGGGTAGACATGCCACCCGGGCCCACGCGTCCCCTGACAGCCAACACCATGCCAGCGAATACAACACAACCGGAAACCCACCTCATGGCCGCCATTGCTGATCACACCACCCGCAGCGGCTACCGCGTCTGGCAAAAAGGCCCCGCCACCGACCACACCTGGCAGCAAACCGCCATCGACCCCAACGCCCACGACCGGCCGGCGACCATCGCCTACCTCACAGCGGCACCGCCGCCTACGGCTACGACGCCCTCGACCGCCTCACCCAGGACGCCCGCCCCGGCCAGCCCGCCCACAGCCTGAGCTACGACCGCAACGGCAACCGCACCACCATCAGCGACGGCACCGGCACCACCACCAGCCACTACCGGCCCAACAGCAACCGGCTGGCCACCCTCGGCGGCACCCCCGTCACCCACGACCCCGCCGGCAACCGCACCAGCGACCGCAACGGCAACCGCACCTTCGAATACAACAACGCCGGACGCCTGTACAAGGTCTACGAGGCCGGCGTACTGAAAGCCACCTACACCTACAACCACCAGGGCCAACGCACAA
>DRQN01000035.1 GCA_011371455.1 Gammaproteobacteria bacterium
CGGCATGGCCAATAACCCATGCCGAAACTCAGGAAGCCATCTTAGCGCGAAAGCCGGGGCGGGTTAAAGCGGCAGCCTTGGGCAGGCACAGGTCATGCTCGTCATTGCCTGAGTATTTATAAAAACTCACCACAGAGGCACGGAGACGCGAAAAAAACTCTGGCTTTCGCCAAGGCAAGAGAATTCTCTTCTCCGTGTCTCCGTGCCTCTGTGGTGAACAGGCTTATTAATCCACTCACGCTACGAGGTGCCGCCGCCAATGGTCTCGATGATGCCGTAATTCATCGCCAGGCGCGCCAGCTCCACGTCGCTGTCCACGCCCAGCTTTTCGTACAGGCGATGGCGGTAGGTGCTGATGGTCTTGGGGCTGAGGCAGAGCTTGTCAGAGATCACCTGGGTCTTCTGCCCCTGGGTGAGCATCAGCATCACCTGCATTTCGCGTGGCGAGAGGTTGTCGAAGGGGGTGCTGGCGCCGCCGGGGGTGCGCTTCAGGGCCAGGGTCTGGGCGATGTCGGCGCCGATGTAGCGCTCGCCATTGGCGACGATCTTGATCGCGGAGATGATCTCCTCCACCGCGCAACCCTTGGTGAGATAGCCGCTGGCGCCGGCCTTCAGCATGCGGCTGGGGAAGGGCTCGTCGGCGTGTACCGAGACCACGATGACCTTCAGCTTGGGCAGCAGCTGCGCCAGCTTGCGGGTGGCCTCCAGGCCACCGATGCCGGGCATGCTGACATCCATCAGCACCACGTCGGGCTTTTTGGTGCTGGCGACCAGGATCGCCTCTTCGCCGCTGGCGGCCTCGGCGACCACTCGAATGCCCGGCGCGTCGTTGAGAATACGTTTTATCCCCGTCCGCACCAGCTCGTGGTCATCAACCACCATGACTTTGATCATAGACCCCCTCACAATCCCGCCGCTTGAACCTGTCCGCGATCCAAACAACGGAGAAATCCATTTAGACCCATTTTAAGTGACGCACTATGGGTTGCAAGCAATTCCCTACTTGCGATGCCGAACAAGCTGCCACAGGAGACGCTCGGCCTCGTCGCGGCGCTCTGGCGTGCCGACATCCACCCAGCATCCACCATAACACTCTCCGCTCACCCGCCCCCGGGCCATGGCCCGGCGCAGCAGCGGGGCGAGCGGAAAACGCCCGCTCTCGCAGCCGTCGAACAGCCGCGGAGAATAGAGGCCGATGCCGCTGAAGGTGAGCCGCGTGGCGCCGGCGGGCGCGCCTTCGTCCATGACACGGCCGCCGGCGAGAAAGAAATCGCCCGCCGGATGATGGGCCGGATTCGCCACCAGCAGCAGATGCGCCAGCCCGCCGGGCCGGGCCGGCAGGCGGGAAAAATCATAGTCCGTGCACACGTCGCCGTTGACCACCAGGAAGGGCGCGTCACCCAGCAGCGGCAGCGCGTGATGGATGCCGCCGCCGGTCTCCAGCGCCTCGTCACCCTCCGGCGAATAGACGATGCGCGCGCCGAAGGCCCCGCCATCGCCCAGCGCCGCTTCGATCTGCCCGCCCAGCCAGGCGTGATTGACGACGATATCACGGATACCCGCCGCCACCAGGGCCTCGATGTGCCAGACGATGAGCGGCTTGCCGGCCAGCGGCAGCAGCGGCTTGGGGGTGTGGTCGGTGAACGGGCGCAGGCGTTCGCCGCGCCCGGCGGCGAGGATCATGGCCTTCACGCCGCGCCCCCGGCGGCAGCGGCCTCGGCGGGCAGGAAGTCCAGCAGGGGCCGCAGCTCGGCGTAGCGCCCCGCCACCTCGCGCACGTAGCCCAGGGTGCGCGGAATATCGCCGAGATAGCCGGGCTTGCCATCGCGCAGGTCGAGGCGGGCGAAGATGCCGGCGGCCTTGAGATGGCGCTGCACGCCCATCCAGTCGAACCAGCACAGCCAGGTCTCGTCAGCCACATCGGTGACGATGCCGGCGGCCTGTGCCTCACGCAGATAGTCCAGCGCCCAGGCCTCGACCCGCGCACGCGGCCAGCGGATGTAACAGTCACGCAGCAGGGAGACCAGGTCATAGGTCACCGGCCCCAGCACAGCGTCCTGGAAGTCGATGATGCCGGGATTGTCCTGCGGCGTGAACATGAGGTTGCGCGAGTGGTAGTCACGGTGCACGAACACCCGCGGCTGATCCAGCACCGAGCTAGCCAGGCGGCCGAAGACCTCGTCGAGCAGGCGCGCCTGCGGCGGCGAAAGGGCCTGCTGGCGGTGCCGTTGCAGATACCAGTCGCGGAACAGGTGCATTTCCTGCATCAACAGGGCGTGGTCATAGGGTGGAAGATCCGTCAGCCAACGGTCGCCCATCTGCTGCATGCGCAGCAATGCCGACAGGGCATCGCCATAGAGTTGCCCGGCGCTCGCCTCGGTCAACACTTGCAGATAGGGCGTGTCGCCCAGATCGCTGAGCAGCAGAAAGCCCTGCGCAATATTCTTCGCCAGGATACGCGGTGTATTCAGGCCCGCCGCGCGCAGCCGTTCGGCGAGGTGAACAAAGGGCGCGGTATCCTCCTGTGCCGGCGGCGCGTCCATCACGATCAGCGAACGGTCGCCGTGGCGGACGCGGAAATAACGGCGGAAGCTGGCGTCGCTGGAGGCCGGCGCGAGATCGAAGGCCGGCGTTTCCAGCACATCGGCCAACCAGGTTTTCAGCAATGCCAGGCGTTGTCGCATAGATCTCGGATTCCAGAATTCGGGGCAGCGCACATCGAAACACGCGCGCCCCGTTCTGGCAAGAGGGAGGCCGCCGGGTCAGAAGAAGCGACTGATGCCGAGGCTCACCACCGAGCGCTTGTAGCTGTTCACGGCGATGTTGGAGCTATTGTCATAATAGATGTACTGCCCTTCCACGTCCCAGTATCTGGCGAAGCTTCGGCCCACCCGGGCGCCAAGACGGAGCTGGGTATCCTCGCGGGTAACGGGGCTGGCGACGACCGCGGTATCGGTGGTCGCATCATTGTAGCCGCTGAAACGGTAGCGGGCATCCAGGCGCCCCTTCCATTTCCCGCCCAGGCGCAGATAGGCCAGGGCGCGCAGGGCGTGACGGGTGGGCGAGAAGCTGGTGAAACCCGTCGCGCGCATGCGGTCACTGCGATCATTGAGGTCCAACTGGTAATAGACACGTAGATGGTGCGCCCCCTGTTTGAGCTGCATGCCGGCACGCAACTGGTGTCGCCAGCCCTCCAGCGATTCGAAAGCCGTGTCCGTGGCGGTGATGTAGTTGAGCCGGTAGCGCAGGCGCAGGTATTTGCCATTACCCAGGCCGTAGCGCCCACGCGTCTCGCCGCCGAAGATGCGCTGATAATTGTTGCCGCCCAGATAGCTCTCGTTCCAGGAACCGGTGAAACGCATGTCCCAGCCGGCCAGCCTGCCAAAACGAGACAGGCCTAACTGGAACTGGCTGAAATCATAATTACTCGAGTTCTGGTATTTCTGCACATCGGCACTAAAGGAAAGGCGCACGCCGTCCTCGCGTCCGCCACGCAGCCAGTAATTGCCCACGCCCATGATCTCAAGACTGCTGTCACTTTCACCAAACACGCCCACCAGGTCTTCGTTGGCCAACTTGACATTGGAGTCGTGGCCCACATTGACAGCGGCAAAACCACTCCACTTCTTCGTTACCGGGCTATTTTCCACGTCAACGCCCAGGCGTTTCAGGGCCGTGGCGGCCAGGGCCTTCAACTTCTCGTCTTCAGTGTTTTGATAGGCGCGCAGAAACCAGTCGATAGCGGAACGATCGTCACCGGTTTTGTTGGCGATCAGGCCCAGATTGAAATAGGCAACAGGGGTGAAGCTGGGCTTCTTGAGCAAACGGGTAAAAACCTTGCGGGCCTCGGGATAACGACCCAAACGGTAATAGGCAACACCCAGATTGTAATCCAGAACAGGCTTGTCCATGCCTTGTTCCCTGGCCTGAAGAAAACCATTCAGAGCGCTTTTGTAATCCCCCGCGCTGGCGGCTTTCACACCTTGCGAGAAATATTCTTGTGCCGAATCAGCAGCAAGAACGGGCATGGAAAAAAGCAGCAACAATGAGCAGGAAAATAGGGCGTGGATTGTTCGCATAACAGACCTCGATGACCAGGTGGCAGACGGAGAGTCCGGCCACAAAGACAGCAGACAAAAAATCCCCCCCGGAGCTCCCGGGGGGGGATTATCTTTTCAAGTGTAACTTAACGGTAACTTAAGTTCTGGAACCTGAATCCGTGGGTTCAGGGCGGATGAAACACACAACTGCTTGATGCGTATCGCGCAATGAAAAATCGAGGGAATAGCGGGGATTATTGCCGAGATTCTTCATATAGCGAGACGGATCGATGGGTTGTGTCATTCGCCGTCATGAACCCACGGATTCAGGTGGAAGTTTACTGGCAAGTTACATTGAGTCACGCTGGTCGTGCATATCATCGTTGTCGTCATCGCGATCGTCCATGCCGTCCTCACGGTCGTCCATGGCATCATCGCGGTCGTCCATGCCGTCCTCACGGTCGTCCATGGCATCATCGCGGTCGTCCATGCCGTCCTCACGGTCGTCCATGGCATCATCGCGGTCGTCCATGCCGTCCTCACGATCGTCCATGGCATCATCGCGGTCGTCCGTGCCGTCCTCACGGTCGTCCATGGCATCATCGCGATCGTCCATGCTGTCTTCGTGGTCGTCATCGCGGTCATCCATGCTGTCTTCGTGGTCGTCATCGCGCTCGTCCATGCCATCTTCATGGTCGCCCATGGAATCTTCGTGACCGTCTCTGGCGCTGTCGTGATCGCCCTTGGCGTCTTCGGCATCACGCTTGTCGTGATCGTGACCTTCACGTTCATCCTGGCCTTCGTCATCACCGCGCCGCTGCGCGTTGTGCTCCCGCTGATCATTGCGGGCATGTTCCTGGCGTTCCTTGTCGCCGGAAAAGTCCGGCAGGCGCAGTTCATTGCCGATATCCCTGACGTCATCGCTGTTGATCACCCGAATCGTCACGTCCAGGTCATCCAGTTCTGCAGCCTGCGCGGTACCCATGCTCAGTGTCAGGGCGGAAAGGGCAAAGCCGGCGGCCATCAGGGTCGTTCTTACCGTCTTCATTACATCTACTCCTACATCGGATTCACTGGATCTGGGGATTCAGGTTTTTTTCGGCATATCCCTTATGCCATGCGCTGAGCGGGAAGCTCGACGGTTCCCGTGAGACCCGGCTTGCGCGCCTCGAGCTGGATCTTCAAGGTGGTGACCTTGTTGTCGTGCTCGATATGCGCAACCAATTGACCGGTACCGGTCGCAATCACCGGCAAGCGCAGCAGGTTGCTGCCCTCGGCGAGATCGGTCTGCCACTCCAGGCGCTTGCGCCCGGGGTAGCCGGCGATGGTAACGCTATCCGGCAGTTCGATGGAAATCCTCGCCCCCAGCACGACCCGCTCGGCATTGAATACCAACGCGATATCCTGCTGTTCATTGAGGGTAATGGAGACCGTCTGCAGAGGCTCTGTCCCTTGGGGCACAACCCCCTGCGGGCTGGGAAAGAGCCCGACCACCACCCAGAGTGCCAGACCGGCCACCAGGGCGCTGCCGAATCCCGTCACGAAACCGTGCCGGTGGTGATGATCGACATTGCTTTCCACGGCCTGCCGCAGCACCCGTTCGGCAAAATCCGCCGAGGGGGCGGGAACCGGCATGGCCTTGAGATCGGCGCGCAATGCCTGCTCCCGCGAAAGTTGCTGCTGACAACCTGCACAATTATTCAGATGACGCTCGAAGGCCTCTCGCCGCGCCCGTGGCAGCTCACCGTCGAGATAGTCGTCGAGCAGATTGCGAAGTTCGTTGCATGTCATTTTCATCACCTCTCGCCCCTTGAAACGACGATGGATTGAATAAGGTTCCCGCAAAAACGATTTTTCTGGAAGTACCTGCAATCGCCAATCGTTAGGCGTCTGCCGCGTCATCCAGCAACTGGCGCATGCGCGCCCGCGCGCGGTGAATGCGGGACTTCAGGGTGCCCAATGGTATGTCCAGCATCCCTTCCAGTTCGACCAGGCGATAGCCTTCGATATCGTGCAAGGTGAGCAGGGTACGGTGGTCATCGCTGAGACGCTCGAAGGCCCGCTGTATCTGTTCGATCCTTTGCTCACGGGCCAGCGACTGCTCCGGCCGGTCATCATTGTTGGCGACGCCGTCGTAGAAGCTGGTCTCGTCGTCGATCAACTCCAGCCGCGAGCGGGCCTTGCGGCGGGTGCCGTCGATGAACATGCGATAGAGCGTGGTCACCAGCCAGGGACGCAACTTCTCGACCCTGGCGATCTCGGCATGGCGGGGATAGAGCTTCACCAGCAGATCCTGTACCAGATCTTCGGCATCCTGCCGCTGACCACAAAAACGGTAGGCGAGCCGGTACAGGTGATCGAGATGCGGGCGCACCAGCGTCTCGAAATCGGGCAGGGTCTTGCCGCGGGCGCGAAAGGGGAGAATGTTTCTCATGGGCCAAAAAGGTATCGGGAAAAACTTAAGCCGACATTAAAAGCGGGCGGGAAAACAGGCCCGTTGGCCAGAGCAGCGCCCGCAAAGAAACTTGCACTCCAACACCGTCGGCGGGTAAAAGGTTCCCATGAAGACCAAAAAAGATGTAACGACTACCCATCATGAACTCCTCAGCCTGCGCCGTGTGGCCATCGACACCTACCGTGAAAACGTCGCCTACCTGCACCGCGAGTGCGAACTATATCGCGCCGAGGGCTTTCAGGCCCTGTCGAAGATCCTCATCGAGTCCGACGGCCACCACATCCACGCCCTGCTCAACGTGGTGGACGATGCCGCCATCGTCGCCCCCGGCGAGTTGGGGCTGGCGGAACAGGCCTTCGATCAGCTCGGCCTGGGCGAAGGCACGGCGGTGCGCGTGGATCACGCCGAACCACCGGCCTCCATGGATGCCGTCCGTCGCAAGATCGGCGGCGAGCCGCTGAAACTCGAAGACTATCGCGCCATCACCCGCGACATCGTCGCCAATCGCTATTCGAAAATGGAGATGGCCGCCTTCCTGGTGGCATCCGGGCAGAGCGGACTGGACCGTGAGGAGATTCTTTACCTGACCCGCGCCATGACCGAATCCGGCGAACGCCTGCACTGGCACGAGCCACTGGTGGTGGACAAGCACTGCATCGGCGGCATCCCCGGCAACCGCACCACCATGCTGGTGACGCCCATCGTCGCCGCCCACGGCACGCTGATGCCGAAGACCTCATCGCGCGCCATCACTTCCCCCGCCGGCACCGCCGACACCATGGAGGTGCTGGCCAAGGTGGATCTGCCCCCCAATATCATGCACAAGGTGGTGCGCCGCGAGCGCGCCTGCCTGGCCTGGGGCGGCACCGCCAGGCTGGCACCGGTGGACGACATCCTGATCGCCGTGGAGCGCCCCCTGGGCATCGATTCGCAGGGGCAGATGGTCGCCTCCATCCTGTCCAAGAAACTCGCCGCCGGGTCCACCCATTTATTGTTGGACATCCCGGTCGGCCCCAGCGCCAAGGTGCGCCACATGCGCGAGGCCCTGCACCTGCGCAAGCTGTTCGAGTACGTCGGTGACCGCCTCGGCCTGCACATCGAGGTCATCATCACCGACGGCAACCAGCCCATCGGCCGCGGCATCGGCCCGGTGCTGGAGGCACGCGACGTGATGCAGGTGCTGCACAACGACCCCGACGCGCCGCAGGATCTGCGCCAGAAGGCCCTGCGCCTGGCGGGGCGCATCCTCGAATTCGACCCCGACGTGCGCGGCGGCAGCGGCTACGTGATGGCGCGCGACATCCTCGACTCCGGCCGCGCCCTGGCCAAGATGCAGGCCATCATCGAGGCCCAGGGCAAACAGACCCGGCGCTTCGAGCCCGGCCACCTGACACGCGAGATCACCGCCCCGCGCGGTGGCGTGGTCAGCGCCATCGACAATTACCAGATGGCCAAGATCGCCCGCCTGGCCGGCGCGCCCATGGACAAGGGCGCCGGCATCGACCTGTTGAAAAAGCTCGGCGAGCCGGTAAAAAAGGGGGAGCCCCTGTACCGCATCCACGCCGAATTCCCCGCCGACTTCAATTTCGCCAGCAAGCTGGCCAATGACGACAGCGGCTACCGGATCGGCGATGAAGTCGCCGCGGAGGGACCGCCGCTATGAGTGATGCACAGGTCATCGGCTTCGGCGACTATGCCGCGCAGGGCAAGCGGCTGGCGGCGGCGCTGGGCATGCCCTATGCCGAG
>DRQN01000036.1 GCA_011371455.1 Gammaproteobacteria bacterium
CGCAGGAAACGCGGACACGAGGCGTGGCGAAAACAGAGCTGAATTTTCAACATCCGCGTCATGACGGATGTCATTTACACACATTATTAGCGCGCTCCCATGTTCGCAAAGCGTTCATGACGAGCTACCAACAACGGTCTCCCGACCTGCTTGCCGCCTGCAATGGCCGCCAGGGGAACGGGCAACCACTGTGACGTATTCCGCCCGCAACCGCAGTGGACATGGTTGAGCGCGCTGGAAATAACAATATGAAACGCATGCTGTTTAACGCGACTCAACCGGAAGAGTTGCGTGTCGCGCTGGTCGATGGCCAGCGCATGTACGACCTCGACATCGAAACCGCTGGCCGCGAGCAGAAAAAGGCCAACATCTACAAGGGCCGCATCACCCGCATCGAGCCCAGCCTCGAAGCCGCCTTTGTCGATTACGGCGCCGAACGCCACGGTTTTCTTCCCCTCAAAGACATCTCCCGCAGCTATTTCAATCCCAAGGTCGAACTCGGCAACGGCCGCGTCAACATCAAGGACGTGCTGCGCGAAGGCCAGGAAATCCTGGTGCAGATCGACAAGGAAGAACGCGGCAACAAGGGCGCGGCGCTGACCACCTTCATCAGCCTCGCCGGCCGCTATCTGGTGCTGATGCCCAACAACCCGCGCGCCGGTGGCGTATCGCGCCGCATCATGGGCGACGAACGCAACCAGATCCGCGACGCCCTCGCCGCGCTGGAAGTACCGGAGGACATGGGCCTGATCGTGCGCACCGCCGGCGTCGGCAAGAATCCGGAAGAGCTGCAGTGGGATCTCAACTACCTGCTGCAACTGTGGGAGGCCATCGACAAGGCCGCGCAGGAACGCCCCGCGCCCTTCCTCGTCTATCAGGAAAGCAACGTCGTCATCCGCGCCATCCGCGACTACCTGCGCAAGGACATCAGCGAAATCCTCATCGACGACCGCAAGACCTACGATCGTGCGGTCGAATTCGTGCAGATGGTGATGCCGCATAACCTGAGCAAGCTCAAGCTCTACGAAGACAAGGTGCCACTGTTTACACGCTACCAGATCGAGAGCCAGATCGAGACCGCCTTCCAGCGCGAGGTGCGCCTGCCCTCCGGCGGCGCCATCGTCATCGATCACACCGAGGCGCTGATCTCCATCGACATCAACTCGGCGCGCGCCACCAAGGGCAGCGACATCGAGGAGACCGCCCTCAACACCAACCGCGAGGCGGCGGAAGAAGTCGCCCGCCAGCTGCGCCTGCGCGATCTCGGCGGCCTGATCGTCATCGACTTCATCGACATGAGTTCCTCGCGCAACCAGCGCGAGGTGGAAAACACCCTGCGCGAGGCGCTGAAGATGGACCGCGCCCGCGTACAGGTGGGCCGCATCTCCCGCTTCGGCCTGCTGGAGATGTCGCGCCAGCGCCTGCGCCCCTCGCTGGGCGAGTCCAGCCAGATCGTCTGCCCGCGCTGCAAGGGGCAGGGCACCATCCGTGGCACCGAATCGCTGGCCCTGTCGGTCCTGCGCATCATCGAAGAAGACGCCATGAAGGACCAGACCGCACGTATCGTGGTGCAGGCGCCGGTCAACGTGGCCACCTTCCTGCTCAACGAAAAACGCAGCGCCATCAGCGCTATCGAGGCACGCCAGAAGGTCAAGGTGGTGCTGGTGCCCAACACCAGCTTCGAGACCCCCCATTACGAGATCCAGCGCGAACGCGCCAGCGATCTGGGGCGCGGCGGCGGCAGCCAGACCAGCTACGATCTTGCCGTGGAGCGTGAAGAAGTCTCCGAATCCCTGCAGGGCGACAAGCCCAAGGCCAAGAGCGAAGAGCCCGCCGTCAAAAGCGTCGTGCCGGCCTCCCCCGTACCGCAGCAAGGCACGGCGGGGCAGGCACAGGAAACCCCTCGCCAAGGCGGCTTCATCAAGCGCCTGTGGTCGAACCTCATCGGCGGCGGCGACGCCACCCGCAAGGCAAGCACCACCGAGACTGACGAAACCGCGACCACCGCCCCCAAGGGCGCCAGCGGCAAATCCACGGGCGAATCACGCGGCCAGCAGCGCCGTGGTGGCCGAGGCGGCTCCCGCAGCAGCGGCAACGGCCGTCGCCGGCAACCGCGCAAGGCCGAAGCCGGCCGCCGTGATGCCGAGCAAGGTTCGGACGGCACACGCGCCGGTGCCCAAGGCGCCACCCAGGCCGAGCCACGGCAGAAATCGCCACGCCGGGAACGTCAGCCGAGCCGCGACAACGCCGCCACGCGCAAGCCCGCCCCCGCCAGGGCGGCGGAGACCCCGGTGGCAGACACGACCGGGACTGCAGCCGTAACGGCGCCAGCCGAGGCAGGCGGCGACGAGGGTCGGCAGGAACCGCGTGACGGCCAGCGCTCCCGCCGTGGTCGTCGCGGTGGCCGCCGTCGCCGTCGTGAGTCGAGCCGCGACGTCAGCAGCGAAGCCACGACAGAATCCAGCGGTGAAAGCGGCAGCGAGAAACAGGCCCGCACCGGAGCTGGCAAAGAGGCCCCGCCGGCCAGCCCCACTGCACCCCGGGCCGAAACGGCTCCCAGGCCCAGCACCAAGGAGGCTGCAAAGACGGACACCGTGAAGAGCGAGGGCACAGCGGCCGCCCCCGCGGCGACGGAGGCCCCGCAAAAACCCCAGCGCCAGGCAGCGGCGACGAACAAGGCCAAGGCATCGGGCGACGAAAAACCCCCGGCAACGAAACCGGCAGCCGAGTCGTCGTCCCCCGCGGACAAAGGCGAGAGCCAGCAAGTAGCGGCCAGGAAACCTGCCACAGAGGCCACCCCCCCCGCCGCCAAGACCCCGCGCAGCCCTGCCAGGCCGGTGGAAAAGCGCGCGGAAAACACTGTTGAAAAGGCAGCGCCGGCAGCGCAGAAGCCCGCGCAAGACACGGCGGAAAAGCCCGAAAAGGCCGCCCCTCCCGCGGCCACCCGCAGCCCCGCCGGCGACAAGCCTGCGGTTGAAAAGGCGCAAAAGGCGGTTAGCGAAAAAGCGCCCCGCGAGAAGCCGGCACCGGCGCAGAAAGCCGGGGAAACGCCGCCCCCTCAACAGGCCGACCTGCTCAAGGCCATCGAGAGCAAGCCGGCCGAGGCCAGGGTTTCAGCGGCGCCTGCGCCGGCCGCCGCCGCGCCAGTGGCAAAGAGCGAGAAGCCGGCGGCGAAGGAAGCAGCCCCAGCCCCCAAGGCCAAGCCCTCGGGCAACGGCGAGGGCTAGCCTGGTGGCCGCAATGAAAAAGGGGCGCCCGGTGGTTCGGGCGCCCCTTTTTCGTTGCGGCCATTGCGGTATTTTTCTGCGCCGTGTGCGCAGGTCGTCACAGATGCCGCTTGCGAATCTCCTCCAGCAAACCATCGGCCGCCACCTCGATCATGTCCAGCACCCGGTCGAAGCCGGCCGGGCCGCCGTAATAGGGATCGGGCACCTCATCGATATCCAGCTCGGGGGCATAGCTGAGGAATAACTGCAATTTGTGCTCCGCCCCCTCGGGGCAGATTTCCTGCAAGCGTTCAAGGTTGTCCCGATCCATGGCCAGCACATAGTCGAACTCCTCGAAGTCCTCCACCACCGCCTTGCGCGCGCGCAGGCGGCTGAGATCCACATCGCGGCTCGCCGCCGTGCGCTGCGCGCGAGGATCGGGCGGTTCGCCCACGTGGTAGGCATGGGTGCCGGCGGAGTCAACCTCGACCCGATCGTCCAGCCCGGCATCGGCGAGGCGTTTGGCGAACACCCCCTCCGCCGTGGGTGAACGGCAGATATTGCCCATGCAAACAAAAAGCACACTGACATCTTTGTTCATTTTTTTCCGCCGCCGTCGTTGTAGGAACA